>DYKI01000284.1 GCA_020722705.1 Chthonomonas calidirosea | reverse complement strand
GGGATCGTCTCAGATCGTAAGTTCCGAACTTGACAGTTCTTGCGTCGAACCTGCAAGGCCCATGTGCAGCAGTTCCCACCAGTCGGTGGTGGGCAGCCGTAGCCCGAGCAGTTCGTACGGACAACGCCCCCGACGCTTGCCGCTGTGGAACGGCCGACAGTTCCAGTACAGCCGTTTGAGGTCCAGCATCGGCTGAGTGACCGTCCGATGCCGCCCCTGGTGCATGCGCAACACGCTGTTCATGCACTCCACCGCACTGCTGGCACGAACCGTGTGTCGCAGCACCGCCGCCACCCTCCGATACGACTCCTCCCAGTTTTGCCGCCACCCTCCGACAGTACTCCGTCTGAACCAGCGCGGCGGCCAGTAGGCGTCCTCCGCCCGGAGCGTCGGCGGCCACCGTCGCCGACTGCCGCCGCAGCCACCATCGTCGGAGCAACGCCTCTCGCAACTCCGCCCGTGGTGGTCAACTGATGCTGCATTCGATCCAAGAACGTCAGGCTCCGCCGCACTTTGCCCCACTCCGGCCCGTCGAGTTCTTTGACCGCCGCGGCGATCTCTCCTGTGGCCCACGCGCGATCGTTCAAGCGACCATCCGGCCGGAACAGCTCCAACGCCGCCTCAATCCGTTTCCATGCCCGCTCCGCACGATCATAACGTTCCATCAGCCGTTCGACCTTTTTCCAGGCTTTGGCCGCCGCTGCCCCAAAACCACGGCGGTCGCCGCGACGGTCGGCTTCTTCCGCCCGCGCCCACTGCGATTCCAAGCGATTCCAGAGCTTTCGCAACACCCGTTGCGCTTCTTGCTTGGTGTGAAAGACATCCAGGCTCACCTCCAAGGGAGTCGAGTTTCCGGCGTTTTGCCGCTGTTTCTGGAAATCGACCAGCCCTCGCTGGAGCCCACGCCCGCCATCCACGACCGCTGGCTCCAAAGCGTCGAACCCTTGCAACGCTTTGGTCCATGTCGAGCCGCTGCGGTCCGCGGCATGCTCTGCCAACACCCACGCCATGCTGTGCGGCTCCACGCCCACCAAGACCGGTTTGCCGTGGAAGAATATCTCGTCGAAACAACCCGTGACCACCAGCGCACGACACGCCTGATCCAAGCCATCGAGGACTCGGCCTGCCGCCTCCGCACAGGACTTCACCCATCGCGCGATCTTCGCCCGGCTGGGACATTTTTTTTGACGACGATTTCCAACAGTTCCCTCGCCTGCCCGTAACTGAGGCCCATGGCGGTTGCGGCAAAGCGTTGCTGTTCTTGCTCGGGACACTCCGTCGCATGCGTCAAGCGTTTCTCCAACACCGCAATCCGCTCGGCCTGCTGCCGCAGTTGCTGCTGGAGTTGTTCGCGCGACGGTCCGCCGCCGGCCGCGTCACGTACCGCCGCCTCGACTTTCTCCGCGTGATCGTAGGTAGTCTGGCGACTACAGCCGGCCTCCTCCGCCTGTCGAGAAACCGCCCCCCATCCCCCCGTCAAAACCGCCGCCGCGTTTCCAATCCATGAGACAATGGGCAATCTGGCCATTTCCGTGAACCTCCTTGCACACGGTTGCCGTGTTGACAGAACCCCCCCGGCAAACCACACCGTTTTCCACCGAATCCGTCAACCTCAATTCAAGGACGAAATGGCCATTCTGAGACGATCCCGCCGCGCGTGCGGATGCTGGGTGCTGGGGGGCAGCGAGGAGTTCTGCGGCGTCTTGCCTT
>DYKI01000283.1 GCA_020722705.1 Chthonomonas calidirosea | reverse complement strand
TTAGTCCCAAAATAAGCGAGCACAACTGGCTTCGCGCATAGGAAAGGCCTTCAAGCCGCGATATACTGTGTCTTTGGCAAGGTCAGTAACTCGAAGGCAAGGAGGCCTTTCAGGTGCAGCAGTCTACCCGATCCCGTCGTGTTCGCCAACGTCCCCGAACTCGCAAAATTCAGCGGCATCAGGATCAGCCGATGCTGTGGCCGGGGGATGAGCGGCCGGTGATCCGCAACCGCCAGGTTCGCGTCGCGATCCAGGAGCGAGGCGAGGTCACGCCGTACGGCGGGCTGGCCCTGGCTCACGATCTGGCCATGCGGCTGAACATTGACCGGGACATCAACGCGTCCATGTATCTGTTGAAGCTCAAGCTTCCCTACTTTGAGTCCGACCATCTGCTCACCCACGCGTACAACCAGTACGTCGGGGGCTTGTGCATCGAGGACATCGCCAACCTGCAGCACTCCGACGCGGTCAAGCATCTGACCGGGGCTTGCCGCATCCCCGACCCCAGCACCGCCGGCGATTTTCTCCGCCGCTTCAACCGTTCGAACCTCCGCGCCTTCCAGCAGGTCATCGACCATGCTCGCGAAAAGGTCTGGCGGCAGATGCCCAACGCCCGCAAGGCCGTGGCCACCATCGACATGGACTCGACGATCAAGCCCGTCTATGGCGAATGCAAGCAGGGCGCCGACTTCTCCTACACCGGCAAGTGGTCCTATCATCCGCTCCTGCTCACGCTGGCCGAGACGCGTGAATTGCTGCGGACCCTCAATCGCCCTGGCAACGCCGCCAGCGCGGACGGCGCCGCGGCGGCCCTGAAGGAAGTCCTGCCCATGGTGCAGCGGCACTTCGACAAGGTCTACGTCCGCGGCGACAGCGCCTTCTACCAGAAGGCCATCATCGCCGAGTGCGTGCATCGTCACGCCGGCTTCGCCCTGGTGATGGACAGCTACGCCAGCCTCAAGGAAATGGCCGAAAACCTGCCGGAATCCGCATGGATTCCCTTCTCCGCTCACGCCGCCCCGAAGCGTGCTCAGACCAACCCTCGACGGAAGCACCGGCGCAAACGTAAACGTGTCCGCGCCCGCAAGGCTTGCGAACGCGGCTATAAGACGCTGAGCACCATCGAGCAGTGGGCGGCCGAGTTCGACTACACCATCCCAGGCGGGCTGAAGGAGTTCGGCCTCATCGGCAGCACCTTCCGCGTCGTGGTCAAACGCCAGCTCGTCGAGACTCGCCCAGGTCAACAGCTTCTCTACACCGACTACGTCTACCGCTTCATCATCACCAACATCCCTCGCCGTGAGATGGACCCCGGCGAGGTGCTCTGCTTTGCCTACGGCCGATGCGACCAGGAGAACATCATCGAGCAAGCCAAGAACGGCATCGCCGCCCTCCGCATGCCCACCGGCGAACTGCTGGCCAACAGTGCCTTCTTGATGGCCGGCCAACTCGCCTGGTGCCTGCGCGCCTGGCTCAGTCTGCTGGCCCTGCCCAAGGAAACCAGCCGCTGGGAATGGAAGTGGTTCCGCCAAGCCTTCGTCTACGTCGCCGCTCGCATCGCCCAGAGTGGCCGACGCGCCAAAGTGTATCTCGCCGGCTGTCATCGCTTCGTCGATCACCTCATCGTCGCATCGCAACGGCTGCAGTGCTTCACCTTCTCGTAGCACCCAACTCCTCACGAGTAGTGCACAAGTCGGGGGCCAGCGCTCTCCGTACGCGCAAAAACGCGATTCTTGCCCG
>DYKI01000107.1 GCA_020722705.1 Chthonomonas calidirosea | reverse complement strand
CGATGACCCCCGTTTCCGGACGGCGGGGACGCCGCCCCTCCCATTTCGGACGGCGAGGACGCCGTCCCTCCCTCGGACCGGCGTGCTACATGGCGTGATCATGGTCACCGAAAGCGCGGCAATCGCCGCTGTGATATACTCAGCGAGAACAAGGGCGGCCAAGCCGACCTGCACAAGGGGGATCAGCGACCATGTCCACGGGAGGGGCACGCCGAGAGGCCCCGACTTGGCTTCGGCTGACACGGATTGTCGTCGTTGCCGCCATCGCCATATTCGTCGTCTTCGGGTACCAGCTTGCTCGGCTCTATACGGACTGGCTCTGGTTCATTGAGATAGGCCGACCCGCGATCTACACCACGATCCTTGGAGCGCGCCTGACCCTCTTCTTCGGCCTGGGCCTGCTGTTTTTCCTCGTGTTCTACTTCAACGTCTGGCTGGCCGGACGTCTGAATGCGCGGCAGGCAAGGCCGCGATACATGGATCCCGAGCGTGAGGTCTATGCGCAGATCGCGCGCGCTGCGACGCGCTGGCTCGGTGTCGGCGGCGCGATTTTCCTTGCGTTCCTGGTGGGTGGCAATGCGAGCACGCACTGGTCGGAGTACATGCAGTTCACGCGGGCCGAGGCATTCGGCGTCAAAGACCCGGTCTTCGGCCAGGACATCGGTTTCTATGCCTTCAGGCTTCCCTTCCTCGGCTTCATCCAGAGCTGGCTCCTTTTCACTGTTGGGGCTGCCGCTGTCGGAGCAGCGATCATCCACTACGGCGAACGGGCGGCCGACTTTGTAGGAGGTTCGCTCGCCGCGGTTCCGTCCTCGGTGCGCAAACACCTCCTCTGGCTTGCCGCGATCTTTGCGTTGATCTTCGCCTGGGGCCACTGGCTGGCTCGCTACGACGTGCTCTGGTCGAACAACGGTGCGTTCGTCGGTGCCGGATACACGGATATCCACGCTCGCGTGCCGGGGCAGGTGCTTCAGGCCGTCCTGATGGTGGTCGTCGGACTGCTTTGCATGGTCAATACGTCGCGCGGCAGGCCATTCGCGATGCCGGCGGCAGGTGTCGCGCTGTGGCTGATCGGCTCGTTCTTGATGGTTTCCGTGTGGCCCGGGTTTGTGCAGAGGTTCCGGGTTGTGCCCAACCAGTTCACAGCCGAGCAGCCGTTCATCAAGCGGGATATCCAGTTCACCCGTCAGGCATACGGCCTCGACAAGGTGAAGGAAGAGGCCGTGCCGTCGGTGGCTCCGCTGCAGGCCGCCGATCTTTCCAGCAACAGCGAGACCATCAACAACATCCGCCTCTGGGACTGGCCCCAACTGGGCGCCGTCTACGAGGCCAAGCAGGCGTTGAGGCAGTACTACCGGTTCAGACTGCCCGAGTTCGCCTCGTTCACCACCGGCGACTTCAACATTGACGTGGATCGGTACCGACTGGGCGATCAGTATCGTCAGGTGATGGTGTCGCCGCGCGAGCTCTACTCGGAAGGACTGCCGGCTCAGGCTCGGACATGGGTCAACCTCCGGCTCCAGTACACGCACGGCTATGGAGTCGTCATGAGCCCCGTAAACCGGGTGGACAGCGAAGGTCTGCCCGAGTACTTCATGGGCCAGATACCGGTCGAGACCTCCGTGTCCGAGCTGAAGCTGAAGCGCCCGCAGATCTACTACGGCGAGCTGGTCAACGACTACGTTTTCATCAACACGAAGCAGGACGAACTGGACTATCCTGGCCCCGAGGGCAACGTAAGCACGCGATACTCGGGCAAGGGCGGCGCGCGGATTGGCGGCTACTTTCGCCGACTGGCGTGGACCATGCGTCTGGGCGATTTCAATATGCTCCTATCGAGCGACCTGACGCCTCAGAGCCGCATTCTCTTCCGCCGCAACGTGCGCGAGCGGGTGCAGACGCTGGCACCATGGCTCAACTGGGACAACGACCCCTACATCGTCGTCCACAGAGGCAGCCTGGTGTGGATCATGGACGGTTACACCGTCACTAACCGCTATCCCTACTCGCGCCAATCCGAAGTCGGAACAGGAAGCGCTCTCGTCACCCAGAGCTTCAACTACATCCGTAACTCGGTCAAGGCGGTGGTGGATGCATACGATGGTACCGTCACGTTCTATGCGGTAGATGAATCGGACCCGATACTGCGCCTGTGGAAGCGCGTTTTCCCCGGTCTGATTGAGCCCATCTCCAAAATGCCCGACGGGCTCAAGGCGCATCTGCGTTATCCGGAGGACCTGTTCCGTATCCAGCGTGACATCTACTCGATCTATCACATGACCGATGCGCGCGTGTACTACGGCAAGGAAGACCAGTGGGAGGTTCCGCCCGACCCCGGCGCCGCCAACGAAGACGGGATGGGCCGAGCCGGAAGGATGACCCCGTACTACGTCAACATGCGGCTGCCAGGAGCAGCCCATACCGAGTTTCTTCTCATGACGCCCTTCACGCCGACGCGGACTCAAAACATGTCGGGTTGGTTGTGCGCCAAGTGCGATCCCGACGACTATGGCCAGCTCTTCGTGTACCGATTCCCCAAGGGCGTCAACGTCAATGGCCCGCAACAGATCATGGCGCAGATCAATGCGCAGGAGGACATCTCCCGTACCGTCACACTCCTTGGCCAGCGCGGGTCACGCGTCATATGGGGCAACCTGCTGGCGATTCCGATCGGCCGCAGCCTGCTGTATGCTCTACCACTCTACGTTCAGGCTTCCGGGCCGGGAGCCGCGAGCATTCCGGAGATCAACCAGGTGGTCCTGGCCAGTGGCGACCGCATTGTGATGAGACCGACACTCGAAGAGGCAGTGGACGCCCTGGGAGCAGGGCACGGGCGGCGACGAGGCCGAGCGCCGGGTGAGACCGCAGCACCCTCTGAGACAGTCACGCAAAGCCCCCCAGGCGCATCCATGGGGCTCGAGCGACCGACCACGCCTCGGGAGCTGATCAAGCGCGCTTCGGAAGCCTATCGTCGAGCGCGAGAACAGCAGCGTAACTACGATGCTGCGCTTGACGAGCTGGGGAAAGCCCTGCAGGACCTCGAACGGGGTGGGACGGGCGATTGATGAGTGCGGGGCCGTCGCCTAACGGCCCCGCATCATGCGCTGTATCGCCTGGACGTCGCTGGGCAGAGCCGCCGACAGTTTCTCCACGCCGGTCTCCGTAACGAGGTAGTCGTCTTCGATGCGGATCCCGATGCTCTCGGATGCGATGTAGAGGCCAGGCTCGATGGTGATCACGCTTCCAACCGGCATGGGGCCGCTCACACCAACATCATGCACATCAAGGCCCAGCCAATGGCCAAGCCCATGCACGAAAAAGCGGTCCATGGTGTGCATCGTTCCGTCCTGCGCAGCGGCCCGAAGGGGGCTCTCGCGGAACTTCCGGCGGGCGAAGTCGTTGATCTCGCCCCAGGTCGTCTTGCCGGCAACGACGTGCTTCTCGCACGCTGTCTGGACCGACCGGACCAACTCATAGAGTGCGAGCTGACGCGGCGTGAACCGGCCACCGACAGGGAAGGTGCGCGTAAGATCGGCGGTGTAGCAGTTCACCTCGGCGCCGATGTCCACGATAAGTGTCTCGCCCTTCTCCAGCGGCCTCGATGTCGGATCGTTGTGCAGGACGATGGAGTTGGGTCCTGAGCCGACCACGGCAGGGAACCCTTCGCGGGGTGCGCCTGCCTGCCGGAAACCGAACAGGACGAAGCCCTCGACAGCCAGCTCGGTGGCGCCGGGCTTGATCTCTCTGGCCGCCACGGAGAATCCCCGCATGGTCGCCGCAATGGCGCTCTTGATGTTGGCGAGCTCGCCAGCGGACTTGACGCACCGAAGCGACGCCAGATGCCTCCGGATGTCCCGAACCTCTGCCTTCGGGTTGACAGTCTTGATGCGGGCCTCGATCGCACCGGATGCGGTGTGGATGCCCCGCTCGCCCACAGGCCCCACAATGTACACGGATGCGGCGCGCTTGAGGGGCTCGGCGATGCTCTCCCACATATCGGCCGTCGCCCGCACGCATGAAATACCCGTTCGCCGAGCCTCCGCAGCCTCGTCAGGGCTTCCCGGCATGAAGAGCGCCGTGTTGGAGCCAAGGCTGTTGCCGGCCGGCAGCAGCGCCGCTGCGGCGCCGGGCGTTTCGACACCCGTCAGATACACCATCTCGTTCGATGGCCGATAACGGAGGCGATCGTCATCCGCGCGAGGCGATACGATCAGCACTACGGCGTCACCGACAGACTGACGCAACTTGGCTCGCCTCTGGGCGAACTCATCAAGCGTCTGACCGAGGAGCGCTCCTGCAGGAGCCGTGATCGCGTACAGGGCACTCAGTGTTGCCATGCAGAGCGCGGCTGCCCCGCATACGGCAACAATGCGAGCGACCGCTGCACGACGGAGTGAAGGGGTCCTTGTGACTAGATGGGACATTGCGCAACGCCTCCGTCAACCAATAGCGAGACACCCGTTATGTACGATGCCCGTTCCGAGGCCAGGAACGCCACCACATCGCCTATCTCCGACGGCTCCGCCAGACGCCCAACCGGGATGGCATCGGCTGCGGCCTGCAACGCCTCGTCCCGAGTGATGCCTCGCGCACGAGCGCGAACTTCGGCGAGTTGGATCGCCCTGTCGGTCATCGTGTTGCCCGGCAGGACGGCGTTCACCCTGATCCCCGAACGGGCCAACTGGTTGGACTGCGTGCGCGTCAGGGCCGAAATGCCCGTGCGCAAGGTGGTCGAGATGGTGAGATCGTCCGACGGATGCTTGGCCACCAGCGAGGTCAGGTGGATGATGCGGCCCCATCCCCGGCTCTGCATGTCCGGAATAACCAGCCGGCTCAGGCGCACGACGTTCATCAGTGTGCTCTGGAAGCCGACCTCCCATTGGTCATCCGTCAGGTCCATGAAAAGGGAGGCGGGCGGACCGCCCGTGTTGGTGACCAGTATGTCCGCAGGCCCCATGCTCGCGACGGTGGCACTGTGCCATCGTTCGAGGTCGGCGGCAACAGACACGTCGGCGCTGATCGTCAGGACACTCGCCGATGCCGATTCGCCCTTGATCCTGTCGCGGGCGGCCTCGAGCCCCCCTGCGCCTCTCGCGCAGATTGACACTCGACATCCTTCGCGGGCAAGCGCGCACGCTGCGGCAAGCCCGATGCCCTTCGACGCAGCCGCGACCATCGCGACCCGCCCCTCGATGCCCAGTTTCACGGCTACTTGATGTTGCCGGGCTTGGTCGCCCAGACGACAAGCTCCTTCAGACTGGCAAGCTTCAGCGTCTGGTTGTCGGGCGTGACGACAAAGAACGACGGAGTCACGTTGACATCCGCCTCGATGGCTATCTTGCCGGAACGCTCCTGTCGCTTCAGGACGGCGTCCCGCCGAAGGTCGGCGCTGAACTTCATCATGTCGAGCTTGAGCTGCCGTGCGATGCGCATGACCTCATCAATCGCATCCACATCGGGCAAGCCGCGGAATCGGCCCTGATTCTTGAACAGCGCCTCATGCATCTCCCAGAACTTGCCCTGTTCGCCGGCTGCTTCGGCGGCCTGCGCCAATAGCAGGGCCGTCGCATGGCTGGCCTGGATCTGTATGCCGTGGAAGACGTAGCACACTTTGTCCTTGTGCTGGGCGAGCACGTTCTTGACTTCATCCACAGCCGTCGCGCACATCGGGCACTGGTAGTCGGCGAACTCGACGATCAAGTAAGGCGCCTTCGGGTCGCCCTTGTGCCAGGCGCCCTTGGGAAACAGGTCGGCACGGGTTACTTTCGCCTTGACCGGATCACGGATCTTCTCGATCGTTGCAGGCGTGTTGCGAGCGGCCACGATGGCCGGGTAGATGGCAACCGACGCCAGAACCACAGCGGCCACCAGTATTCCAAGGAACAGCTTGGTTTCACCTGAGTTCATGTCTGAGTGTCTCTCCGAGTGGGAGCTTTTTCGAGTAACAGCACGAGCAATACGAGCACGGTCACGATGGCCGAGGCTATGCACCACTGGCACCACGCGCGGATAATCGCGGCTTCGACATAGGAGAGCCATGCGGATACCATCACCGCTGAAACCGCCACGAGCCGCTGGATGGTTCCGATCAGGCGCACTCGTGAGGCATCGGCCGCTGTGGCCCGAGCAAAGCTCAACGCCGCCATGAACATGAACATGGCGAGGCCAAACAGCGCCGTCGGAAGATACTCGAGGCCCTTGATGCCGAACCCGCGCGCCGTAGGATGCGCGGCCACTTCGGCGCAGCCTGGTATCTCGCCGCACGTGAGGGCGAGATAGTTCATATGTGCCAGCGTCAGATAGAGCGCAATGGCGCTGCCCAACAGGGACAGGGCGAATACGACGCGGTTAACGGTCTTTGGCGGCAATCTCACAGTGCAGTCATTATACCGATCGGAGCGTGGTCACTTCGCTCGCGGCTTGTCGGAAGGCCCGCCGGGCGGTGGAGACGCCTTGTCCGGAGGCTGCGCCGGCGGCATCGTATCGTCTTCGATCGGCATTGAGTACACCCCTTTGCGAAGCCGGATGGTCTCCTGCCCCTCCCTGGTGTAGATGATCACATCATCAGGTGTCTCGCCTTTGCGTCCTTTGGTATCCTCGACACGCGCCGGGCCCGTGATGACCACCTTCTCTTCGAGGCCGAACCACTCGGCTCGCTCGGCGGTCAGTGTCCGGCTGTAGTCCTTGAGCTTCTGGACAGCGCGCAGGTTCCCGGTCAGCACTGCATGACGCCGATCTCTCGCATACTCGTAGTCCACGCGATCACACGTGACCTCGATCGGATACCGACGCGCCTCGGCAGCGTCGTCCGTGGCAGACGAAGCGCCATAGGAGGGCGAGGCTCCTGCCGAGCCGGCTCCATGGGAGGGCGAGGCTCCTGCCGAGCCGGCTCCATGGGAGGGCGAGGCTCCGTGGGAGGGCGAGGCTCCGTGGGAGGGCGAGGCTCCCGCCGAGCCGGCCGCCGGCGCGCCTCCTGGCTTGACCCCCTCGGCCTTGCGAGGCTTCAGCGTCATCCGAACGTTGCCCGTCAGGACAAGCAGCCGCTTCGATTTCGCATACTGGATGTCGGCACGTTCGGCAGTTCCCTCAGCCTGCTCATCCGACATCGTCAGGTTGCCGATCGCCCGAGCCGTCATGCGCTTGTCGTTCCACGTGATCAAGTCGGCCTTGATGACCGTATCCTGATCCGATGTGGCCACAACATGCGCAGCCTCCCCTTCGCCGGTCGCATCGTTGTGGATGAGCTCCTCGAAGGTCATATGCCAGGGACGCCCTTGGTCGGCAGCCTTCTTAGGGGCGACTTCGGACTTCGCCGGCGGCTTGGGCGCTTGCCTGGCGACAGCCACGGCTCCGATCACCATCAGGGAACCGGCAGCCATCCAGACAGCGGCCATGCCGCTTGATCGAGTGCGCGTCATCGTCCTGCTCCGCTCATGTTGCTATCTATACGCAGGTCGAGAGCCCCTTTGTTGACGCGAATGGTCCGCAGTTTCAGATTGAGCTCAGCATAGGCGGCGCTGAACCGGATTCCGCCGCGATCGCCGGTGACCGGGCCCGTGCAGCGGACGACCCGCCGGACGGTGTCCCAATCGAGCGTTCGCGCCGTCACGGGCTTGCCCCTGATGACGGCCTCTGCCCCGTCCGGGCATTGCAGCACCCCCGAGCGCGTCGAATAGATCATAGTCGGCGCCCGGACACTATCGCCCTGTATGGTGGCCGTAGCGCCCTCAGGGAACCGTGCGAACTCGTCCTGCTCGGTCCACAGGCAGCGTTCGCTGGCGAATCGGTTTCCTTCGACAGACGACAGCCTGATCGCGCGCCGGACGTCGAGTCGCTTGGTGGGCCGCTCGTAGGCGGCTTCCCGTGCCTGAAACGTTGCCACGCGCCTGCCGCCATCGAACACTTCACCTTCGCGAATCCCGAGGAAGTCCACGGCGGCGAAGTCGGTGATGTCGGCTCCGCTCGGACGCCTGAGGTCTATTCGGTCAACGCGCATGCGCCATTGCACGACGCCGTGTTCGCGCGAGATCATCACAGCGTCTGTGGCCATCATGGCCAGGTTGTCTGCGCCCCGGGCCTCCGGAGCCGCGACGGGGTCCCAACGTTGGGCGAAACGGAAAAGCCAGGCAAGGAACCCGATCACCGCGAGGGCGATGACCGTCGGCAGAATGCGTCTCATTCAATCGAAACCACCCGTCGAGGTCGGCCCCGGGAGGGCGAGGCTCTACGGGAGGGCGAGGCTCCTGCCGAGCCGTCCACTACGCCTCCCGCCGAGCCGCCCACTACGCCTCCCGCCGGGTCGCCCGGCGTTTCAACGACTGGATGACGCCCGCCCGATAGCGAAGGCGCGGCCCGCCCAGACCGAAGCCATGGCAAGACCGCGCCTGCAGGAGCCGTTGCCGAACTCCTAGCGAGGGCACCCACCCATCGGTGGCGGTGGCGGGCTCGAGTTCGGGAAGACGAAGATCGTGCCGATGTTGGTGTCGCCGGCCTTGACGCCTGTGCCAATGTAGCACTTGCCGGTGCCTGCCCGATTCGGCAGGTCGAAATCGTATACCTGGCTCAGGAACCTTGCCATAGACGTCGCATAAGACGCCGATGGGGGCGCCACTTCGATCTGAGTACCTCCCGTTGCGGGACGAAACACGAAGGAGCCATCGGCTCCGGAGGTTGTGCGCTTCAGTTCGACGCCGGCATCGTTGCGGAGAATGACTTCGACGCCGGGAGCAGGCGCGGTGCTCAGATCAGCCATTACCTTGCCGCAGACCACCGGGGTAGTCGAAGCTGCATCGCTGCCGCACGGTCCAAGTGTGCCGCCGCCTCCGCCTCCGCCGCCGTTGCCGCCGCCGCCTCCGCCGCATCCCAACAACGCGATGACTCCGGCAAGCCCCGTAGCCAGCATCAGGGCGCTCTTCCCGTTGCCGGGACCCGACCATGCCCTACGAGCCATGTACATTCCTCCTGGTGGTCGCGAACGTAAGGGCCGAGCGGCCAAGCCACCCGGTGTTCCTCAAGCGCACATTATACATCCCAACCACCCGCAAAGCAAGCGATCCCAGAGTAGACTGACCCTGCCGCGCATGCAGCCGAACTGGAGCGACACCGGGAACATCTCAGTCGTCGCCGGACGCCACCTCGATCCGTGCCCAATACCCCGCCTCGCACATCCAGTCTGTCGGCTCGTTGACGAGCTCTATGTTGACGGTCTTGCCGGCGTATGCGCCAAGGTCCACGCTCACGTCGAGCCAGCCGCCGGGCGCAGTGTCCTTGCCGACCTTCCGCCGGAGCAGTTGGCTGCCGTCAGCGCGCACAATGAGGTCCCAATCGCCGTTGGGATGGTGTCCTACGGTTAGCCGCAAGGCCGAGCCGCGACCGGCAGGAAGCTTGACCGAACGGGAGAGCACACAGGCCACTCCCCGCTCGAGCGGATGGGTCACGAAAACGTTCTTGCGACCGTTCCATTCGGGGTAGAGGCCGGGCTGCATGTCGCGGCCGCACCTGGATATCTTCCATCCCTTCGCAAAGCGCGTCAGCGCCTTCTGCATCTCCTCCTGAAACCCCGCGAAGCGGATCCTCTTCATCTCGGCCTTCGTAAACCGGCTTCCCTCGATGGGTCCCGGCGCCCAGCTCAACTCAAGGGCGCTCGGTCTCGGCGCCTCGACGGGGATCAAGAAGACCTCCTCGCCGTTCTCGCGGACGATCCGGCCCCCGGACCGACGCACGATCTCGCGCGTCAGCTTCTCACTCACAGCCATGAGCCCGGCCATGTTGTAGGCTGTGTGGCTGAAACGTGGCCTCTCATCGAGAGCGCTCGTGAAACGCTCGGGTACACGCCGGGTCCCGAGCATGGTGAAGAGCACGCCCGCCGAAGAGGACGGATTGCAGTCCGAGTCCATGCCCGCCCGCGTTGAGATGATGATGGTCTGGTCCGGATCGCCCTTGCCGTAGAGCAGGCCCAGCAGCACGTAGGCTCCGTTGATCTTGCAGTCAATCCCGCCATTGGATGCCTGCTGGTATACGGGGTTCTGCCGGTACTTCCTCTGGATCAGCCGCCACGTCTTCTGCCAATCGTCAGGATCGGCACGATGCCACGCCAGCAGGTCGCGTACCATTTCGGCATACTGGCTTTCCGCGGGTATGGCCTTGAGCGCCGTCTCGACGACCGTCGGAATGTCATCCTCGAAGTATGCTGCGGAGTACATGGCGCCGATGAACTGCCCGGCATACATGCCGTCCCCGTAGTTCATGAGCCTCCCGAACTTCTCGCCGAGCTTAATCGGCCAGTTGGGCATGCCGGGCGCAATGATCCCCGAGTAGTCGGCCTCGATCTGGTAGTCAATGTCGTTGGGGCACTTGTTGAACTTCGGGTGGCTGGAATCCGGCGGCGCTATGCCGCTGCGCAGATTCGTTCTGCCCGCGTTGTTGGCGCACCAGAGGGCATATTCGCTGTTGGCGAAGTCAATGCCCGCTTGCCGGATGGACACGTTGAGACCGTATTGCTCCAGCGTACGCAGGAAGGTCATCTCAACATACAGGTCATCCTGCCCGAACGCATGGTTGATCATCTCCGGCTTCCATGCCGGCATGTCGGCCTCGGGGATGATCTTGTCCTGCCACCGGAACTCCGTGGGTCCGCCCCATGCCACGCCCGCCATCTGGCCGATCCAGGCTGCCCGCATTTTGTCGCGGTAAGTGGAGACGGGCAGGCGCAGGTACGTCCGACGCCCTTGCTCCGGCGACGCCCCCGACGTCGCCAGGCACAAGGCAACCGCCAGCAATGCTCGATACATGGTCGCCATGAATGGCGCCCCTACGCTTCGCCGCGGAGCGGCACGCCGCACGCATGGGCCACCGAACGAATGTAGCCTGCCGCCAGATCGTAGTCCTGCGCCGTCGTGAGATGCTCCAGCATCAGCGGCACATCGCCCACCAGGGCATCGAGCGATTCGAGGAAAGCGCGGTAGTCCAATCCGCCGGTGCCGGGCCGCGCCTCATCAAGGTGCGTCGTCAGATTGGGCTGAAGGACGATGTCCTTGGCATGACAGCTCTTGATCCACGGCCCGAGCCGCTGCACGCTCTCGCGGATCATGGCCCCATTATTGAAGTAGATGCTCGGGCTGCAGATCATGTTCACCGGATCGAGGTGGACGGCAAACTGCGGTCGGTCAATGGCGCGCATGAGCCGCTCGTAGCTGTCCACCGTATGCGGATACATCCAGGGCATGGTCTCCAGCGTGTAGTAAGCGCGCGTGGGCTTGACGGAATCTATAATGTCGCGCACCGTCTCCACAATCAGGTCGAAGCTCTCGTCGGTCATGTCCCGAGGGTCGGGACCGTCCCACTTGGAGCCCCGCGAGCCCGCGATATTCACGCAGCAGCGGGCGCCCACGCGGTCGGCCACGTCGAGCTGCTGCTTGCATCGTTCAAGCGCCGCAAGGCGTGTCGCCTCATCGGACGCCAGCGGGTTGCTCCATGCGCCGACCTCGGCGATCATCAGGTCCGCAGCGGCGGCGGCCTTGACCAAATCTTGGACCGCATCGTCGGATGCCGACCCGTCGAGCGGACAATAGCATGCCGTATAGCCGGCCTTCTTATGGGCCGCAACCCACCCTTCAACATCACTCGGATCGGCCCATACAGGACCGCCAAGTCGGATCATGGTCGCACCTCACGCAGGGGATAACGCCTTATTCGGCGGAACGTAGGCGGTATCCTCCGAAGGCCCATGGCGCAGCGACGG
>DYKI01000282.1 GCA_020722705.1 Chthonomonas calidirosea | reverse complement strand
CCTGACCTGGAGGATGCTCGCGACGAGCGAGTAGTCGAGCTTGCTCCGCGAGAAGTACGGGAAGATGGCCTTGCCGAGCACGGGCAGGATCATCTTCGACTGGCACACCTCGCGGGTGAAGCGCTCGGCGTGTGCCGTAGGGAGCTCGATCGGCGAGCTCCGGAGGCGCTCCGTGCCGCGCTCGACCCAGAAGCGGAGCATGTGGACGAGCACCTTCTTCACCTTGTCGCTCGTCTTGATCGACATCGGCGCGACCAACGCGTGCACCTCGCGGATCTCGCTCTCCACCTCGTGGACGGGCGGGGTCAGAAGCATGCGCGATCGGTTAAGCACGGCCAGTGATTTCCTTGCGTTGGGCCTTTCTGGCCCGTTCTCGGCGTTGACGGCGTGAGCGGCCGAGGATCGTTGCAAGGAGCACGATGCGCCGCTCCATCTCCACGAGATCGACGTTCTGTCCACGCATGCGCAGCGCGATGATCATGGGGACTGCACGATTGAGCGTGAGCACAATCGCGAGCTGACCGATGGCGTGGTCAGCAGTCGTTGGCTTGGCTGCAAGCTCCAGAAGTCGGGCGAGGGCGACCGCCGCGATCTTGGCATGAACGAGAGCGAAGATCGCGGCGGGGCGCCAGGCGCGAATCGCAGCGAGCCCGACGCCGGTCTTCATGTGCTTCCAGAGCAGCTCGATTTCCCAGCGCAAGGTGTAGCTGAGCGCGACGTCGTCGGGCGTGAGGATGTCTCTGGGCACCGTCGTCAGGTAATAGCGGTCCTCGCCGCCATCGGTCGGAGCGATGCCGACGACACGGAAGACCTCCTCCACGGTCTCTCCGTCCAGCTTGCCAGTGATCACGACGTCGACATCGAGGCGCCCGCTCTTGAAGTTGAGGGCACCCAGCCCGAGCGCCTCGTCGAGCTTCATCGTTCGGCAGAGACGCTTGTCGCCGACGCCGACATACACGCGGCGGATGCGAGGGTCCTCGTTGCTCTTGAGCCGCATCAGCACATGCACGCCGCGTCGCTTCAGGCGGATCAGCCGGCCGTGATCTGTATAGCCGAGGTCGGCCAGGAAGAGTGCGCCGGGGGTGAGCGCCTCATCGGCGAGCTGCGGGTTGTCGTGGTCACGCTGAGGCGAGAGGTGCTGCTCGACGGGCAGGTTGTCCTTCAGCGAGATGACCGAGTGGAGCTTGAACGAGGCCGGCCGCTTCGGGCTGGTCGACGGCGACCAATGAGCGGCCAGCTTGCGGAGGACCTGGCAGGTCGAATCGGCGACCTGCACGTCGACGAAGTGCCGGAGCAGTCCTTCCAGCTCGTCGATGTCACGCAGCGTGGGCTCGACCGCACGTACGGCGGCGATGGCCCGGCGACTCACGTCGGCCATCAGGTTGGCGAAGGGCACCGTGAAGCGGTCGTAGAACGCCGACGGCGCGAGGGTCTGGCCGGTGAGCTGGATGTAGTTGGCGAAGATCGTCGTCTGCGTGCCCGGCAAACCCGACATCGCCAGCACCGACGACTCGACCAGAGCGCTCACGTCCACCTTGCGCTCGCGAGTCACCGCTCCCATCTGGCGAGCGGCCGCCCACAGGTCGTTGCTGTCGAACAGCTCGTGGTAGGCCGCCAGGAACGGCAGCGGGATGTCATCGGTCGGCGCCCGCCGGTCGGTTTGGGACTTGGCCATGCGCCTACGATCTCCCAGCACGGTCGCGATGTCGATCCCCCTCTCCATCGCCGCGGCCAACCGATCTACTTTCTTACGCATTCGCGCGCGGCC
>DYKI01000281.1 GCA_020722705.1 Chthonomonas calidirosea | reverse complement strand
ATACAGTTACTGTATATTAGGCGCGAATCGGGAAAGCGGAGGTTTTGGAGTCTTATAGACCCGTGTTTTGCAGCGCGTGGTTACAAGACCATGGCATTCCACGGCGAGCGGCTGCGCATGAGACTTGCCGGCCCAATCGAGCAAGCCGATCGACCTCACAGCCTCGCATGAATCCCGGCAGGGAGTTCGCCCGATCCGGTGCGTCGCCGCCTCCACTCCGGCCCGCTGTTGCCTTGACATCGCACCCCACAGCCGACCACCCTCGCATGATTGCGGCGGCTTCGTAGACACCCTCGCAATGGGCAGCTTTTGGCCGCAGCGCCCTCCAGGGATGCCAGTCCATGCCCAGCAGAGGGGGTGCCGGATGGGGCGTTCTGAGCGGGAAAAACACGAAATAGAAAATGAGCCCACGAGCCCGACTCCCGCTGCCGCCTCTGGCCCAGACGCCCTGCGGAAGTTTCGGGGATCTGGAGATGCTTGTGCCGATAACGGCTCCTCTCCACCACCAGGAACGCGTAGGCTGCGGTGCGCAGTGCCGCGTGACTGCGAACGCCCCGCCGCGAACGCCCCTCAAAATGGCCCAGGCCCAGCTCCTGCTTCCAGTCCACGCAGTCCCGCGCGACAAGTCAGCGGTGCTTGGCAAGCCGCCCTGACTTGTTCCCCGCTTTCCCTACTAGCCGATACTATAGAGCTCCGGGTGATCCAACTCAAAAGGGGCTTTTAGCGATGAAGCAAAGCCGGTACACGGAGGAGCAGGTGATCGGTGCGGTGAGGTAGATGGAGGCGGGGAAGAAGGCCAGGGAGATCTCGCGCGGGCTGGGCGTGAGCGAAGCGGCGCTAGGCGTGGAAGTCGAAGTGGGACGGCCTGGAAGTGAGCAAGCCGCGCCGGGGCTGCTGCTGGTCCGCGGGGGCTGACGAGTGAATCACAGGAAGCTGTACCAGAATTGTCGCGAGGAGCATCTGGCGGTGCGGCGGTTGGAGCACAAGCGCCTGCAACGGTTGGCGCAGCCGCCAGCGATGCTTGCGGCACCGAAGCAGAACTGGAGGATCGACTTTGTCATGGACTCGCTGGCGACGGGCCGGAGACTCCGGGTGCTGAGGATCTTGGACAGCTGCACGCGTGAGCGCCCGGCCATCGAGGCGGATGGCTGCCCAGGGTCGCAGCGCGGGACGAGAGGGTTGCACCGGATGATTGCGGAGGGCGGCAAACCGGCCTCGCTCGGTTGCGACAACGGGCCGGAGTTCACTTCGCGGCACTTTCTCGGCTGGTGTGAATAGCAGAGGATTGAGCTGACACGCACTCAGCCGGGCCGGCCGATGCCGAACGGCCGCATGGAAAGTCTCAACTGCCGCCTGCGCGGCGAGTGCCTGAACGTTCGCTGGTTCACGACGCTGGCCGAGGCGCGGTGCGAGGTCGAGGCCTGTCGCGAGGAGTGCAACTCCGAGTGCCCGCACAGCAGTCTGGACTATCGCAGGCCGGATGAGTTCGCGCGGCTGGCGGCAGAGACCCCGGCGGGCCGCCCCTTCGTCGTCGAGATCCTCGCTACGGCCGCACGCTCGGGCCGTCGCGACACCCCTGCTGGCTCCTCCGTTCGACCTCGACTCCCCTCCGCTCCGGACCAAACGCAAACAATACGACGGCGAAGGGGCCGGATCAAGTGCTCCCTTGATCTCGTGGCCGTCTATCCCATAAAACTGGATCGGCGGAAGAAAACTCCTTAACAGGTCGCTGAAAAACTGCCAGAACAAGACACCTGGAATATGTTTGATGC
>DYKI01000280.1 GCA_020722705.1 Chthonomonas calidirosea | reverse complement strand
TCCTGTAATCGCGAACATCACGAACGCCACACAATATGACGCTCTGAGGGAATGAGGCCGGACGTGTGGCATAGCCCTCCCGCAACTGACGCAGAAGGGAGATGAGCGTGTCGCCGACAAGGGCATCCACCTCGTCGAGGAGCAGCACCAGGGGCCGCGCGTCCGCAGCGCTCCAGTGCGACAGCAGTTCGACCACGAGCGATCCCGGGGTCGCCCCGGCGATCATCTCAGGCAAATGCTGCGTCGGCCACTCGTCCCCTGATGTCCTCTGAGCGCCTGCGGCGATCCTTTCCGCGATGATCGGTATGCCCTTCTCGTAGCTGCCCCTTGCGGCCTGCGCGGCCTCAACGTTGGCGTAGGAACACCTGAAGCGCCCAGCAGCGTTGAGATGCCGCATCAGGGCCAGCAGACACGTCGTCTTGCCTGTCTGACGGGGCGCGTGCAGCACGAAGTAGCGCATCGTCTCGATGAGATGCTCCACTTCCTCGATCCGTATCCTGCGAAGAGGGTCTATGCAGTAGTGGTCACCGGGAATGATCGGCCCGGTCGTGTTGAAAAAGCGCATCGCCCTTGCCTCCGACGGGAGAACACGGCTACAGTCTACCTGCGCCGAATGGCGGCGCACGCTTGGAACGGGTATCACATCTCCACGGGCAGCCATGCCCGGTCCGTCAAGGAGGATGCCATGCCGGAGCCGTTATCGGTCCTAATCCACGGGGCGGGATGGGTCTCGTCTCAACATATCGCGGCGTTCGAGGCCAACCCGAACACGCGGGTCGTCGCGATCTGCAGCCGCACCAAGGACGGGGCCGAGCGGCGCGCGCGCGAATGCGGCCTGAGCGGTGTCGGCATCTACGACAGCCTCACCGAAGCCCTGCGCCATCCGGGTGTGGATATCGTCTCCATCTGCACGCCGCAGCACCTCCATGCCGCCAACGTGATCGAGGCTGCGCGAGCGGGTAAGCACCTGGTCATCGAGAAGCCGGCGGCCAACACCCGCGACGAGCTGGCACTGATGCGCGAGGCGGTGCGCAAGTCCGGCGTAAAGACGATCGTGAGCTTTGTGCTGCGCTGGAACCCGCTGTTTCGCATGCTCAAGGCGATGGGGGCCGACGGAGCTTTCGGCACCCCCTACTATGTCGAGGCCGACTACCTGAGCCACAATGGGAGCTGGTGGTCCGGGTGGCACGATGCCCGAACCGTCGAGAAGGGCGTGAGCGCGCTGCTGGTTGGCGGCTGCCACGCCGTTGACGCACTCAGGTGGTTCGCCGTCTCCGGCGAGTTCGAGGCAGCCAGGCCAGTTGAAGTCTATGCCGTATCGGGCGGCTGCCGCAAGGGGCTGACGCGCGAGTACAACCCTATCTTGAACGCATGGACTGAGGGTGCGCCGCCCATGGAGTACGACGGCCTTGAGGTCGTCATCGTCCGGTTCGCCAACGGAGCGGTCGGCAAGGTGACCGTCAATGCCGACTGCATCATGCCGTACGCCTTCCCGATAAGGATCTTCGGCGACCGCGGCACCGTGTTCGACAACCGCGTGTGGTCGCACAAGTTCCCGGGACAGAACGACTGGGTGGAGCTGCCCGCCATCCGACCTGACTCCAGCGACGTACGGCACCACCCATTCCAGGGGGAGTTAGACCACTTCGTCGAGTGCGTGCTGTCGGGCGTCGAGTCGCACTGCAATCTGGAGGATGCAGCCCTGAGCCACGAAATCGTCTTCGCCGCACTTGAGAGCGAGCGCACAGGGCGCCCCATCGCGATCACGCGCGAGGCTTAACC
>DYKI01000106.1 GCA_020722705.1 Chthonomonas calidirosea | reverse complement strand
CTCAGCTTGATGCGTAGCTCCGGGCGAGTGCGACGAATGACTCCTGCAGTGCTTTCGCCCGTGTGTCGGTTTCGGCCCGGACCTGCTCCAGATCGCAGTCTGCGTCAGTCCAGACCGATGCGTAGAACTTGCACTTGGGCTCTGTTCCTGACGGGCGGATCGCGAGACGGGCGCCCGCGACGACGCCGTCCCCGGCCAGTTCAAAGATGATCAGGTTGTCGCGTGCGGGAAGCAGCGCTTTGAGCACCGAACCATCGAGCGGATCCGTCGTAGGGTGCAGGGGCGAGGCCGTGCGCGAGACCGGATCGTATGATGTCGCGGTCAGACGATCAACGACGCGCGTGACGCGATACCCTCCGATCAACTCAGGGATATGGGTCCGCAGGCCGTTCGTCATCCGCCTAATGCGTGCCTTGCCTCCCGCAGGGCTCAACTCCTCAGCGAACATGATATCGGCATGGTAGCCATGCCTCGAATAGATGCCGTCAAGGTATTCCCAGAGGTCGCTTTGCCTGCTGTTGGCTGCCGCTGCCGCCTCTGCCATCAGCAAAGCCGCACAGGCCGCATCTTTGTCGCGCGTGTAGTGACCCGCGAGGTAGCCGTGGCTTTCCTCACATGCGAATGCGACGCGATCGGGGTCGGCGAGTTCGCCGAGGACACAGGCAATGTACTTGAAACCCACAAGCAAGTCGTCCACGACGCCGACGCCATAGGCGCGTGCGATCTTGCCGATGAGGGGCGACGTGACCGTTGTGGTGAGGACGAGCGTGTCTCCGTTCAGTTGGCTGCGCTTGCTGCGCGTGTCCAGCACATGCTCGCAGAGCAGCGCGCCTATCTGGTTTCCGGACAAAGGAGCTCGGGACGGCTCCGGCTTGCGTCTCAGGGCGATGCAGCCCAATCGGTCGGCGTCCGGGTCGGTCCCCAGAGCGATATGGCCATTGACCTGCCGTGCCTGCTCGCCGGCTATCTCCAGCGCCTGGGGCTCTTCGGGATTGGGCTTGTTGCCGGGAACCGTCGAGAAAGAGCCGTCAGGCGCAGACTGGGACTCCACAACCGTGATATCGCGGAAACCTGCATCGGAGAGCACGGGCGGAACGCTGACCATCCCGGTTCCGTGCAGGGGCGTGTAGACGATCCGAACATTCCGCTCGTCTGCCAGCCCTGTGGCGACCACCGCCGCCCGGTAAGCCGCGTCAACCTCGGCACCGATGAGCACGGCCTGACCCTGTGCCAACGCTTGATCGAAGGGAATCCGGGGTATGGCCTTGCCTGTGAGTCGCTTGACGGCTCGCATCACCTCGGCATCCTTTGGCGGGGGTATCTGCCCACCGTCCGACCCGTAGGCCTTGAAACCGTTGTCGGTTGGCGGATTGTGGGACGCTGAGACAACGATGCCGGCATCGGCGCCAAGATGCCGCACTGCGAACGAAAGCTCGGGCGTCGGACGGCAGTCGTCGAACATGAGAGCCCTCATCCCCGCAGCGGCGATCACTTCTGCGCACACCGTGGCGAGTTCGCGGCTGGCGATGCGCGTGTCATAGGCGATGACGACCGTACCGGTCGAGGAATCTGCGTTTCGGCGGTTCCGCCTGGCCCAGTTTACGAGACCTCGAGCCGACTCCGCCACGGTACGGGCGTTGATTCGATTGGGACCCACGCCCCGAGGCCCACGCCGCCCTCCAGTGCCGAACGGGAGCACGGCAGAAAAGCTCTGTTCAAGGGTGTCCCATTCACGGCTCCCTGCCAATCTCAGTATTCCGTCAACGTGTTCGGAGTAGGCGTCCGAGGTGAGCCAAAGCCTGACGCGTCTCATTGCCGATCTGGTCAGATGGGTTTGACACTCAGCGATAGCTCTCTCGATGTCGTCAGCGACGGTATGCCTCATTTCGTCCTCATGGATGGTCAGGCCGCTGGGCGTCCGAAGGGCACATCGGCCATTGGAATAGGTTGGGTCCGCCGTAGCGGCGCGGGTTTATAGCACGGAGCCACAGCGAGGGTCAACGTCACGATCGCAAGGATTGGCTCAACAGGGAGGCCGATGCCGGTCTGCAACGGACGGAGGATCTACGCGGAAATGGCCTGCGCAAGTATCTCGACCACGTGCATGACCCTGATTGCTGACCCTTGCTCCTTGAGCCCCCGGGCGATCCATGCCATGCATCCGGGATTGCCCATGGCGACTATGTCGGCGCCGGTTGCGATGATGTTGGCGACTTTTCGATCCAGCAGGCGACGGGCCATGTCTGGTTGCGTTAGGTTGTAGGTTCCGGCGCTTCCGCAACACATGTCGGACTCGTGAAGGGGGACCAACTCCAGGCCTTCGATGCTGCTGAGCAGTCGGCGCGGCTGGTCCGTAACGCCCTGCCCGTGCGCAAGGTGACACGCGTCGTGGTAGGTCACAACGGCGGGAAAGCGCAGGCTGACCCCGGGCAGCCCGATCCTTTCGATGAACTCCGACACGTCCAGGGTCTTTGCTGAGAGCCCGGCGGCCTCGGCGGCCCAGATAGGGTCGTCTTCGAGCAGGGTGCCGTACTCCTTGATGGTCGAGCCGCATCCGGCCGAGTTGATCACAAATGCGTCATATTCGTGGCCTCGTAGAGCAGCCAGGACCGCCTTGGCGTGTTCGACCCCGGACGAATGGTTGCCGGCATGGAAGTCGAGAGCCCCACAGCACCCGAGCTCGGGCGGACAATGGACGTCGCATCCCGCATGCTGGAGCACGCGTACCGTTGCCAGGTTGGTCTGGTGGTACAGGACTCGCATCACGCATCCCTGCAGTATGCACACCGAGTATCTGCGTTCACCGATCGCCGGCGAGAAACTCGGGAGTGATCCTACGGAGACCGAGTCGGGCGTTTCCGGCATCAGCGTCTGTGAACTGCCCCCGGAGAGCGCCTGAGCGATCGGGACGGGCATGTCGGCATGCCCGTGGCTGGAGCTGCCCATGATAGGGGCGAGCGCGCCCGACAACGTGCGGGACGCCCTGAGTGATAGAGAGAAGAGATGCGGCTCGCGCATGGCGGCGAGGATGCCATGCTTGGCATCGTGCTGCAGCTTGGGCCGGACGCCGGACTCCTCGATACGATTGCGGAAGTGCTCGACGATGCGACCATACTGAACGCCCGACGGGCATGCGGGCTCGCAGGCGCGACAGCCGAGGCATGTGTCAATGCCGGCGATGATCTCGGACGTCATGTCCGTTTCGCCGTTCATGACCGAAGACATCAGTCTGATCCGCCCTCGCGGCGATAGAGTTTCGATGCCTGTCAACCGATATGTCGGACACGCATCCATGCAGAAGCCGCACCGGACGCACTTGCTTGCCAGATCAATGGCCTTACGGTCGTTCATGCAGTCTCCATGGCAGTCATTTCTCGGGTCGTCAGGACTCAGCACGGCCGGGACTGAACAGCCCGTGCGGATCGAGGGCGGCCTTCACGCGGTGCATCAAGGCCCTGGACTCGTGTCTCGCAGATCCGAACCCGTGTAGATCCTGCGCTTGCTGTGACGAGTCCGACGGTGCGCGAAGCCACCGAAACCACACTCGCTCTGCAGGCGGAGCAGACGCCGCTTGGCGCAGGATCGTGCCCAGGTCGTGTGCTTGCCCGTTCAGCTCGCGCGCAACGGCGATGCCGCACGACACCAGCCAGGTCCACTCGATACCTTCGGGGACCGTTCGCCTTACGATTCGGTACGTGTCGTCGGCTGCTCCGCTGATCCGTGCGGCACAGGACGAATCGAGGCCATTGACTGCCCGCCTCAGCGCCGATGCGGCACATGGCTCGTGTTGAGGTTCGAGACCGGCTTCGATCATGGTGGCCTCGACGCGGTCCCGAAGCCATGCGACCAGCGTCGCGTTGCCGGAGAGCCCGACACTGATCAGGCAGCGCGCGGCTGACACCTGAGCGGCCAGATGCTGTACAGGCAAGCGGGATTCATGGAGAGCCCAGGCCGCATCGAGCGTGGCGGAAGCGTTGCGTCCGATGTATGTCAGCGTGATTGCCGATGGGGACAGCGGTCTCGTGCGGAGTGTTACCTCGGTGATGAGCGCCAGCGTGCCCATGGAGCCGGCCAGCAGCCGCGGCATATCGTAACCGGCTGCGTTCTTCACCACACGAGCCCCAGCCTTGACGGCTCGCCCATCGGCCGTTATCGCCCGCAGCGCCACGACGGTATCGCGCGGCGATCCCATGGCGGCGCGCAGCAGGCCCGTCGCGTTGGCGGCAACAATCCCGCCCATGGTGGCTGTCTCCGGTTCCGGCGGGTCGAGGGGTATCCAGTGCCCATGCTCCGCAAGAGCTCGCTGGACATCGGCGATCGTGCATCCTGCGCCGCAGGTGACCAGAGAGTCCTGAGACGCAATCGGGCCGAGAACTGACAGTCCGGATGTACGAACGGCGTGCCAGGGCCCACGGATGGGACTTCCGAGGTGGATGAAGACGCCGGCACCCCAGGGCACGATCCCGATGCGATGGATCCCTGCGTCCCTGACCATATCGCGGCAGTCGTCCTCGGAGCGAGGTGACAACACGGACTGAGGTTGACTGCCCAGAATGGCGAAGGCTTCGGGATACTCGGTGAGCCCCGACCGGTTCGCAAGACTGCCTGAGGAAGAGGCGGCAACCTGCTCATCCGCGGGAGGGACGGCGTCCCCGCCGTCCGGAATAGGGTGCATTGAGGACGATGACCCTCCCGATGCGGCAGGGAGGAGCTTGCCCGGGTTGCAGAGCCCGTTGGGATCGAATGCCGATCGTACCGTCTCCATCCATTGCAGATCGTCGGGCGAGAACATGAGTCGCATGGCCTCACGCTTCTCCAACCCGACACCATGCTCGCCGCTGACGGTTCCGCCCACAGCAACGCACAGGGCGAGGACTTCCTCGTTGAACCGGTGCACGCGCGCCGCCTCGTCGGGATCGTTCTGATCGAACAGCACGCACGGATGCAGGTTGCCGTCACCTGCATGGAATATGTTGCATACGCGGATTCGCCGGCGCTGAGCGATCTGGGCGACCTCAGCCAGCACGGAAGGGAGCTTGCTGCGCGGTATGGCTCCGTCCTGAGTGACGATGCTGGAGGCCAGCCGACCCGCGGTGCCGACGCCTTTCTTGCGCGCAATCCATAGGCGCGCGCGGTCTGATGCGTCCCGCGCCAGACGTACCTCGCGGGCGCCGTTGGCAGCACATACGTTCCGCACGATCTCGGCGTCCTCGTCCAGCCCTACCTCCGGTCCATCCAACTCGATGGTCAGAACCGCCGCGGCTTCACGCGGGAACCCGAACTTGAACGCGTCTTCGATCGCGCCGAGGATGGTTTGGTCAATCATCTCCAGAGCGCATGGGATCACGCCTGCCCGAATGACCTCCACCACGGCGCGCGTGCAAGCGGCGACATCGTCGAAGACGGCCAGAAGCGTGCGGTACGCTTCTGGGGTTGGGGTCAGCCGCACAATCGCTTCGGTAACGATGCCGAAGGTGCCCTCGGAGCCCACGGTCACACCCACAAGGTCGAGGCCGGGCGGGTCGTCCGGAAAGCCCCCGAGGTGAACGACCTGGCCATCCGGCGTCACCAGTGTGATGCCGGTAACGTGGTTTGCTGTGACGCCGTACTTGAGCGTATGCGGTCCGCCGGCGTTCTCGGCGATGTTACCGCCGATGGTGCAGACACCCTGGCTGGACGGGTCGGGAGCATAGTGGAGGCCGTGTGCGGCTGCCGCGTCCGTGATGGCCTGATTGGTGCATCCGGCCTCGGCTGTGACGCGGCGGTTGGGAATGTCAATGTGGAGGATGCGGTTCATCCGCGCGAGCGATACAACCACGCTGTTGGGAACCGGGGTGGCTCCTCCCGAGAGCCCTGTTCCGGCCCCGCGAGGAATGAACGGGACGCCAAGCCGCCTGCAGACACGAACGATTGCGGCCACCTGCTCTGTGGTTGAGGGAAGCGCAACGGCAACCGGTGTCTGTCGGGCCATGGGATAAGCGTCGCCATCGTAGGCGAGCAGGTCCGACATTCTCGTCAAGACCGCGTCATCGCCGAGGCACGCTCGCAGTTCGCGCACACACTGCTCTACGGACTCGATGTGTTGGGCCGCGGACAAGTGCATGGACGCAGTATACCGCTTGATGCTGCACTCGGACGGTGCCGACGCGCGGATGGGCATATCGGATGTGCCGGCGTCCAACCGGACGCGATTTCAGTACGGAGGTTCGGCTAGAATCACCGAGTCATGACCGAAACGAATCCAACTTTCCATGTCCTGACCTGGGGTTGCCAGATGAACGAGGACGATAGTGAGCAGATCGCCCTGTTCATGGAGCAGGCCGGGTACCTGGCAACGGACACTGTGGCTGACGCCGATGTCGTGCTCCTGAACACCTGTTCTGTCCGACGTAAACCCGAGGACAAGGTCTACAGCAAGCTCGGCGAGCTGGCGGAGATCAAGCACGAGCGCAAGCGCATGGTCATAGCCGTCTGCGGATGCATGGCGCAGGCGGAAGGCCAGGAGATCACCCGTCGCGCTCCCTATGTTGACATTGTCGTCGGTCCGGGGCACTCCTCGGAAGTTCCCGATCTGGTCCGTCAGGTTCTCGACGGACGCAGCAACGGCTCGCGGAAGACGACGCCTCGGATGGTATTGGACGACGGTTCGACGGAGGCGTATTCGGTACCCGTTCGGTCGTTGGGCCGACCATCGAGGCTGCGAGCGTATGTGCCGGTCATGTATGGCTGTGACCGATTCTGTACGTACTGCATCGTCCCCTTGACGCGCGGCCGGGAGCGAAGCCGACCGCTTGAGGACATCGTGGCGGAGGTGCGCGCCCTTGCGGCTGCAGGCACGCGCGAGATCACCCTCCTCGGACAGACGGTCAACTCGTACGGTCGCCGGCTGTCTGGCAAACCCGGCTTCGCCGACCTGCTTCGCGCGGTCTGCGCGGTACCTGGTATCGCACGGGTCCGTTTTACTTCGCCGCATCCGCGGGGGTTTACGCGGGAGGTCGTCGCGGCCATGGCCGATCTTCCTCAAGTTTGTGAACACGTTCACCTTCCGCTTCAGGTGGCCGACAACGACTTGCTCCGCCGCATGAAGCGCGGCTATACGATCGAGCAGTACGATGACGTCCTACAAAGCCTGCGGTCCGCCATCCCGGGTGTGGCTGTCACCACCGATCTGATGCTGGGATTCCCCGGCGAGACGGAACGGCAGTTCCAGAACACCATGGACTACGTGGAGCACGCTCGGTTCGACGCGGCCTTTATGTTCGCCTACTCGCCGCGCCAGGGCACGAAGGCCGCCGCGATGGATGGGCAGATCAGCCGCGATGCGAAGGTTGAGCGCCTCAATGCGCTGATCGAGCTCCAGAATCGCATCACGACCGAGATCAACCAGGCGCTCGTCGGCTCCGAGCAGGAAGTGCTTGTGGATGGACCAAGCGTGAGGGACACAGCCCGCATGACCGGCCTCACCCGAACGTTCAAGACCACCCACATTGAGCCGACACCGGGAGCTGAGCCTGATCTCGTTCCGAAGGTCGGCGGCCTTGTTCGGGTTGCCATCATTGAAGGCGGGTTGACAGGACTCGTGGGTACGATTGTGACAGACCAAAACGCGCATCCCGTGTTGAGAAGGGAGTAGAATGGGCGCATGCTAAGCCGAATCATCAGGTTCTGGTCTGCGGCTGTCGCCATTGCCGTCGTGGGGCTATGGGGAGGCGGCTGCAGCAAGTCCGCTCCGCCTCCGCCGAGTTCGACTGAAGTGCAGGAGTTCCGGAACGCTCTTAACGATGGCGACGCGGTGATCGTGGACCGCTTGCTCTCAGCGAAGCCCGGCCTTGTCAACATCCGGGACGAACAGGGACGAACGCCATTGGCCCAGGCACGCGCCCGTGACGATTCGGAGATGGTTGAGGTCATCAGACGTCACGGGGGAACGGACTGAGGTCGTACCAACCAGGCGAACGACAAGTGAGCGAGTTTGTCTACACTGCGCGGACGCGTTCAGGCGCTTCGGTGGAAGGGCGCATTACGGCTCCCAGCAGCGCCCTCGCTGTCGGGCGTCTGCATGCGCAAGGGCTTGAAGTCCAGCGCATTCGACCCGCGGTTGCTGAGGCAACTGAACAGCTCCCCGGCAAGCCTCTGGTCGGTCGAGTGGCAGAGGAAGTGCTGTATCCGATCGTTTCGGGTGTGGTGCTTCGCGATGCAGCCGCCATGTACCGCCAGCTCGCGACCCTGGTCGGCGCGGGCCTGCCGCTATATCAAGCCCTGGCATCATGCGAAAGCCAGACGCGGAACGGGCGGCTCAAGGCCATACTTCGGGAATGTCAGACGCACGTTGTGGGCGGCGGACGCCTGTCGGAGGTGCTCGAGCGCCATCGGTACGTGTTCTCGGACTTGCAGCTTGCCATGCTCCGCGCGGCCGAATACGGGGGCACGCTCGACAGCACGCTGGACAGGCTTGCGACGTACCTGGAGAAGGAACTGGCCCTTCGCCGTACGATCAGCCGTCTGACGCTCTACCCGAAACTAGTGGCGCTGTCGGCTCTGTTCATCCTAGGCAGATCGTTCTTCTCCGACGGCATGCCTGCGATCTCGAAGCTGATCGTCGGGTCTATGGGCAAGATGTCGTACTCCGGCAGTGATTACCTGTCGGACACCCTGCTCGTGCTTGCAGCACTGGCCATCGCCGCCTTTGCGGCGATCGCCGTCTACCGAACCATCGTATACCGGTCGCCGACAATGCGTCGGCTGCTCGAACGGATGAAGCTGGCAACTCCCGGCATCGGCAAAGTAGCCCGGGGCTTCGCACTCACCCGGTTTGGGCGAGCATTTGGGGCATTGTACGCTGCCGGCTTGCCGATGACGGAGGCTGTGGCCATTGCCGGCCAAGCCAGTGGGAGCTTCCACATCATGGAAGCATCGCAACGAGCCGTTGACGCCGTTCAGCGTGGCGAGAGCCTCTCGAACGCGTTTGCCGGTACAGGGGGGCTTAGTCCCATGGTACTAGACATGCTTCGCACCGGCGAGCAAACGGGAAACCTCGATTACATGATGGAGAAAGTGTCGGAACACCTGGAAGGTGAGTCCGAGACCCGAGCCTATCAGTACTCGCATATCTTCGCTACGGGCATTTACCTTATCGTGGCTCTACTGGTAGGTTATGCAGTTGTCCAGTTCTATGCGGGCTACGCAACGGGGCTGGGTGGGTCGGGTGGCCAATAGGCGACATGGCTGCGCAAGATCATTACCAAGTGCTGGGCCTAACGAACAAGGCGACCCCTGAGGAGGTGAAGCGCCGGTTCCGCGAGCTCGCCCGCCGCTGGCATCCCGATGTGTCCAAGTCAGACGACGCTTCCGAGCGATTCAAGGCCATCAACGAAGCGTATCGAGTGCTTGGCGACCCCGAGCGGCGTGCGCACTACGATGCCGAAATCGAGTTGGCCCGCATGCGACGGACATCAACCGCCTCGCCGCGCGCGAAGGGATCTGCGAGGACCTCAAGCACCAATCCGTCTGCAGCAAACGCGTCGGAGCGTTCCGGGAGTTCCGGGGCATCCGCTCGAAGGGCCGCGGATCAATCGGCGCGAACCTATGCCATTGGCAGACTGCTGCAGGACGCGCAGGCGGCGATGGCCGGCATGCGGCTCAACGAGGCTGCCGGCTTCTGCCGTGCCGTTCTCGAACTGGACAGGCGCAACGCTGGAGCGCTGGAGATACTGGGTGACATTCATCGGTATCGCGGCCATCTGGACCAGGCGCTTGCCTACTACACCATGGCGATCCAGACCGATCCAACCAACGCCCGGCTCAGGGCCAAGTTCGAGCGCCTGGCGGCAGAGCCCTTCGGGGCGGCGCCTCCACGGGCCGCGACATCGGGAGCCATGGCTCGACAGGCAGTCGTGTTGATGGTTGGGGTCCTTGCAGTGGGCTTGATCGTCGTGTTGAACAGCATCGGCCCCAAGACCGAAGGCGGTGTGGGCTGGGCGATATGGGACTGGAGCCCGGGAATCCTCCTCGGACTCCCGGCTGCAGGCTTCGTCGCCGGACTTGCAGGGGCGTGGAGCGGCTATCTGGGGCCAGCTCGGCATGAGCTCCTCATGCCCGCTCCCGGCGCAGGATCGCGAAGTGCAGTGCCGATGGGACTGATCCTCATCATGCTGTCGCTCGTCTGCTTCTGGATCAGCGGCATCCTGTACCTGGCCGCGGCCGCTGCTCAGGACGCAGTGTCACGCTCGATCGTCTTCGCGTTCATGGCATGCGGGGCCATCGTTGCCTTGTTTGCCCTGGTCTCGGACGTCAACTGGGGGGCTACCGCGCTTCTTGGCGGCAATCTCGCATTCCCGGCCTACGTTGCCGGCTGGATTGCGGCAGACGGAGGACGCCGGTAGGAAACGCCATACGCGAACAGGACTCCCGCTCCTTCGGATCTTCCGGGGCGCTTGAGACGATCTTGCATGCGCCGCCAGGATCATGCCACAACGGCAGCTATCATCTGAGGGGCGGATGACAACGGCATGTTGCGCGGCAGTATGTTGCGGGCAGCGAGGCTCGACCTAGGTGGTGTCGAGCTTTACGTTGGCGGCTTGGGGGCCTTTCGCACCATCAACGATGTCAAACGTGACCTTCTGTCCCTCACTGAGCGACTTGAAACCATCCATTTGGACGGCCGAGAAGTGGACGAAGATGTCCTTACCCTCGGAGGTTTCAATGAAGCCGTACCCCTTGGCGTCATTGAACCACTTGACGCGGCCTGTTGCCATGCTCGGTTACGCCTCCTCGCCGCTGGATGCGGCTTTCCTCTTAAACGACGAAGGAAGTATAACATTCGCAAGGGTGCGTGTCAATTCCGGCAGCGCTATTGTGTAGGGCAGCTAAACAATCACATAAGGAGACAAGAACGGACATGGTGGCGGAGCCCGTTGTCGTCGCAACTTGGCGGTTTGGTGTGCAGGCATGCAGGACAGCTTGGAAGGTTCTCGAGAGCGGCGGCGGGGCTCTGGATGCTGTTGAGCGTGGCGCAAACGTGACCGAGGAAGACCCGGAGGTTCAGTCTGTTGGATATGGCGGGCTGCCCAATGCCGATGGGGTTGTCGAGCTCGACGCCGCTATCATGGATGGACCATCTCATGCAGCGGGTGCGGTTGCGGGCATGTCAGGCGTCCGAATGCCCATTTCTGTCGCCCGTGCAGTCATGGAGCGCACGCCGCATTGCCTGCTGGTGGGAGGCAATGCTCGTCGGTTCGCTCTGAAGGCCGGCTTTCAGGATGCCGAGCTGCTCACAGAATCAAGCCGGTCGCGCTGGCTTGCATGGCGGAAGGAACACGGCTCGCCCGACGTAGCTCATTTCGACAGCGCATCCATGGAGCTGGGCATCGCCGACGGCGGAAAGTGCCTTAGCCACGACACGATCGGTCTGTGCGCCCTCGACGTGCACGGACATCTGGCTGCCGGATGCACGACTTCCGGCCTTGCGTGGAAGATACCGGGGCGCGTAGGCGATTCCCCGATCATAGGGTCTGGCCTGTACGTTGACAACGAGGTAGGCGCTGCGGCCGCCACCGGCAATGGCGATGAGATCATGAAGGTATGCCTCTCCTATCGTGTGGTCATGCTGATGGGCAACGGCCTCACGCCTGCCGATGCCTGTGCCGAGGCGGTGCGCTACCTTCTGCGCAAAAGACCGGGACACCAATCCCATGGCGCGGCCTGCATCGCCGTGTCTCGCACCGGTCTGACGGGCGCAGCGGCAACAGCGGAAGGGTTCTCTGCGCCGAACCGTCTCTGGCAGTACGCGGTCGGCACCAGAACAGGAGTAGAACTGCGCGAAGGGCCATACATCACGCTATGACGCGGCCCAGTTGCGTTCACGCGCTTCCGGACGGCGAGGACGCCGTCCCTCCCGTGGGAGGGTCACCGTCCTCGGTGACCGGTCTTTCGGAC
>DYKI01000017.1:23706-52062 GCA_020722705.1 Chthonomonas calidirosea | reverse complement strand
CGCGGGAGAGGGGAGTCTGTGCGCGCGGCCGTTGCCTTTGTCCCCTCTCCCGCGCGCCGTCGTTGTGCACGGCGGGAGGTTGGTCTGCGCGGGAGAGGGGACGCCAAATGCCGACGTAAGCCGAGATTGCAGGACTCCTTGGTCCGCACAGCCAATCCTGGGATTCAGGGCAGGCAGGAGGTAGCTCAATGGTAGGCAGGAGCACGAGGCGCGGGGCTGCGCGCGGGTGCGGCTCCGACACGTTCTGGGATATCTGGTTGGCACACGAGCCGACTCTGCGCCGACTGTGCGCGAGCATCTATCGTGGCAGGCCGGATGATGCTGAGGATCTGCTGCGGGCGTCTATGGCGCGGGCATGGGACTGGTGGCACACGGATGGTCCGATGGTGATGAACCCTGGCGCATGGCTGCATGAGCTGACGCGCAACGTCAGCCTGACGCACCGGCGCAACGAGCGGCGAAGGCAGCAACTGCTGGCGATAGGTTACGGCCGCTCCGGCGATGACGACGAGCCCATCGAGGAGGCGGTCCATCGGCGGCACCTGTTGGCGCGGGCGATGCAGGAGATAGACCGGCTGCAGCCTTCGCTTCGTGAGCCGTTCATAGCTTTTGCGCTCTACGGCCACTCTCAAACGGACATCGCGCAGACCTTTGGGCTGACGGTCACTGCAGTCGGGCAGAGGATCCAGCGGGCACGGCAGATACTGGCTGCGGCGCTCGGGGACGAAGGGCGCTCTGCGGAGCCGGATGGCTCGGACAGGTCGGACGGGGCGGACAGGTCGGGTAGGTCGGGTAGGTCGGACAGGTCGGGCTGGTCTTCTGTGGTCGGGCCGCTGCTTGACGAGATCGCGTGGCACCTGAAGGACACGTGCGTCATCCAGGTGAAGCTTCAAACGGGCGGCACGCTGGAGTATCACGCTGTGTTCGAGCAGGGGCTCGGGCGGCGCAAGCAGCGGATACAGACGCTTGAGGCCTATGTCGCCCGTCACGAGCGAGGCTGGCGCAGGCGTTTCGAGCTGGCGAACCTGCTGATCGCCGAGAACAGGCACAAGGAGGCCGAGAAGCACCTGCGGCTCGTGCTGGAGCTTCAGCCTCGCCACTTGCCGTCGTCGTTGCGTCTGGGGCAAATGCTCGTCCTCTTGCGTCGGCACGATGAGGCGGTGGCGGTCTACCAGGCCGCGCGCGACCTTGCCACTGCTGCCGCAACGCGGCATCACCTGGAAGGACTGATCGAACGCGCGCACTCGGGTGTCGTCTTCCCGCAATATGCGACGGCCCAGCGCGCCGAGCACTTGCAGCGCGCCGTGGATGCGTTCCGAGCGGCCATCGCGGTCGAGCCCAAGAACCTTTCGCACTACCACGAACTGGCGTTGACCTATGAGACGTGGGGCAAGCCCGTGCAGGCGCTTGAGGCGTATGACGCTGCATTGCGAGTTGATGCCAACGATGTATTCGCTCTGGCTCGTTCGTACAATCCGCTGACGGCGCAAGGGCTCCATCATCTTGTCCTGCCGCGTCTGGAGCGTGCCGTCGAACTGGATCCGAACTATACCTATGCGCTGAAGCTGCTCGTTGATCGCCGCGCCAACATGGGCATGGTCCGGGGGGCAGAGGGACGCCGCACACTGGCGCTCGCCAGGAGGCTAGTGGAGCGCAATCCCGACAGCGCCGATGCAATGGACGCGTTCACGCGTTACTTCGACTTCCGCTGCGAGTTCGACCATGCCGTTGGACTGTGGCGGGATTTCCTTGTGCGAAATCCGGACAATGCCAAAGCGTGGACCTTCTATGGCACCGCCTTGGAGCGCGCCGATCAGCGTGACGCTGCGGTCGAGGCCTACATCCGGTCACATGCGCTCGATCCAGGCTGGCTCGACGCGTACTGGCGCGGCCTGCCTGTGCTGATCGCAACGGGGCGACACGATGAAGCGCGTCGCTGGGCCTATGAGCTTGCCGAGCGCCTACCCAACCACTGGGATGCCTGCAGCCGGATCGGCGAGCACCTGCTCTTGTTGGGCGAGAGCCCTGATACAGCGCTTGCCTACTCGCGGCGGGCTGTGGAACTGGCTCCCGACATCGAGGTATCGTGGCGCTGCTACGGCGACCTGCTGCTCCGCGCCGGCAGGCCGGCCGAAGCCCTCGATGCCTTCCGACGGGCGTGGGAAATCGTCCAACGATCAACGGGTTCCGATGTACTGTGGTCACGCATGCAGATGGGCTGCGCACTCAAGGCGCTTGGACGACGAGATGAGGCCATAGAGGTCCTTCGCGAGTTCGAACAGCTCGCGCGCGCTCGGAGCGCGTTCGACCCGTACTACGAATACTTGGTGGGCCGCGCGAAAATGGAGATGGACGACTTCGCAGGCGCCGAACGAGCGTTCAGACGGTCATTCAAGGCGGGTGCCTGGTTCGCTCGGTATGCTCTCGATGAACTCAAGCAGCGACGTGAGCAGCACTTGACCGAACGTGACGAACAAGGAGCAGATGAATCATGAGCGACATCGGCTTCGCAGTGATCGGCGTGGGAACGTGGGGCAAGCTGCATGCCGAGGTCTATGCTTCCACCCCGGGCGTGCGGCTGCAGGCGGTATGCGATGCCGACGAGCGGCGTGCGGCTGCGGTGGCAAGGGAATACGGCGGTGCGGTCTACGCGCGCTACGATGAAATGCTGGACAATCCCATGGTGCAGGCGGTTTCGGTGGTCCTGCCGGACTTCCTCCATGCCGAGGCGTGCCTGGCCGCCATACGGAAGGGCAAGCGCCTGCTTGTGGAGAAGCCCCTTGCCACCACGGAGGAGGAAGCGCTCGGCATCGTCGAGGCCGCCCGTTTGTCAGGGGTGACGCTGATGGTGGACTTCCACAACCGCTGGAGCCCCATGTTCTGCGCGCTCAAAGATGCCATGGATCGGGGCGATCTCGGCGCGCCGCGCTATGCCTACTATCGCCTGAACGACACGATCTACGTGCCCACGGGCATGCTCTCATGGGCGGGTCGCTCGACCGTCGCCTGGTTCCTTGCGAGCCAGTGCCTCGATACGTTGCTGTGGCTCTTCGATGCCCGATCGGCGGCGCAGGGCGGACCCGGCGACCTGCCCGTGCGGCTCACCTGTCTGACGCGCAGCGGAGTCCTGACCGAAGAGCGTGGGGTGAGCACGCCCGACCTCTACCTCACGACCGTCGAGTGGCGCTCGGGCCTGGTGACCGTGATCGAGAACTGCTGGATCCTGCCCGAAGGGGAGCCGAGCGTGTTCGACCTCAAGTGTGACATCATCGGCTCGAAGGGGGCGTTCCACATTGACGGTTCGCACCACGGCGCAGCGAGGCTGATAGGCTCCGGCGCGGCCAATCCCGATGTGCTTGCCGCGCCGCGTATCCATGGTCGGCCAACCGGCTTCGCCGCCGAGAGCATCCGCCACTTCGCCGACTGCGTCGTTCGAGGGACCGAACCGATGGTGGACGGCATAGACGGCCTCGCCGTAACGCGGCTGATCCTGCTCATGGAGGAGTCCGCGAGGCGGGGCTGCTCGGTGGACGTTGGCGAGCTGTATGCGACGTAGAGATCGGGAGATGACCGTACGGAACTTGCGTTAGCCCTGGAACCGGTATATAATACGGGACGCGTGCGGAAAACCAGCGCAAAGCCCACTTTAGGTATCCAGAATCGAGGGCGACATGCTTATCAGGTTCAGCGTCGGGAACTATCGGAGCTTCTGCGATCCGGTCACGCTCGACATGACGGCAACGCGACTCACGTCGCCGCATCCGGATTTGGACACAGGTGCCGTTCAACCCCTAACTCCCCGGATCCAGCTCCTGAAGGCTGCCGCGATCTTCGGAGCGAATGCGTCCGGCAAGAGCAACCTGATCAAGGCGATCGGTATCTTCAAAGGTATGGTCCAGAGCTCCGCTGCCAAGATGATTGGCAGTGATCTTCCCTACGAGCCTTTCAGACTGCTGAAGGGCGTCAACGACGTGCCGTCGCGCTTCGAGATCGAGTTGATCCAAGGAGACGGCATTCGATACCGCTACGGATTCGCCTACGACAGAGCCCGCATTCATCGCGAGTGGCTGTTCCGAACGCGGAAGCGCGAGGCGACCTTGTTCACGCGCGACGGAGACGACATCGCTGTGAAGGATGGCTTCTCGGAGGGGAAAGGGCTCGAGCGACACACGCGTGCGGATGCGCTGTTTCTGTCGGTGGCCGCGCAGTTCAACGTACGAATCGCTCGCGAACTTGTCGGGGCCGTCGCCGACATCACCATCAGTTCGGGGTTGGAGGACGCGCCCTTGTTTGCGAGGGTCGTTCAGACTCTGGAGGACCCTGATCGGCGGCGTCACGCAGCGTCGCTGGTGTCCGCGTTCGATACTGCTGTCCAGGACCTGCACGTCGTGGCCATGGACACAGACAAAGCGTTCGCCGGAGCGCCGGATCCCATCAAGGCACTGGTGAAGGACACCGGACTTCAGCGCGTCCACTCGGTGAGAACGAAGCACGCTGTCAGGGACCTCGCGGGCGCACACACGGGGCAGGCCGAGTTCGACCTCGCACAGGAGGAGTCCGCCGGCACGGCGCACCTCGTCTTCCTTGCGCCGCTGATCATTGATGCCCTGGTGCACGGCAGAACGCTCGTCGTAGACGAGTTTGACGCCCGGCTCCATCCCAGACTGACCGCTCAGATCATCGGCATGTTCAACTCAGCCGAGACCAATCCTCGCGGGGCCCAGCTTGTCGTCGCCACACATGGCGTGCATCTGCTGGCTCGCGATACGCTGCGGCGGGATCAGGTCTGGTTCGTCGAGAAGGACAGCATGGAGCGGAGCCGGCTCTACTCGCTGGCCGAGTTCAGAACGCGCAAAGAGGACGTGTTCGACCGCCAGTATCTCCTTGGGCGCTATGGCGCGGTCCCCATCCTGACGGGCGTAGAGGAAGCGCTCGGTGCCCCGGCAACGGCGTAACCAGACGGAATACGGCTTCAGGAAGCAGGAGGCCCGCCCCGTCGCACGGCGCCCGGCGAAGCCGCGTATTCTGATCGTATGCGAGGGCGGGAAGACAGAACCGCAGTACTTCCGGGCGTTTCCGGTCACTTCCGCCAAAGTCAACGCGGAGGGTGTCGGCAGCAGTTGCATGTCGCTTGTGGAGCTGGCCGCGACACTCCGCGATGAAGAGGGGCGGACATCGCGCCAGGAGGGGCTTGAAGGCGGGTACGACCAGGTATGGTGCGTCTTCGATAAGGACAGCTTCGCCGACGAGGACTTCCGGCAGGCTATAGCGAGGGCCAAGAGGCTCGGATTCCGCGTGGCCTATACGAACGAGGCGTTCGAGCTGTGGTTCCTCCTCCACTACGCCTACTACGATTCGGCTCTGTCGCGGCATCAGTATAGCGACAAACTCACCGCATACCTCAAACGTCCATATCGGAAGAACGATCCGATGATGTACGAGGTTCTTCTGCCGATGCAGAACACCGCCATAGCGAACGCACAGCGCCTCTACGCGACCTACTCGCCTCACGATCCGGCGAAAGACAACCCGTGCACCACGGTGCATGAACTGGTCGTTGAGCTGAATCGCTGGACCCGATAGGCCGGACACGCCTGCACATACCGCGAGACACGGCATGGATTTGCTGCGCTCGGAACGGGCGAACCCTGAGGGATCCGATGGCGGGGCAGATCTGGGGCGCGGTGATGTGCGATCCGGCGTTGGTTTGCGCATGGCGTGCGCTGCGCGGGTGCACGTCAACGGGTTTCGGCAACTTCGGGCCGACGCGTGCCTGGCCGCAGGATCAATCCTCGTGAGCCGACGGACACGCCGGCGTCCTTGAAGGCTTCCACGGCCCTATGGTGGGCCGCCGGACTGTCGTCTATGCGGCTGACGATCATGGGCCCGATCCGGCCATCCTCGATGGCGACCATGAGCGTTGCCGCCGCGTGGCTGAGGTCCGGGGCATCGTGGCTGAAGATGACCATGCGTCCCTCGGGGCGGCTGAGCCACAGCGTCGGCGAGCCGCGTTGCAGGACCACATAGGCGCCAGGGGTTCGTGCCGGGCCCCGTACAGCGTTGCGGTCGGGCCACGGCAGAGCTGCGCCGAAGGGGTTCGCGGGGTCGCAGGCAGCGAGCAGGATCGCGGCGGACCTGTCCGGCTCGTTCGACCGGAAGGACCGGAGCCGCTCAACGGCCTCAGGCACGGCGAACTGGGTCGCCCCCAGTCCCGCCACGAAGTAGCCGCGTCGCACACGGCCGGCGTCTTCCATCGCTTTGAGCACGTCGTAGATGGCGGTGAAGCCGCCTTCCAGCCCTTCAGCGAGCACGGCCTCCCGTGTCAGAACGCCGTGGCGCTCGAGGAGCTGCTCCGTCAGGCAAACGCGTCGGTCGGTCAGGCTCACGCGCGGGTTGGCCTCGGGCACGATCGTCCACCTCCCGCCTGCAGTCGCCGGTATGGGGCGCCCGGCAATGGTCTGACCGTGCGGGATCGGTCGGAACCGGCCTGTGCGACGGCGCGCATACTCCTCGATGCGACGCGAGGATGCAGGGTCCACCAGGTGCCGCAGAGGTTGGAGTGTGTCATTGGTGACCAACCCGAGCCAAACGAGCTCCCATAGTGTTGCGAGCACGTCGGGAGGGAAGCCGCCGACCCGCTGGACGATGGCGGCGAAGAACGAGGCGCCCGAAGAACGCAAGTGGTCCAGCACCTGCGCCGCACGATCCGAGAGCCGGTTCGGCTCCATGTACGTTTCGAGAAGGAGAGGGGCGTCCTCTGCCGTGAATAGGCGGATGCGTCCGTCGTTCTCAGCCAGTCGGCCCGCTCCGATCCAGAGCACCGCTCCGGAGGCGATCAGGATATCCAGGTCACGCGAGTCGTAGTCGGGCAGCCGGGCCGGGAGGACGTTGCGCTCCAGAACCGATGCCGGGATGGGCGCTCCCTGCAGTCGTCTGATCACGTCGAGGAGCCTTTCGGACGAACTGCACGGTTGCGCGCACTCTCCGATGCCATGCCAATCGAGCGTGAACCCAACGAAATCCTCCTGCGACACCGGCTCGATCTCGTGGCGCAATCTCGCAAGGGTGCGGGAGCGGAGCATCCGGATGACGCCGGTATCGCACCACTCCAGACCAGCGATGCCGGGCGTGAACTCTCCCTCGATGAGCACATTCTCCGCAGCCGGCGTCTCGCAAGCCAGACGAGCCGTCGCCACCCCGATGCCGTATCTCGTCGCGAGGTCGCTGAGGCGAAACGGGCCTCGTCTCCGCGCGTAGCGCGCGACAAGCCGGATGAGCGCGTTGTCGCACGGAGCGAGCAACGTGGCCGGAATGCCGGCGGGCACGTCCGTACCGAGAGCGTCCCGATAGAGCGCGATGTCTTCGACGGCAACCCAGCGCCGCTCGCCGGCAACCGAGATGTCGGCTATCCGTCCGGCATTCTTGAGCTCGATGAGCCATCGCGTCGCGCTATCGGGGTCCGAACAATGATCGGCTATCTCACCGTCGGCCAAATCACCGAGCCTGAGAAGCATGTCGTGCAGCGCGTCGGCGTTCCTCGCGCGTGCCGTTCCGGTCGTGCATTGGAGCTCGGCCTCGACCTCGGCCAGGACTTCCGGGTCGAGGAGCTCGCGAAGCTCAACCTCACCGAGTACCTGCCGGAGCCGGACCGGATCCACCGTCAATGCTTGGGCACGGCGCTCGGCCATGGGCGCATCGCCCTCGTACATGAAGTTGGCCACATAGCTGAACAGCATCGAAGCGGCGAACGGTGAAGGGGCGGGCGTGTCGGCCTCGATCACGCGCACTTCGCCCGCCTCGATCTGCGCCATGAGTTCCGTCAGCCCGTCCATGTCGAATACGTCCTGCAGGCATTCGCGGTAGGTCTCCAGCACGATGGGGAAGTCGCGGTGCTTCGCCACGACGTGGAGCAGGTCCGCAGCGCGCTTGCGCGTCTGCCAGAGAGGGGCTCGTTTCCCCGACTTGCGGTTCGGCAGAAGCAATGCCCTTGCGGCCGCCTCTCGAAAACGGGAGGCGAAAACGGCCGTCACGGGCGCACCCTGAGTTGACTGACGGGCTGCCCCTCCTCCGAATGCAAGCTGACGGACCACGCGCTCTCGCACCGTGCCGGAGGCCGGCAGCAGCATTTGAATGGGAGGCGGCCTGTCCGCATCGGGATAGCGCAGCACGATACCGTTGTCGGTCCATAGCAGGTCGGGCTCGATCCCGATCTCGTCGCGGATGGCTGCTCCGATGGCCATGGCCCATGGCGCATGGACGCGCGCGCCGAACGGCGTCAGGGTGCAGATGCGCCATTCGCCCATCTCGTCGCGATGCCGCTCGACGACGATGGTACGGTCGTCGGGGACGGCTCCGGTGGCTTGCCTCTGGCGCTCAAGGTATTCCAGCAGGTCCGATGCTGCCGCTCGGCTCAGGTCATGGCGCTCGACCAGCAGGCGGTTGGCGTCCTCCTCGGGCAGCTCCTGCAGTCGCCGCGTCAGCTCGCCGATGGCTCTCCCAAGCTCCAACGACCTGCCCACGTTCTCGCCATGCCAGAAGGGCATGCGGCCTGGCACGCCAGGCGCCGGGGCCACGATGACCCTGTCATGGGTGATGTCGAGGATGCGCCAACTGCTCGCTCCGAGCAGGAACACGTCGCCGACGCGGCTCTCGAAGACCATGATCTCCTCGAGCTCGCCCACACGTCCCTTACCCGGAGGCGCATCGGCCAGGAACACGCCATACAGCCCACGGTCGGGAATCGTGCCTCCGCTCGCCACCGCGACCCGACGCGCCCCTTCGCGAGGGGTCAGGGCGTCGGAAGTGCGATCCCACGTGATGCGAGGCCGCAGGTCGGTGAAATCGTGCGACGGATAGCGGCCCGAGAGCATGTCGAGCACGTCGCGAAGGAGGCTCGGTGCGAGGTCGGCATAGGGCGCGGCGCGGCGGATGACGCGCTCCAGGTCCGGAACGCGCCACGGGTCCATGGCCACCATCGCGACGACCTGCTGCGCCAGTGCGTCGAGGGGATTGCGCGGATAGCGCAAGGTCTCAACGGCGCCTGCACGCATCCGTTCCGTCACCGCCGCACACGCGAGAAGGTCCCCGCGGTGCTTGGGCACAATCACGCCCTTGCTGGGCACGCCCACCTGATGCCCCGCCCGCCCAATGCGCTGCATAGCCGACGCAATGCTCGGCGGAGACTCGATCTGGACGACGAGGTCAATGGCCCCCATGTCAATGCCCAGCTCGAGCGAGGAGGTGGCGATGAGCGCAGGCAGGCGCCCGGCCTTGAGGGCCTCCTCGATCTCCAGCCGCTGTTCCCGAGCAATGGAGCCGTGATGCGCGCGGACGATCTCGTTCCCGGCCAGCTCGTTCAGGGCTGCGGCCATCCGCTCCGCAAGTCGCCGGTTGTTGACGAAGATGAGCGTGGAGCGATGGGCACGGATGAGGTCAAGCAGCAACGGATGCACGGCAGGCCAGAGTCCCTTTTCGGGTGGCTCATCGGAGGGCGACAGCACGTTGCTGCAGTTGCCGGAACCGGACACCTGAGCTGCGCCGACCCGCTCCACAACGGGCCGGGCACGTGCTCGGGCGGCCCGGGCGTCGGCGACGGCAAGCTCCACGCGCAGGTCGAGCGTCTTGCGCGAGCCGGCGTCGGCTATGTGGACCGGTCGCGGTCGGCCCTTATCATCGAACCCGCCGAGAAACCGCGCCACCTCGTCAAGCGGCCGCACGGTAGCCGACAGGCCGATGCGCTGGAGAGAGCCTACAGCCCGTGAGGCTGGGGCTGCGGCCATGAGCAGGTCGGTTCGTTCTTCGCTGTCGCCACTGCTGCAGACACCTGAATCGGTGCGGTCCGACGTTTGCGCGCCGGTACCGCGAACCAGTTCTTCAAGCCTTTCCAGAGAGAGCGCCAGATGGGTCCCGCGCTTCGTTGGGGCAAGGGCATGGATCTCGTCCACGATCACCCAACGGACGGACCGCAACGTCTCTCGCGCATTGCTGGTCAGGATGAGGTAGAGCGACTCCGGTGTCGTGATGAGAAAGTCAGCAGGCCGTCGCGCGAACCGGGCACGCTCCTGCGATGGAGTGTCTCCCGTTCTGACGGCCAGGGCCGGCATGTGATAGGGGATGCGCTCGCGGCGGCAGATGTCGGCGATGCCTTCGATGGGGGCGCGCAGGTTGCGCTCGATGTCCACAGCAAGGGCCTTGAGCGGGGACACGTAGAGTACGCGGCATCGGTCCGACTGCGCCGGCACGGGCTCGAACATGACATGGTCTATGGCGGAAAGAAACGCCGAAAGCGTCTTGCCGGATCCCGTGGGCGCGACCAGCAGCAGATGGCCACCCGAGTGGATCGCCGGCCACGCAAGCTCCTGAGCTCGCGTCGGCGCGCCGAATGCCTCCATGAACCAGCGCTGAACCGGCTCATGAAAGGCAGCGAGCGCGGGATGGACTGTCATTGGGGAGGTTCGGACGCGCCTGATGCGGAGCGTCAGCCGAATGCCACCCGCATGCGGTCGCAGTAATACCGCACCAGATCCCACTCGGCGTCCGGCGGGATGCGGTGGTCCGGGCACGGGATGTAGCCGCCAAGGTCCACGAGTGGCTTGAGCCGTTCTATCTCACCATCCACGGCAGCCCGGTCGCGAGCGAAGACGCGCTTGTCCATGCCCCCCACCCCGCGAAGCTCCTTGCCGAACTCCGCCCGCCAGGGAGCGATGCTCGCGTTCCACGTGCCGACCTCGATGGGGAACATGGTGTTGACACCGTTGCGGAACCATATGGGCACGAGTTTGTCTATGCACCCGTCGCAATCGAGCGAAACGATGTTCAGCCCATGCCTGCCCACAAGATCGGTGATCCGCTTGTAGTGGGGCCCGACCTTGGCTTCGAACACGCGCGGCATGATGAGCGGGCCGTTCTTGAAGCAGATGTCCTCCCAGAAATGGGCGAAATCGAACTGAGCGCCCGTCGAAAGCGCTCGCTCGGTGCACCGGAAGCAGAGCTCGCCTACGGTATCAATGATCTCCGTGAACAGCTCCTCATCGTCGGCATACAGATAGGCCGAGCCCTGCACGCCGACCCAGTTGCGTATCTGGCCGAAGAGGCTGCCGCAGTGCAGGCCGATGGGATTCTGCCGAGTCGAAGGATCGCCCAGAGCCTTTAGAGCCTCGACGTCCACGCGATCGTCGTGCCACTCAAGACGGGGCTTGTAGTGCTCTTCCCACGCGGCCCGGTCCTTGAGAAGGTGGTCTATCTCCGCCGGTATGGAGCCGGCGTCGGGCTTCTGCAGGATGATCATGCCGTCGCCGTTGAGGACGCTCCGCGATCCGTCGGGATGCTCCTCGATCACCTTGCTTTCGAACGGCGGACGGAGACCGGTGTCCGGATAGAACATGTTCTGCCAGTTGAAGTCGAAGCCGATCTTGGCGGCCAAGGCATCGTCCACGGCGTTGCCGTCGCCGTGCCCGGCGATCTCGTCGGCCGTCAGGTGCCCCTCGGCGACCCACTTCTCCAGCGTTTCCCACCAATAGCCGAAATGGACGAGGGGCATTCGGTCGTAGGGCTGGTAGTTCAACACGGCAAGCGCGCGCTCGCGATTGGTCATAGAAGGCTCCTTGTGGTTGCTATGGCGCAGGATACCTCGCATGTTGCGTTGAACACACAACTTACGGCCTCCGGCAGGCAGCCTGCCGGAGGCCGGAGTGCCGCGTTTCGGGTATCGGTGAAGGGAGAGTGACCGCGCACGCATGATGTTCAGCATAGCCGCCGTCGCGGCGGGCCTATTGGCGCTGGGCGACCCGCCGCCCGCACCATCGCAGATCGGCGAGCCAAGCCCCGTTCTGCATACGTTCGACCTGACCTGCACCGAGCGCCTGGACCGCAGCGATCCGATTCAGTTGCGTCGGATCTGGGACCATACGCACTTCGTCACTTCGGTCCAGGGCATTGTCAATCGGACTGAACCAAGGCTCTACGTGTTTCTGGTCGGTGAACCGAATGGCCGCTTCGATCGTTTCTGGCTCGACGATATGCGCCGACCCGAGGGCTGGTTGGCGAAGCGGGAGCTGCGGGCCATCAAAGACATCCCGGAGCTTGTCCGGACGTTCCAGCGGGATATCAAAGGGCTGGTGGTGTACGACGAGAACGTCCCGGCGACAAGCAACGTCGCAAGCACGGTCGCCGGCGTGGAAGACCTCGCGTGCGTGCGATACGATCCGTCGCCCGGCTCGCTGTATCATCTTTTGACGGCAGATCCCAAGGGGCCGCGCCTGCCCGTGAAGGTTCGGCTCATTAATCCCGACGGATCCAGCATGTTCACGGGCAAGGGCGTGATACCCGGAACATCGGAGGCGAGTTCGGGCAGCGCCAAGTGCGATGCCTATCTCTGGGCGAAGCGTCGCTACCTGGATACGGGCAGATGCAATCCGCGCAAGATGGGCTACTACCTGGATGCCTGGTGGCTGCGCCGACCGGACGGATATGTGCCCAACCACACCCTGTCCAACCACGACTACTTCATCGCCAAGCGGGGCTTCATTTTCGATCTGTCGCCCTGGAGCGACGAAACGCCGGTGGACGATCCGGGCCAACCCGTGGGCACCGATGAGAAGACCCTGCGGGCCATTCTGCGCTCAGCCTACGATCGCCTGGGCGGCAAACAAATGATCCACGTCGGCGGGTTTGTGCCCTGGGGGTGGAAGTACACCAACTACGGCAGCGCCGGCGGCAAGCACGAAGCGGTTCCGGCCGAGTGGCGCTACGCGGAGATACTTTCGTGCTTCAACGCCTTCATGGACGCCGACGCCCTCGGCCTTTGCGGCATGGCCAACGCTTCCGTATTTACGCTCCAGCCCATCCGGCAGCGCTATCCGCAGGTCAAACCGACGCTGGAGGACGTGAAACGACGCGGTCTCGTGGATGCCGATGGCAGCGTGGCATCGAAGACCTACGTCGCCATTTACGGCGGCGACTACGACAGTGCCGCCTGGCTCTACTGGCGGCTGCCGGACATCTGGTCCGATCCTGCCCGCGGAACGATCCCCGTCGGCTGGGCTTTCAACCCGAATCTTGCCGAACGGTTTGCCACGGGCATGGACTACGCTCGACGCCACGCGAAGCCCGGCGACGTGTTCATCGCCGGCGACAATGGCGCGGGTTACCTGAACCCGAGTTGCCTTGTGCCGCCAAGGCCATGGTCCGGATTGCCGTCGGGCTTGAAGACGTGGGAAAGCCACTGTGCCGAATGGTATCGTCGGTTCGACCTGAGCCTCACCGGCTTCCTGATAGACGGCAACGCGCGACCCTCGTCGGGCGAGGTGCTCGACGCCTATGCGCGGTTTTCGCCCGACGGCGTCGTCGGCCAGAAGACGCCTCGGGAGGCCATGCACGGCGATATGCCGGTCATGCGCATGGAATACGACATCTACGACGTGCAGGCGGGCTCCGAAGTCATCCTGGCGCGGGCCGGCGACACGGCGCCGCGGTTCTTCATGTATCGAACCATTCTGTGGAGCCCGACGCAACTGAAGGACCTCATGGACAGGGTACGAAGTGATCCTCGCGGGCGCGACATCGAGTTCGTGGACCCTCACACGCTCCTTTTGCTGCTGAAGCAGCACCTGACGGGTCCCGATCAGGGCAGGAAACGCCGCCTGCCGGTCAGAGTGCCGGAGCCCGGCGAGCGGGCCAATGTGTGGGACGTGCGTCATGGTGCCGGGGTGACCGGGCATTCGGATCTGGTGGCCGGATGCAGCATCGGCGACATCCTCGGCACCGTGAACGGGTCGCTGGAGGGAGGCGGAGTGGTCCTGTTTGCCGACGGCAAGCCGGACGGATTCGTTCACTGGGCGGAGTGGCGGACGGCGGCGCCGGTCAACCTCGAACGGATAGAAGTCCATGCTCGAGGCGACGGCGCTGCCGGCAACCGGGAGTTCGGCGAAGTGCGCATCTACAGGCGCGAAGGGGGATCGCGCTGGTCGCTCATCGGTGCGCACACACCACAGCACCCCTACCGCTATCTCGACCGCGTGCAGAGCCTGGTCTGGGCGCTCGATCTTCCTCAACCCATTGCTGCGCGCGAGTTTCGGGTCGAGTTCGTCCAGCGCGGGGGCACCGGCACGGCGCCCATGGGACCCCGTGTGCTTCGGCTCGTCGGCATCGGCACGATCGGGAGAAGCCCATAGCTCGAATGCGGGATCATGGGCACGCCGAGCGTGCGTGAGGTCGGACAGCGAAACAAGGAGGTGGGAGGCATGCTCCCTTCACTTACGATGACCATGATGGTGTGTCTGATCGCCTTGAGCGTCGCCTGCGACGCTCAGACGGCGGGGCGGTCACTGCCCAGACCCCTGCCGGGCACCCCGGGGAACATCTTCCTCCGTGGCGACGAGGTCAGGGTGGCTCTGCCGGACAGCTCGACCGAATGGACCATCCGGGACTACGACGGCGAGGAGCTGGCCAAGGTCCCTGCGGGTCAGAGGGCAGTTGAGCTTGGCCACCTCCCCGTTGGTTTCTACCGGGCTATTCGCGAGGGCGGCGATTGGGTCTCCTTTGCCGTGCTGGAGCCCCTGAAGACCCCGACGCCACCGGCCTCGCCCATCGCGAGCGACGTGGCCATGGCGTGGTTTTATCCTGATGGTCCCATGGAGGCCGTGGCCAATCTGTGCACGCTGGCGGGCCTTAACTGGGTGCGCGACCGCCTGGCGTGGGGGCACATGGAGCCGCAGCGCGGGACCTTTGCGAAGCAGAACCAGTACGACCACTCGGCGCGGGCCCAGTCGGCCGCCGGATTGAAGGTGCTTCAGGTCAACCACTCGACGCCGGAGTGGGCCGGACCATCCGGCAAGCGCTTCCCGACGGATCTGCGCGACGCCTACCGGTTTTATCGGGAGATGGCGCGAAGGTGGAAAGGCCAGGTAGATGCATTTGAGCCATGGAATGAGGCCGACATCAGCGTGTTCGGCGGGCACACCGGATCGGAAATGGCTTCCATGCAGAAGGCGTCCTATCTCGGCATCAAGGCGGGCAACCCGGATGCCATCGCTTGCCTGAACGTCTTCGCAGCGCACGGGCGTGCCCAGCTCGACGACCTGCAGGACAACGAGGCATGGCCCTACTTCGACACCTATAACCTGCACCACTACGAGCCGCTGGCCAACTATCCGAAGCTCTATGCCGATCACCGCTCGGTGAGTGCAGGCAGGCCGCTCTGGGTGACGGAATGCGCCATGCCGGTGCGATGGAGCGGTGACCAGAAGCTTCATGAGTTGTCGGAAGCGGACCTGCGCGAGCAGTCGGAACGGGTGGCGAAGGTGTTCTGTGGGTCACTGCATGAAGGCTCCGCGGTCACGTTCCATTTCATCCTGGGGCACTACGTCGAGGGACAGACTCAGTTCGGCCTCATTCGCCGGGATCTCACGCCAAGGCCCGCTTATGTTGCCCTCGCCGCTGTGGGCCGCCTGCTTGCAGACGCGAAGCCCATGGGGCGATTGACCGGCCATGAAGGCATACGGGGCTACCTGTTCCGATCGAAGCCCGACGGGAAGGCTGCAGCAGTGCTGGCGGCATGGGCTGAGAAAGGCGAGGCAGCTCTGACCCTCCCCGCTGCGCCGAGCGCGGCGTTCGACCATCTCGGACGGCCCGTCCAGCCTGCGGCTGAGGTTCGATTGCGGACGGCGCCCGTCTACCTGGTCCTGCCGAGCCCGGCTGTCGGGGCTCTCGCACTGGAAGCTCCGCCGAAGACGCCCCGGAAGCTTGGCGGCAAGCCCAGCCCGATCGTGCTGCAGGCCCTCATGCCCGAGGACACGACCGTACTTCGCCTCTCGGCGCACAAGATCGCTGCCGATTCCGAGGTGAAGGTGCCCGTTTGCATCTACAACTTCGGTTCGCAGACCGCGCGCGGCAGACTGAGCGTCGAGGGCCCCTCCGGATGGCGGCTAACCGTACCGGAGAGCGTCACCGTCGAGCCGGATGGGCGCGTCGAGCTCGCGCTTACGATAGACACCGCCGGCAGGGCGGAAAACCTGACCGACACGATCCGCATCCAGGGCAACTTCGGTCCGATGGGCAAGCCCGTTCTGGCCTTTCGCGTCGCTCCGCAGGGCAACGCCATGGCTCGCGTTCCCGGGGTGGCGATCCCGCATGCCGACGAAGCCGCCGCCTGGCAGCCCATGGTGTCGGGCGATGGCGTCTGCACGGTGGAGGCGAGTTCGAACGGGATACGGGTCGCGGCAGAGCCGAAGTCAAGCGACCGGTGGGCCTACGTGGCGCTTTCGCTCCCCGAGAGTGGCGTGCCCGACCGGAGCGCCGGCCTTGCGTGCGACATCGAGCTGGAGCAGGGCGGCGGGGTTTTCCGCGCGGTCTTTGTCGAGCGCAGCGGCAGCGCGTATGTGGCGGATTTCGCCATCCAGCCCGCACTCGGGCAACAGGCGAAGACCGTGGCATTGCTCGATTCGGTCGTGCCGGGCTACGGCTGGTCTCCGCCCGATCCCAACGGCAAGCTCGATCCGGATCAGGTTGTGGCCATTCGCCTCGGCTGCAACACCGAAGGCACGGCGTTGCGCTTTACCATCTCCGACCTGCGGTGGGTGCGGCGATCGGAAGGGACGAGGTAGCGCGGCTGGGCGAGGGGCGAGCCCATGTGGTGCGGCAGCCCCCGATGGCGACAATGGCGGTATCATAGGGCCATTCAGCACCGTCGGGGTAGCGCCTTGCCGCAGGATCGCATTACACAACTCAACATAGCCGGGATGCGATGCGTCGAATCCTGCCGCCTTGCGACTGCCGGCTTGACTGTGCTCATCGGCGACAATGGCACGGGCAAGAGCACCCTGATTGAGGGGGCCGAGCTGCTGCGCCAGGCCGCGCGTCCGGGCTCGTTCACCAGGGATGTCATCGGCAATATCCACGGCGGACCGCGCAGCCTGCTCCGCTACGGCGCAGCGACCATGGAGCTCGGCGTCCGGATCGAGGGCGCGGGCGGTCCCCCTGTGGAGTATTTGCTGGGGCTTCGGCGCTCCGGCGAGCATCTCCTCGTGGACACCGAGCGCCTGCTTGTCTACGCCGACCCGGCTGCACCTCAGCCGCTGCGCGCGGTCGTCCGGAACGGCACGAGGACGCAGGTGTTCGATGCCAAGGAGGGGCACGCGACGGTGCACGAGGTGCCGGAGGACTCGCTCGCACTGACCGCGTTCGGTCTCGCAGCGCAACCCGCCATGCGACGGACTGCGGACGCCCTTGCGGCCATCGCGGTGCACGTGCCGTTCGACACCCGGCCCGGCTGGCTGGCGTACAGTGCGGAAGGCGCGTTGAGCCTGCGCGATCCCCAGACCGTCGAACGAGCCGCGACGTTGAGCCGATTCGGACGCAACCTCACGAGCTGCCTCTACGCGACGAAGAACGGCGATCCCGAGGCGTGGCGGCGGATCATCGAGCGTGCCGCCCTCGGTCTGGGTGACGACCTGCGGGACATCACGTTCCCGTTGCCGTCACGCGGTCTGATCGAGACCGTCCTGTGGTTCGGACGGTTGCCGGAGCCGCTCCCCCTTGGTGCCCTTTCCGAAGGGCAGTTGGCGTACCTCGGCTTCGTCGCGCTTGCCGAAGTCGGTCGGCAGCACTCGTTGATCGTCATGGACGAACCCGAGCAGCATCTTCATCCTGCGCTCCTGGTGCGGGTCACATGGATGCTCGAGGAGCTTGGCGACGATGTCCCGATAGTCGTCGCCACCCATTCCGATCGTCTTCTCGATGCACTCAGCCGCCCGGAGGACTCGGTCGTGCTCTGCGAGCTCGATGGGCGCCGGGCAACAAGCCTGCGGCGTCCGAATCGGGAAGCGCTCAGGCGCTGGCTCGAGAACTATCGAGGTATGGGTGAGCTCCGGGCCGAGGGCTACGAGCCCCATGTCTTCGCTCCGGCCCGCGACGAGGCGGAAGCTGCGGCGTGCTGATCACGGTGTTTTGGGAAGATCAGCGAGGGGCGCAGCCGAAGGCATTCGGACCGGACGCGCTATTGCTGGCCTGTCTTCCTGATGAAACCGGGCTCGACCGCTGGGCTCTGAGCAAGGATGTCATTGCCATCCCGAAGAAGGGCGACACCAAACTCAGGACGGCGCTCGAACGTGACGCTGGCAGGGTTGCCGACTGCGGTCCCGTTGTGTTCGTGTTCGATCACGACCATGTTCGCCGTCTCTTCGGCTTGGCCGCCACCGCGTGCAAGCGTGACGTGCTGGCGGCAGCCAAGGGGCTATGCCGCATGGACTGCGCGGTCGTGCTCCTCGAGGACAACGTTGAGGACCTGCTTGGCGCGTGCCTTCGCGCAGAGGGCAAGTCCGAACTCGCGTCGAAGCCCAATCCCAATGAACGGGACAGGGTCTTCCAGAGGATCGCGAAGCCGGAGCGGCGGCCGGAGAGAGACCGCGTGCGTGCAGAAGTGGCGTCATTCGATCGTCTGGTCAGATATGTGCGTGATCTCCTGAAGCAGATATGAGCATCGCGCGCCCATGGCAGAGAACCTCGAATCGGAACATCTAACCAGTCCGAACAGGAAGAGAAACCCATGACCACCTACAACATCGCAGTCATCCCGGGTGACGGGACGGGCCCGGAAGTCGTGCGCGAAGGGCGCAAGACGCTGGATGCCGCCGCCGCGAAGCACGGCATCGGCCTGAACTACACCGAGTTCGATTTCGGCGGTCAGCGCTACCTGCGTACCGGCGAGACGCTGCCCGATGCGGCGCTCGATGATCTGCGAACCTTCGACGCCATCTACCTCGGAGCCATCGGCCACCCGGATGTGAAGCCGGGCATCCTCGAGAAGGGCATCCTGCTCAAGGCACGGTTCGCGCTGGACCAGTACATCAACCTGCGCCCCGTGAAGCTGTACCCGAACGTAGAGACGCCGCTGAAGGACAAGGGACCCGACGAGATTGACTTCGTCATCGTGCGCGAAAACACGGGCGGCATCTACACGGGCATGGGCGGTTCAACCATGGTGGGGACTCCCTTCGAGATCGCCACGCAGTTGATGGTCTACTCTCGGCCCGTCGTCGAGCGCTGCATCAGATATGCGTATGACCTCACCCGACGGCGCAATCGCAAGAAACAGCTCACTTTGGTACACAAGAACAACGTGCTGACCGAAGTCGGCGACCTCTGGGTCCGCGTGCATCGTGAAGTCGGCGCCGAATACCCCGACATCAAGCAGGACTACAACCATGTGGACGCCTGCACCATGTGGATGGTCAAGAGCCCCGAGTTCTACGATGTGATTGTGACCGAGAATCTGTTCGGCGACATCATCACGGACCTCGGGGCGATCATTCAGGGTGGAATGGGCATCGCGGCAGGCGGCAACATCAACCCAGAGGGAGTTTCCATGTTTGAGCCGATCGGGGGCAGCGCGCCGAAGTACACCGGGCAGAACGTGATCAACCCGCTGGCGGCCATCAGTGCCGGAGGGATGATGCTGGATACCCTCGGAGAGCACGAGGCCGCATCATCGTTGGACAAGGCCGTAGAGGCAGCCCTGAGCTCCGGCCGCATCAAGTCCATGGCCGCGGGCCGCATGGGCATGGGCACGTCGGAAGTGGGTGACCTGGTCGCCTCTCTGGTGTAGCCGAAGCGCCTACCTGCCGTTGACAACGAGCCGGAGGCGGCGCTGAATCTCCGATTCCGGGACTCGCCACCGCCGTGCGAGCGCACGCCAGCATCCGCCGTTCACGTAGGTGGCCAGCAGGTCGCCCGGCGGTCTTCCGGAGCCCTCGGAGATGGTCAGCAGCGCCACGATCGCCTCCGCTCCGAGGCCGCGTTGCCGCATGGCCGACACGGTGGACCGCTTGCCGCTGAAGGTGCGCTCCATGGCCGAGCGCCACAAGGCCTCGCGCCTCTTGCCCATCGTCTCGGCCACAGCGATCAGCTCTCGAACGTCGCCACGACCGACGACCACGACCTGCAGATCGTCAACAGCGCAGTCAACCTCCACCTCGCCGTAGGCTCTCGGTATAACCCGTGCTGCCCGAAGGCCGGGCGAAACTCCGGAGCTCGTCCGGGTTTCGATGATGGTCATTTCAGAGAGGCCGTCAATGTAACGGAGAAAGCCCGATCGTTTCCCGCCAATCTCGACCACCGTTCCACGGTCATATTCATATCCGGGCGGAGGAGCCAGCGGCGTCTGGATGGTGAACCCGACGAGTTTGCTGAGGCTCGCGAGCGACGTCATGACCTCAGAGCGGCTGATATTGACGGTCCGCGCAGACCTGGCCGTCGGGGCGCACACCTGGGAGGCGGGGATCGTCTTGGGAAACGCGACCGACGTGTAGATGGACACACTGATCGTGTTGCCGACGCCGTCCTGCTCCTCCCGCCGGAGCTCGGCACCGGTCGCCTTGTCCACCCAGAGACGTACCGTCAGGTTGCGGGGCCTGCATGGTTCAAGTCTGAGGGTGTAGCAGGCTCGCCCAGCGACCGTTTCGTCGGGTTCGAGGCGGATGGTGTAGTTGCGCAGGATCAGCCGCGCATGCCTGTCCGCGGCGGCCATGTCCGCTTTCGAGAACGACCGTTTCCGGCGGATGGTACGCTCGCGCGGATCGTAACGCGTCAGCCACTGACCGTCGTCTGCGATGTATGTGCCCTTCTCCGAGGCAGGAAAGGTGAAAACGGACAGACTCCTGCCGTCACTGCGCTTGATGACACGGCGAGAGCTGGTGCTGACGCTTTCGGCCGTGGGCTGGACGCTGAGCAGCGTCCCCTTCAGATTGACGGAGTGACGGGCGCGCACATATCGCCCGACGATGCTTGCAACATCCGGGGATCGAGCTGCGGCCTGCTGTGACACGCACGCTCCGACGAGGCCGAGCCAGACGGCCATGATGGCGCAGCGACCGTTCCGGAGCGCGAGATGAACCTTCGCCGTTGAGCCGCGGCGTCCGTGGCCTGACAACACCGGTGCGATCGAAGCGTACGCTACGGCGACGCTGCGGGGATGGCGGGATCCCATCCTGGCAACGGACGCACCACAGGGCGCTCGTTCATCTGTGGGTCGCTGGCCACGTCTCGGTATCTCGCCGGCTGGGGACGCTCGAAGGTCTCATGGGCGAACCACAGGTCCTGTTCGCGTCGCGAAAGGGGTTCATTCGGGTCAAGACGACTGTTGACCATCGTGACGGGGGCATTCCTCGCCTGGCTCTCGACGGTGAACCGGATCGAGAATGCGAGCACGACCAACGAAGCGGCGGTAAAGAGCCCAGCCGCCCTCAGTCGCGTGCGCGGACCGTCCAGCGCAAACAGACCGATTATTCGGTGGAACCGGCCCCGCTCCGGCGACAGGTCGCGGAGGCTTGCCATCAGGCGCTGTTCAAACTCGGGTTGCGGCTCGGCCACGCCAAGGCTGCAGATCATCAGCTTGGTGTCAAGCAGGGACTGGTATTCGGCATCACAGGCTGGACATCCGGAAAGGTGCTCGCGAATACGAAGGGACTCGGTCCCGGTGAGCTCGCCGTCCATATAGGCGCTGAGGAGTGAGCAGACCTTGCGACAGTTCACGCGGCGCCTCCTCGGCGTCCGGCGGGAACGTATTGCTGACTGGTCAACTTGTTGCGCATCAGCTTGCGGCCTCGGTGTAGGCGCGAACGAACCGTTCCGAGCGAACAGCCCATAGCTTCCGCAATCTCCTCATAGGACATGCCTTCGATATCGGCAAGGATTACGGCCTGTTTGAAATCGGGCGGGAGAGCGTTCAACGCGCGCTGCAGCGGCTCATCAATGGCTGTCTCCAGAGATAGCTGCTCTGGGTTTGTTGACACGTCGGGTATCTCGATGCGCATCTCACAGGCTGTGTTGCGAGCGTTGACCGGCTGATCCAGCGACTGCAGCTTCGCCTTGGGCCTCTTGCGAATCTCGTCCACGAAAACGTTGGCGATGATGCGGTAGAGCCAGTTCTCGAACGGCAGCGATCGGTTGTAGCGGTCGAAGAACCTGAACGCGCGGATGAACGCCTCTTGGGTGATGTCTTCGGCGTCGGCATGGTTGCCGGCCATGCGGTAGGCGATGTTGTACGCTTGCCGATAATACCGGCGCACGTATTCATCGAAAAGGTCTGCGTCGCACCATCGCGACGGTATAGACGTGCTGAGCTCCGTTGGCATAGCCGGTGACCTGTCCTGTCTGTGCTTACGGACGCCGCCGCCGCGCAAGTTCCCGCCTGAACCTCGGCATGCCATGATATGCACACCCCCGGGTGCGTGCGTGGAGCCTGAGACGGGCGAAATCCATGGCGTGGACCAGCCCATATCGCGGTCTGCGCCCACTCAGATTATGCCACGGGAGCCTCGCCCAGACCTTCCCTTATGGTAGGGACTGCTTCGATCTCCATCGGGTTTCACATTGCCGAATGACCGACGTTCATCGCCAATCGTTGGGATTGACGGTGCGGCGGCCATCCGTGGGAGCGGTACAAGCATGCCCCGCTGTCGAGAAGCTGCCTGCCACGATGACCGAGATGGGCACGTCGGCCGAAGTCGCACTCATCCGGGCGTGCGATGTGCCTGACGGGGGAGTTTGGTTCCCCACCCCGGTCGAGAGAGGCACAGACGTGTGCGAGCGTTGGGCGATGCACTACGGAATCTCTGAGGTCCGGCTGCGAAAGTCCTCGATCCTGTGGAAGGTCATGAAGTTGGCGTCGTGATGGTTGTGCGCTCCGCCCAATCCGTCGTCGAAGGCCGTCCGGCACACGGCGATGATGTCGTCGTTCTCGAAGAGCCAGTCCACGTACTGGAAGCCATGCTTGATCGGGTCGGGATGCTGGAGGATAACGGCGCGAACCTCCCATGAATGCAGATCCCGCGAGCGGACCAGGGCCAGCGTGTTGCGTGTCGCCCCGGGCTTGCCGGCGCGCTGGGCAGACGGGACCCAGTTGACCAGCGACCAGTAGAAACGGCTCCGCCGGTCGTAGCGGATCGTGAACTTCTTGGCGCCGCCCGGGAATGGAACGAAGCCCGTTGCCGGGTCGAACGATGCCACGCGTCCATCGTCGCTGACTGTGATGATGGCGGCGCGCTCCTCGTCATCGTCACAGGCTACCCTCAGCATGTTGACGATTCCGCCGGACGGCGTGACGACCACGTTTCCTTCGAGCCATCCGCGAAAGCGCCCATCAAGCCACGTCGCATCTCGACCTATGCGGTTGGTTCGTGTCCAGTTGGCGGCGTTCAGAAGGTCGCTGCGCTCGGGTGCCGACAGGACGAATGCGCCGAAGCAGCGGCCCCATCCCGTGGGTCCCGCCTGATCCTCCATGGCGCGCCAGATGCGGCCCCGGTGGGTGACGACTGGGACCGGAGCGCAGTGGTACGGCCCGTCGCCGAGGAGCAAGCCGGTCGCAGAGTCCTTCGGATCGGTCCATGTGCGGCCCCCATCGCGGGAGCGACGGATCACGGTGTACCCATTTTCGCGACTCGTGCCCATGATGTACAGCGCTCCGCGGTGAACGAAGATCGTGGACCACCATTGGCCGACGATCTCGGCGCGCCGTGTCCACGTCCGGCCTCGGTCAGACGACGCAAGGATGTGGGTGCGGTCGCGCGTGCTGCCTGGTCCGAACAGGTCATGAGACGCGACGTAATCGCCGTTGGGCAGGACAGCGATCGAGGGCGAGCCGATGTACTGGCGCGTCATAGCGGGGCTGTGGTCCATGATGACACCCGGTACACGGGAGAAGTCGGCTTTGCCCGGACCCTGCAAGCCGACGCCGGCGGAGATGGCGAGTATGCAGATCATGTTCAGGCTATTCTGCGCCTGCGCAAGGAAGTCCTCTATGGCGGTGCAGCCTGTTGACGCGGCGACGGGGATGGATAGCCCTGACTTCGGCGTCAGGACTGAACGGCATCCTCGACATCCTCCTCCTGCAGCGGCAGGGCCACGTAGAATGTCGCCCCGTGGCCGGGCTCGGATGTGGCCCAGACCGATCCGCCGTGACGCGTAACGATGCGATGCACGAGGGCCAGTCCGACGCCCGTTCCTTCGAACCGCTCATCCGAATGGAGCCGCTGAAACACGCCGAACAAGCGATCGGCATGAGCCATGTCGAACCCGACGCCGTTGTCACGGACGTAGTAAACGGTTCTGCCGTCCTCGATCTGTCCGCCGATCTCGATGCGGGTTTCGCGACAGGGCCTTGTGTACTTCAGCGCGTTCGAGATGATGTTATGAAATACCTGCCGCAGCAGACTCGCGTCGGCATAGCAGTTGGGCAGGGGACCAATGACGATATCCACCGATCGGCCCGACATCTCGGCTCTGGCGTCGTGCAGACATGCCTCGATCAGAGGACGCGGATCAACGGTCCATCGCGACAGCGGCCGGCGGCCTGCCCGTGAGAACTCCAGCAGATCGTCCACAAGCTGCCCCAACCGCAGCGCTCCCGACCGGATGGCCTTGACGAACTTGGTTGCGTCGGGCGTGAGTTCAGGGCCATGTTCCTCCAGGACCAGCGTCGCATACCCTGCCATCGTTCGAATGGGCGAACGGAGGTCGTGCGACACGGAGTATGTGAACGCCTCGAGATCGGATACGGCTTGCTGGAGCTCGCAGGTACGCGCCTCGACGCGTCGCTCCAACTCGGCGGCCCAGTTCGACAGCTCCTGCTGCTGGGCCTGGACCGTTGCGAAGAGCGTCTCATTGCGCAGAGCGATGGCTGCGGTGCCCGCCACGGTCGTCAGGTGCTCTATGTCCGCCTCGGTGAAGTCGCGCTTCTGATGGAACGTGTAGGTGCCCAACACGCCGACCGGATCGTCGGAAACGAATAGGGGTACGCCGGCATACGAGACAAAGCCCATGCATTTGCCGCCCCGCTTTACGTGCTCCTCGGTGGTCGGGTCCTTCGCGACGTCCGGGATCACAACGGGCATTCGCGTGCGAAGCATCTTCTCGGCAATCCCGGAAACGGGTAGACGGCGATGGAGTGCGTCGTCGGGAATGCCGCTGGACCCGAGCAGGTCCAGCTCGTTGCCGTCGAGCAGGCGGATGACGCATGCATCCACGTCGAGCGTTTCGCACACCTCCCGAGCGAAACCGGCAGCGATTTCACGCAGGGACTGCTTGCCGACGACGGTTGCCGTGATGCGAGCAAGCATGCTCAGCCGGCGAAGAGCAGCGCGCAGCTCGGCTTCGGATTGCTTTGTCTGTTCGATGTCGGTGCCGGTGGCCACGAAGTACTGGCGGTCGCCGATCACGCAAGCGCGTGCGCGCATTGCGTACCACCGTGGCCCTTCACGAGTCAGTATCCGGGCCTCGGTCGCACCCTCGCCGCCCTGCATGACGTCCCGAATGGCGGCGGCAACCGCATCCTGGTCGTCGGGATGCACATCGGGGAAGCCCGATCCCGGCTCGCGGTTCCCTGGGGGATGGCCGAGCACGAGCTGGTAGTCGCGGCGCGACCACTCGACAAAGCGGCCCTGATCATCCAGGATCACGAGCAAGCCCGGCAGGCCGGCGATGATCGCGTCGGCTACGCCTGCGGCGCGCTCCAGTTCGGCAACGCGAGCCCTGAGGCGCTCGTTTTCCGCTATCAGGTCGGCGTGAAGCATCTCCATTGGTGTCTTCCCGGCACGTCTCGCCTCTGTCGGAAGTCATGTCAGGCCAAGCCGCTCAAACTGCTCCTCAGGTGCATCGCATGCGCGCATCAGCCCGATCATCAGGTCTATCATTCGCCGCTCGACGGCGGAGTCCTGCAATGGCGCCGACTGGGCAGGGTCGCGTTCTACGTCCCATAGGAGCGTTTCGCGGATAGCTCCCTGCTGGGGCACCCAGGACCGGGCCGGTACTCGGTTGACGGGCATTCCTTTCGTGAAAGCAAACGGTGGGGCCATGTCGGCATTCGTGAGGCCGCCGATGAAGCCGCGCATGGCTGTGGGCATCAGCGTATAGTTGTAGAGCGGACCGTTCTCGGGCGTGGCCGGGCCGCGCATGTAGACGTATCGCCCGTCGGTGACGTTGACCTGCGCCCCATGGAGGCCGAACAGCGCCGCCTCGCGGATCGTGGCATCATGGGCCATCACCGGCGTCAGGTCCTTGCCGAGCATGTCGGGGGTTGGCTCGAGGCCGAAGCAGCCGAGCAAGGTCGGGCCGATGTCGAGCGCGGGCTGCACCAGCGCATTGCGATGCACGCCGCAGGCAGGCGTCCGCGGGTCCCATACGAAGAACGGCGTGTGGGCGATCTCCTGATAGAAGGGCATCCATATCTTGGCCCAGCAATCGTGCTCACCCAGCATGAACCCGTGGTCGGTCCATACGATGAGCATCGTGTCCTTCCACATGTCGTAGCGATCCATGGCATCAAGGACGTCGCCCAGATAGGCGTCGCACTGGCTCACGAGGGCGGCGTACTCCATGCGGCAATGGCGCACCTGGTCCGGAGTCTCGCTGACGCGCCTGTAGGCGGGCCAATCGAAGAACCACGCATCGTGATCGTAGTCGTAGAGGTCCTTGTAGCGCCGATCCGAGTAGAAGGGCTCGTGCGGGTCGAAGGTCTCAATCTGCAGAAACCAGTTGTCTTCGGCGTGATTCCGTCGGATGAAATCCAGGCCCGATGCGAACGTCTGGGGCTGAGGCCGGTCGCACTCGCGCGGCATCGCTTCGCGGTTGATCAGGTCCTGGCGTACGTAGGGATCCAGTCGCGACTGTCGGCCCACGGCGTTCGCCGGGATGACAGGATCGGCGACCTGGCCGCGCCAGAGGTCGCCCTCCTGACCGCGAATCAGCTCGGATGTCGAGTAGCGATTGTGGTACGTCGCGCCGCCGTCCTCCCAGTAATGGTAGTGGTCGGTGACCATGTGCGTGTAGACGCCGGCCTTCTTGAGCATCTCGGGCATCGAGTCGTCAAAGGGCTCGAGCGGGCCCCACGAGCGATGCAGGAAGTTGGGCCGCGCCGTATGCAGCTCGCGCCGCGCCGGCATGCAGGGCATCGAGCAGACGTAGCTGTTGTCGAAGGTGACCGCCCGCCGCGCCAGCCTTGTGAAGTTCGGCGCAACCGTCCAGTCGCACCCATACGGCGGAAGAAACCGCCGATTGAGCGAATCGAACATCACCATGATGGCTTTCATTGCGTTATCTCCAATCGCGAGTCAGTGGCCGAGACCGGATCGGCTGTGCGCTCTCCGAGAAGCGTCGTGTTGCCGATCAGCGCATGGGGTCGTTGCCCGAACAGGCTCGTCGCCCAAGTAGTTGAGATCGTCAATGCCATGCCGGACCGACGTGATGTATGTAGAACGCCCGTGGCTCCGCCCGGCCATCAGGCCGTTGATGAAGAAGGGCCGATCCAACCGCTCGCCGCGGTAGAGCGCCGCGAGACGATCGCCGTGTTCGTGCCATACCGCCCGAGCCTCGGGGCCGATACGCCGGCGCCTCTGGGTACGTTCGCACATCACGGCGTTGGATTCAGCGTCAGGCTGTATCTTTCCTGCTTGTGCATCGCAGCGCCAAGTCACGAAGGTGTTCCTCACAGACGCAAGGATTCGTGCGCTCCGATGGCGCATACTGTATGCAACGAATCTGCAGGGCATAGCCCGAAGCGGATCACCCCTTGTGAGGAGGCAGTCACCGTGTCCAACATACCAATCGGCGTCCAGCTCTATTCAGTGCGAACCGAGTGCGCCAAGGACCTGCCGAAGACGCTAGCCGCGATCGCGAAGATGGGCTATGCCGGAGCCGAGTTCGCCGGATACTACGATTACTCGGCGAAGGACCTTCGCAAGATGCTCGACGATGTCGGCCTGAACTGCTGTGGGACGCACATCGGCCTGGACACACTGCAGGGCGATGCGCTCAAGGCGACGGTGGAGTTCAATCAGATCCTCGGCAACAAGTTCCTCATCGTGCCGTGGATTGACGAGGCCAAGCGCGCCAACAAGGCCGCCTGCACCGAGACGGCCAAGGTCTTCAATGCTATCGCCGATGCGCTGGAACCGTTCGGGATGCGGACCGGCTACCACAACCATCACGCGGAGTTCACGCCCGTGGATGGCGAGACACCGTGGGACAGCCTCTTCGGCGCGACGAAGTCGTCGGTCGTGATGCAGTTGGACACGGGCAACGGACTGGCCGGCAACGCCGACCTGATCGGCATCTTGAAGAAGTTCCCCGGTCGCGCGGGAACGCTCCATCTCAAGCCTTACTCGCCCTCCCTTGCTGCGACAGGGGGCATGGAGGCGGGCTTCAAGCCGCTCATCGGCGAGGACGAGGTGCCATGGAACGACGTGTTCTCGCTGGTCGAGGGCGCGGGCGGCACCGAGTGGTACATCGTCGAGTACGAGAGTGACGCCTATCCGCCGCTTGAGGCAGTGGATCGTTGCCTCAAGGTTCTGCGGGGCTGGGGCAAGTAGT
>DYKI01000017.1:0-23606 GCA_020722705.1 Chthonomonas calidirosea | reverse complement strand
GAAGGCATGACACACGTGGTTGGCTACGGAGTGCGATCCATGACCATTCTAGGACTATGGTGCGCAGTCGCTATGGGGCAGACGCCTCAGCCTCCGCCGAACGAGTCGGCTTTCAGGCTGTGGTATTCGGAGCCGGCCACGGTCGCCGGCGAGCGCGAGACCGGATGGTCATGGCAGAACTCGAAGGCATGGACGCGTGCGCTTCCGGTGGGGAATGGACGCCTTGGGGGGATGGTCTTCGGCGGCGTTCCTGTCGAGCGCATTCAGCTCAACGAGTCGAGCCTCTGGTCCGGCTGGCCGCAGGATGCCGACAACCCTGAAGCCGCCCGGTACCTGCCCGAGATCCGGCGTTTGCTCTTCGAGGGCAAGTACGTTGAGGCCGAGAAGCTTACCTTCGAGAAGCTCGTGTGCAAGGGGCCAGGATCAGGGGCCGGCAGCGGCTCCAAGGGCCCGTACGGCTCTTACGAAACGCTCGGTGATCTTCGCATCGCCTTTGACGGGCACGAGAAGTACACCGACTACCGGCGGGATCTCGACCTGCGCACCGCCACCGCGACGGTGACCTATCGGAGCGGAGGCGCGACGTTCCGTCGCGAGGTATTCGCGTCGGCGCCGGCGCAGGCCCTGTTTGTCAGGGTTACGTGCGACCGTCCTCGTGCACTGACCATGACCGCTTCGCTGTCGAGGGTGGAATGCGCAGAGGTGAGCCACGACACCGGGCGCGCGCTGATGATGTCCGGACGCCTATCCGATGGCAAGGGCATGCGCTACGTGGCGCGGCTGGATGTTGTACCACAGGGAGGCAGGACGACCGCGACGGATGCCGGTCTGCGGGTCATCGGCGCCAATGCCGTCACGCTCATCGTGACTGCGGCGACGGACTACAGGGGGGACGACCCCTTGAAGCTGACCAGGGAGTGTGCCGTGGCCGCTGCCGTGCGCACCTATTCCGCGATCCGCGCCGAGCATGTCAAGGACTACCAATCACTGTTCAATCGGTGTGCCCTCGCCCTTCCGCGCACCGAGGTGTCAGCCCTTCCGACCGACCGCCGTCTCGCCGCCTATGCCGAGGGCAAGCCGGATCCCGCTCTCGAAGCCCTCTGCTTCCACTATGGCCGCTATCTGCTGATCGCCAGTTCGCGTCCCGGAGGATTGCCCGCCAATCTCCAGGGCATCTGGGCCGAGAGCATCCAGACCCCATGGAACGGCGACTACCACCACAACATCAACGACCAGATGAACTACTGGCCGGCCGAGGTCACCAACCTGGCCGAATGCCACGAGCCGTTCCTGGACTTTATCGGCAGTCTCGTGGAGCCAGGGCGCAAGACGGCGAAGGTTCAGTACGGGCTGAACGGGTGGGTCGTCCACACCATATCGAACATCTGGGGCTACACGTCGCCGGGCGAGCATCCGTCGTGGGGCCAGTTCCCGGCTGCGGGAGCGTGGCTGTGCAGGCACCTCTGGGAGCGCTATCAGTTTGGCGGCGATCGGCGATTTCTGGCCAAGGCGTATCCCATCATGCGCGAGAGCGCCCGATTCTTCCTCGAGTTCCTTGTCGAACATCCGAAGACGGGCCTTCTCGTGACGGCCCCTTCCAACTCGCCGGAGAACCGGTTTCGGACGTCGGACGGCCAGGAGGCGAGCGTATGCTACGGCCCGACCATGGACAATCAGATCGTGCGCGAGCTTTTCACCCATTGCATCGAGGCGGCACAGGCTCTCGGTACGGATAGGGAGTTCGCCGAACGGCTCCGAACCGCTCGCGCGCGGCTGGCGCCCAACAGGGTCGGTAAGCACGGTCAACTGCAGGAGTGGATCGAGGACTTCGACGAGCCGGAGCCGGGCCATCGGCACATGTCCCATCTCTACGGCCTGCATCCCGGCCACGAGATCACTCCGCGTGGAACGCCCGACCTTGCCAAGGCTGCGCGCGTCTCCCTCGAGCGCCGTTTGGCGTCGGGCGGAGGTCACACGGGCTGGAGCCGCGCATGGGTGGTGAACTTCTGGGCCAGGCTTGAGGACGGCAATCAAGCCCATGCCAATCTTCGGGCGCTTCTCTCGAAATCCACGCTGCCGAACCTGTTCGACAACCATCCTCCGTTCCAGATTGACGGGAACTTCGGCGCAACGGCAGGCGTTGCCGAGATGCTGCTGCAGAGTCACGCAGGCGAGATCGCGATTCTTCCGGCTCTGCCTGAAGCGTGGCCCGACGGCAGTGTTCACGGGCTATGCGCGCGCGGCGGGATCGTTGCCGATATATCCTGGTCAGGCGGCGTCCTGCGCAGTGTCAGGCTGGCTGCTTCCCGCTCCGTGTCCTTCGATCTGAGGTACCGTGCGCGGACTGTGAGCGTTGCGCTGAAGGCAGGCGGCGCCGTTACCTGGGACGGCAGGAGCACCCCCCGGCCTAGCGCGCTCCATGGCAGATAAGCCGTACGGTGGACGAGGCTCTTGCCGGGCAGGTTTGCTGAACCGGGCCCATTCAGGTAGAACAGAGAGCACGAATGCTTGCTTCGGGGTCTGAGCAGGGTGTACGCCTGAGCCGACTCGCAAAGGGGGAGTGGAGTCGTTGAGATCGCCGCTGGTGCTGGTGATCACGTCAGATGCGCATCTGGCCGCGCAGATTCAGGACGTCGTCACTGCCGACGACATGGCCTGCAGGTGCGTGTGTCTCGCGGCAGGCCGTCTTGCTCTGGCAAGAGCCGAGACGCAGCCTGCCGATGTCGTCATTGTGGCCGCACCGCTGCCCGATATGGATCCGGGCGAGCTGTTCGCCGCTCTCAGGGACAGCCCTGCCCAGGCCGCGGCGACGTTCGTCTATGTGCAGGACGCTTCCGCATTGCAAGGCGCGCGGGACGCCATCCTGTTGGCCGGCGCCGATGACGTTCTGACCGTACCGGCCAGTGACGCCTCGATTCGGGCGAAGCTTCGATTGATGTTGCGGCTGAAGGATGCCGAGGATCGCGTCCGTGCCAGCCGCGCCAGGATTCGATCGCTGAACGCGGAGCAGGCCGCGCTCCTCAGGCAGGCTGAAGACCGCTACCGCGCCCTTGCCCAATACGCCAGCGAAGGCGTTGCCGTCGCGACTGCCGATGGAGTGGTGAAATACGTGTCGGCGACGATGGAGAAGATCACGGGATGGTCCAGCCAGGATGCCGAGGGCATCTGCATCTGGGACATTGTCCACCGCAGTGACCGCAGACGGCTGCAGCAGGCCTGGTCGGAGCTGCTGCACAGTCCCATGGCGGCAAACGTCGTCGAGGCTCGCATACGAGGCAAGACCGGCTGGTGCTGGCTCCGCGTTGTCGCAAGCAACCAACTGCACATTCCTGGAGTGCACGGCGTCGTCCTGAACTGCCACGACATTGGTGACAAGCGCCGAATGGCGGATGCACTCGCTGCCAGTCAGTCCCGTTATCGGCGGTTTGTTGAGACCACTCGTGAGGGCATCTGGGCGACGGACAACAACGAGCGAACGACCTTCGTCAACGAGCGCCTGGGAGAGATGCTCGGCTATTCGCCCCCAGAGCTCCTGGGAAAGCCGATCGAGGACCTGCTCCTGCCCGAAGATCGCGCCGGCTATCGGAGCCGCATCAAGCGGCGGGCGCGCGGGGAGCTTGAGACCTACGAGCAACGATTTGTACGTAAGGACGGCAGCCTTCTCTGGGCGCTCGTATCGGCGTCGCCGATGCTCGATCACGCCAACGAATACGGCGGCGCCTTTGCCATGCTGACCGACATTACGGATCAGAAGCGGATGGACAGCGAGCTTCGCGAGGCGCTGGCGAGATTCGAGGCGCTCATCGAGTCGACACCCCTTGTTGCGGTGCAGGGCATGACGCGTGACGGCACGGTCGTCTTGTGGAACCGAGCCAATGAGGTTGTGTACGGCATTTCGCGCGAACAGGCCATTGGGCGTCGGGTTCAGGATTTGCTGCTCGATCCCGGCGACGTGTCCGATTTCGAAGCGTCCCTATGCCGTGTCTGGGATACGGGTCAGCCCACGCCTCCGGCTGAGTGGCGCGTGCGCGCGGCCGATGGCCAATGGCGTTGGGTCTACTCGACCCTGGTCCCCGTGCAAAGCGCCGGAGCCGTAAGCTGCGTCTACTGCATGGATGTGGACATCACCGACCGGGTCGAGGCGCGCGCGGCGCTCGTAGCATCCGAGCAGAAGCTGATGCGTCTGAACACCGAGCTCGAGAGGCGCGTTGCGGAGCGGACGCGCTCGCTCGAACAGGCTGTGGACGACCTGGACGCGTTTGCCTACAGCGTGAGCCATGACCTTCGCGCACCGTTGCGCGCCATCGCCGGCTTCTCGCGAGCGCTGGAGGAGGACTACAAAGAGAATCTCCCCGACGAGGCGCGACGGTACCTGCAGCACATTGTGGACAGCGTGAAGCGCATGGACCGGCTCATCCACGACCTTCTGGACTTCTCGCGATGTTCGAGGCATGCCATCGAAGTCCGCCGCCTGAACATGGCTGAGATCGTCAAGATGGCGCTGGCCGATCAGGATCAGGAAGCCATTGGGAGATGCCAGGTGGTGCTGGGTGACCTCCCGGATGTATATGCGGACCAGGCCTTGATGCTCCAGGTCTTCGACAACCTGATCAGCAACGCAATCAAGTACTCACGAACGCGCGAGCATCCCCGCATTGAGGTGTCGGGACAGGTTGAGGGAGACCGGGTCACCTACCGCGTGCGCGACAACGGTGTCGGCTACGACCCTCGCTATGCCGACAAGCTGTTCGGCGTCTTCCAGCGCCTCCACAACGAGAGCGAGTTCGAGGGCACCGGCGTCGGTCTGGCAATCGTGCACCGTATCATCCATCGCCACGGCGGATCGGTTGGTTCGGAATCGCGGCCCGAGCAAGGCGCGACGTTCTGGGTGACGCTGCCGCGCGGCGAGCAGCATGCCAAGACTGACGACAAGACACGGAAAGGCCTGGCGACCCATGACGCCACGTGAACGTTTCATCGCAGCCCTCGAGCGGCGCCCGCTGACCGGGCGTGTGCCCCACTTTGAGCTCGTGTTCTTCCTCACGATGGAGGCATTCGGCATCCTCCATCCCTCACAGCGGCACTATGGGCAGTGGGATCAGATGGAGGAGAAGGAGCGGCGGCTCCATCGCAACCAGATGGCCGACCTGTACATCATGACGGCGGAGCGCTTCGAGCACAGCGCCATTTTCCTCCACCCGAATCCGGGCAGCTTCGAGGAGACCGCGCGGCTCATTGATCTCGTGCGCGAGAAGTCGGGCGACCGGTATTTCCTGATGCTCCACGGCGACGCCACCTTCGCGATCCCCGACGGAAACAGCATGGAGGCGTTCGCGTTCCGGCTGGCCGACGAGCCCGACAAGGTCCATGCCGAGGCCTCGGCCATGGTGGACAACATGCTCAGGTATGCCGAGCGGCTTCGCGACCATGGCGGCCTCGACGGGTTTGCACTCTGCTCGGATTACTGTCTGAACACGGGGCCATTCCTGAGCCCGAGGCAGTTCAGCGAGTTCGTGACCCCATATCTCGCCCGGCTGATCCGGGGCGAGCGTGATCTCGGCTTCTACACCATCAAGCACACCGACGGCAATATCATGCCGATCCTCGATCAGTTGGTGCAGGCTGGGCCTCATGCGCTCCACTCCATTGACCCGCAGGCGGGTGTGGACATCGCCGAGGTAAAACGCCTTGTGGGCGACCGGGTGTGCCTGATCGGCAACGTCAACTGCGGTCTGCTGGACTCGGGAACCGAAGCCGAAGTCGTCGAGAACGTACGCTACTGCCTCAAGCACGGGATGCCCGGCGGCGGCTATATCTTCAGTACGAGCAACTGCATCTACACAGGCATGCGGCTTGCACGCTACGAGCTCATGCTCGAGACCTGGCGCGAATACGGGAACTACTGATACAGCCGACGCGGATTGCTGCGTTGCCGCCGATGGGACATGCCTGCGTGTGATGATTCATCGGTCCACCGATCCGATCGCGAGAGGGCGGCGACTACTTGCCGATCAAGACTCCAGCTATCGCTCCGGCCAGGATCGCCAGTGCTGGGCTGACGTTGAACCGTGCGAACGCAACGAGGGCGACGAATCCGAGGACCGCATGCCACGGGGTCAGAATGCTTGCTTTGCCGATCTCGACGGCGGAAGCGACGAGCAGGCCCACGATGGCAGGCAGGAAGCTGTCCATGACCTTCCTTACGCCGTCCATCTGCCGGGCGCGCTCGTAGATGTGCGTGAGCATGCACATAAGGGCGAATGCCGGAAGGAATGCGGCCACGGTTGCAATAACGGCTCCGGCAACGCCTCCGCGAACGAAGCCGCAGAATGTGGCGAGGATGGCGACAGGCCCCGGGGTGAGTTGGCTGATGGCGACGCCATCAATGAACTGCGCCTGGGTGAGCCAGCCCCGATGGCGGACGAGCTCGTTCTGGAGCACAGGGATCAGCAGGAACCCTCCGCCGAAGAACACGAAACCGATCTTCAGGAACACCCATGCCAGGCTGCCAAGAGCCTTCGCGCCGACACCGAAGAGCAGGCTGCGGCCCATCACCGGCGCTCCCGCCCGCGAATGCGTCCGGAGATCAGATACCGGGCCATGCCGTAGACAGCAACAGCGGCAAGGATCAGGATAACGGGCGCTTCAAGGAAGAAATGTAGAACGAAGGACGTGGCGCCTACGATGGCGGGCTCCACCGAAGGAGGAAGGCGGAAACCCGAAAGCTCACGGGAAGGAGCGCGTCCGCCGCACTCTGTTTGGACCGTCGAGTCTGCGCGGCCGGACTGGACTGCGGCATTGTGAGCGGCTCGCCCCATTCGGTACGCGGCACTGAGCAGCACGGCAACCACGATGGGCCCAATCCCGTGCAGCGCGGACTGCATCGCCGGGACGCTCTGATAGTGCAGATAGAGCGCTGATAGGATGATGACCAGCGCCACACTGGGCGTCAGAAACGCCACGACCGCGGCCACCGCGCCTGCGAGTCCGAGCATTCGGTAGCCGACGAATGTCGTCGTGTTGACCGCGAACGCTCCCAGAAACTGCCCGAAAGCCACTCCATGGGCGAACTCTGCGGGACTCATCCAGCGCCGTTTGTGAACGCAGATATCCTCCACCATGGCGACGATCGCCATACCGCCGCCAAAACCGGCCAGGCCGATGTAGAAGAAGACGCGAGCCAGTTCGAAGAGGGTGGGCTGGGTGTGTGGTGCAAACGCCTCGACGGTCTCGACGCCGGACGCAGTGGCCTTCTCCGCGCTCACTCGTTCGAGGCGGGCGCCCCTGACACGGTACTCAGGCGACGCATGGAGCAGATTCGGTCAGGATCGGCACAGGCTTCGACCTCGATCTGCACTGTGGTGTGCATGATGTCGAAACGCTCGGCGAGCGCGTCCGATACGAGGTGGCCGATGCGCTGACCGTCGCTCGCGCTTTGTTCGGCCACCTCAACGTGGCAACTGGCCGCCAGTAGGCCCGACGAAATGGTCCATACGTGCATGTCGTGGCAGCCGAGAACGCCGGGCACCTGTCGGACTGCGGCCTCAACATCGTCCAGACGCAGTCCGCGTGGCATGGCTTCCAGGAGGATGTCGAGCGACTCCCTCAAAATGCCGACGGAGCTGACGAGGATCAGAACGCCAAGTATGATCGAGACGATCGGATCGGCCAGAGCAAAGCCCGTCGCCCATACGATGATCCCGGCAACCACAACGCCAGCGCTCGCCAGCGCGTCGCCGATCATGTGCAGGTAGGCGCTGCGAATGTTGAGATCATCCTTTGCGCCCGAGTGGAGCCAGTAGCTGATCCAGACATTCATCGCAAGCGCCGCGAGCGCCGTCCAGATCATCCAGCCCCCTTCGATCGGCTCCGGGGCGCGCATGCGCCGCAGCGCCTCGCCGAAGATGATCAGGGACATGACCACGAGCGAGACGGCGTTGGCCGCAGCCGTCAGTATGGCGACGCGATGGTAGCCAAACGTCCTGTGTGAGGTAGGGGGCTTTCGGGCAACCCAGATGGCAAACGCCGATAGGCCAAGCGCAATGGCGTCGGTCAGGTTATGACCGGCGTCCGACATGAGCGCCAGACTGCCGGTACGCCAGCCGATGATCCCCTCTGCCGTGACGAAGAGGACGCTAAGAACGATGGCATAGGCGATGCGCTTCCCGCCGATTTCGGGATTATGTGTGTGGTGATGGCCCATTGGCTCAGAGACGACGGCCCGCAAGCGGGACGCATTAGTGTAGCGCACGACGGGCACCGTCGTCACAATGGCCGATGGGACTTATGGGACTTATGGGACTTATGGGACTTATGGGACTTATGGGACTTATGGGACGAATGCGACAGATGGGACCAATGTGCCGCCGATCACTCGCCTATGATCTTGACCAGGACCCGCTTGCGGCGTCCGCCATCGAACTCCCCATAGAACACCTGCTCCCACGGCCCGAAATCGAGTTGACCGTTGGTGATGGCGATGACCACCTCACGGCCCATGATCTGGCGCTTCATGTGGGCGTCGGCATTGTCTTCGCCCGTTCGATTGTGGGCGTACCGGGCGGCAGAGGGATCGAAAGGCGCAAGGCGTTCGAGCCAGGCCTCGTAGTCGGCATGCAGGCCGGATTCGTTGTCGTTGATGAAGACCGAAGCCGTGATATGCATGGCATTCACCAGCGCCAGCCCTTCGCGTATGCCGCTGTCGCTGACGCATCGCTCAACTTCGCGCGTGATGTTGACGAAGGCCCGACGCCCCGGGACGTTGAACCACAGTTCCTTGCGATAGCTCTTCATGGCGCAATCTACATCTTGATGAACGTCTCGCCCTTTGCCTTGCAGATCGGACAGACCTCAGGGGCCGGTCCGAGCTCGATGTAGCCGCAGATGGGGCAGAGGTGGAACTCCACGCCGGTGATGTCCTCACCCTTGCGGACGGCTTCGAGCGCCATCGAGTACAGCCTGGCGTGAACCTCCTCAGCCTCGACCGCATAGCCGAACATGCGCGCTGCCCGGTGGTTCTCGGCCTGCGCATCCTTCAGCATCGGCGGGTACATTTGCGTGTACTCGTAGGTCTCGCCGGCGATGGCCGCTTGCAGGTTGTCGGCCGTTGAACCGATGCCGCCCAGCGCAGCGAGATGGCCGTGAGCATGGATCGTCTCGGCCTCGGCGGTGATTCGGAACAGGCGGGCGACGTTCGCGAAACCGTCCTGTTCGGCCTTCTTGGCGAACGCGAGGTACTTGCGGTTGGCCTGGCTCTCGCCGGCAAAGGCTTCCTTCAGGTTCTTTTCGGTTGATGACATCGCGGTTGTCTCCTTGGTGGCGCTGCCCTGATGGGAGCGATTTCCACCCGTGTTCGACGCGATGGTTCAGTCATCCTGCATATGAACCTGAGTATCCGCGAAGCGCCGAGGCAAGGACCCTGGCTGAAGCCGGGATGGGGATGGCGCGGCTGCCAGTCTGATGGACGTACGCGATCATCGGCTTGCCGAGCGTTACGGCGCGGAACGGTACACCGACTACCTGCGCGGGCGGGTCATGGAGGCAGGGGGCCCCTGCGCCGGTCTACTCAGCCACCGGGGCATGGAGACGCCGGCAACACCTATGCCAGGTACTGCTGGGTGCGCTGGATGATCATGTCCTGCCACTGCTTGTTGAGAGTGGCGAACCGGGCCGACCATCCGGCGATCCGGACGGAGAGGTTGGGGTACTTCTCCGGATGTGCCTGCGCATCGGCGAGGAGTGCGGAATCGACCACATCCACATGCAGATACCAGCCGCCGAGCTGCACGAAGGTACGCATCAGGGCAGCCATCGCCATGACGCCTTTCTCGCCCTTGACGCTCTCCGGGTGGAGTTTCAGCTCGAGCGTCGCGCCGCTCGGAGTGCGCTCGAAATCGAGCTTGCAGTATGAGCGCAGGACGGCGGTCGGGCCGTGGAGGTCCGTACCCGGCGCGGGCGAGCAGTTGCTGGCCAGATACGTGCCGGCATGGGCGCCGGATGCCGTCGCTGCCCTGTGCGGGGCGTACTCAATCTGACGCCCGAATGTGCTGATGCCTGCAGGCCGGAGCACTCCGTTGCGCTGGGGCACCTCGGCGACCATGGCCGTGTAATCGTCGAAGACGCGCTGCATCATGGCATCGGCGGCTTCACTGTCGTTGCCGTAGAACTCGAACGTCTTCGCGATCTTGTTTCTGAGGTGTTCCTGACCCGACCAGTTGCTGCGTAGGATCTCGGCCATATCGGCAAGCGTAAGCACCTTGCGGTCGTAGACGAGCTCTTTGATTACGAGAAGGCTGTTGGCTACATCCGCCATGCCTCCCGCATGGGGCGAGAGAATGTAGTAGCGTGAGCCGCGCTCGTAGTATCCACGGGCTCGTTCGATGCAGTCGTCCACGAGCAGCGACAGGAGCGGTGTCGAGGTGCCGCCCGTACACCAGGTGTCGGCCATCGCATGGTGGGCCGTGATGTGTGCGCGCAGCGAGGCAGCGTAGGCGGCGTACAGCTCGTCGAAGCTTGCATACTCACGGGGCGGGATGCCGGCTCGGGCGCCGATGGCATCCTGCAGGTGGGCCAGGATGTCGAAGGGTACGTACGAGAACGTCGTCTTGCCCGGGATGAGCACCTCCCAGCAGCCGTCGTTCGCGAAGCTGCGCGCCTCGGGCAACGAGAAACCCATGCGCTGGAGGCCGGCGATGACCTTCTCCTCATTGTAAAGCGCAACGATCCCGCCGCCGTGCCGCTGCACTTCGGCGATGCGGCGCAGAAGCCTGTCCGGAGAGTTTCGGTTCAAGCGCACGGCAATCGGAAAGTCGCTGATGTGGAGCTCTTCGACGATGTCCAGAACAAGGTACGTGACCTCGTTGGTCACTTCGCGTCCGTTGGCGTCTATGCCGGCAAGCACGATGTTCTGGTAGAACTGAGCGTCGCCGGAGCCGCCTCCCGCGCCTGGCACGCCAATCCATTCGCAGCCCTTGATCCAGAAGTGCGCCAGTATCTCCCGCGCTTCGTCCAGTGTGATCCGTTTCGCGGCCAGGTCGGCCTGCAAATAGGGCCCGAGCATTTCGTCAATGCGCCCGATCCCCGACCAGTTGCCCATGAGGCGCTGGAAGCACCACATGGACCAGAGGGACTGGACGGCCTCGTGGAAGGTTCGCGGAGGCTGGTTCGGCACCCGTTCCAGCATACGGACGAGCTTGCGGCACCGAGCACGGACGGCTCCCGACGAGGTGGAAGCCAGTTCCTTCAGGGCCGCGATCTGCCGGTCGCGCCATACGTCTGCTGCGTCGAGGCACAGCTCCATAGCCTGGAGGAAATCGGTCTGTTTGGCATCCAGACCGCCCTTCTGCAGCCGCGCCTGAATCCGCCGTCGGATGCCGTCGTAGCCTTCAGAAAGGCCCCTGGCAAAGCCGATGGTGGTGTGGCTTGTGCTGGGATTGCCCGCGATCGGCGTGACGTGACCGGCAGCCTCCAAGAGGGACGCCGATCCAACCAGGAGCTCATCGGCGTTGATGCGGAGCGGAGCGGTCTGGGCGGCGAGCATGACGGCGTGAGCGTAACGCATGTCGGCCGACATGCCCTTGACCTTCGCCTCATCGAGCTTGGCTGTAGACCGGGCCATGCCGCGCCCGTGCTCACCGGCGATGGCCCTGTGAGCCAGGATACGCGTTTGGTCGGTCAGTCGCTGAGGACACGCCGGTCGCCACGGATTGCCCCAGTCCTTCAGTGCCTGTTTGCCGTCCAGGGGAGCAGCCCGCATGGCGCTCTCGGCGCCAATCAGGAACGTCGCGCCCGTGACCGCGCTCGCGCCAGACGCTCTGACAAAATCCCTTCGGCTCATGCGCGCCCGTCCCATAGCGGCCTCCCCTGCCTCCAAGCCATATCCGTTCGATTATAACTCGTTCCATCGCAGGGCGCAACAGTGATCGGTTCAGGCCGAGGATCAGGTCAACCCGCGTTTTTCCAGGGGAGGCCCTGCAGAGGTGGCCCTGACGGCAAGACCCTGATCGGGAGCGGCGGCGACGATGAGCTTCACGTTCCCGGCGCACTCGGTCGTGTGTCTGGAGCTTCGAGGTCGCCCTGGAGACGAGAGGCCATAGTCTCCGCCCGTCCGCCATGGGGATCCTTGAAAGATGATGCGGGGCGGCTTAATGGGACCGGAGGGGGCTCACTCTCCATCGGCGCTCGGAGCCGCGTCGAGGTCGAACAGGCGCACTGCGTTGTCCCAGAGGATGCGGCGCTTGGCATCGTCGGAGATCGGAGCGTCCTCAATCATCGCCATGGCGGCAGGCGCGCTTGTATGCGGCGACCATGACCCGAAAACGAGCCGATGGGCGCCGATCGTCTCGACAGCAACCTCCAGCTTGGCACATTCCAGCGAGCCCGACGTCTCAAGGATGATGTTCGTGGTTGCATGGGCGGCGCGGATCGCCTGACGCCAATCCCGTCCGCCCATACCCAGCATCACGACTCGAAGCATCGGGTAGGCTCTGGCGATCTCCTGCACTCCGCGAACCGAGGCTGCGTTAAGGGCATAGACCATGATCGGCTTTGTATAGCGGCGGTAGGCGTTCAGCAGTTCGTCGGCCATCGCCGTGCTGATAGGCTCCTCAGGCGTGCGGCCCATCACCGCGAGGGCGAGGAAGCGCCGCTTCGGCATCAGCTCCCTCATCGCGCCTATCGAGCTCTCGGGTCGGTTCAGGTGGCCGACAAGGCACCCATAGAGCGCCGGCGAGCGATCAACAACCGCTCTCAGCAGTCGGTTGCCCGCGAGCGGATCCACCATCCGAGCATGGGCGGAGAAGACGAGAGCGCGATCAATGCCTGCATGCTCCATGGCATTCGCCAGGGTTTCGACAGACTGGGCCATCCCCGGCACGATGCTGCCGCCCAGCCAACTATGGCAATCGAATACCGGCACTAGGTGTCCCCCTGTCGCATTCGTCCCATCAGTCCCATTGCGTTCAGTCCCATCACGCGCTCCATGTCGGAATCGGACAGTCCCGCAAAGCGAATGGATGCCAGAGCGGATCCGAGCGGCTTGGCAGGCGCACCGGACCCGAATAAGACCCGTTCCGCTCCTACAGCGGCGACCAGCAGCTTGACGGCGCCTGCCGCAGACAGCCCCGAGGTCTCCACGAAGAGGTTGGCGTGCCGGCGCATGAGCGCGATTGCCTCGGATATCTGGCGATCGTCAACATCGGCCAGGATGAGGCGAGACTCGAGGTCGCCGACAGAATCAAGCAACTGAGTCGCGGATCCGGGACCGTCGAGATGGACCACAACGGGAAGGTTCCGGGCGGAGAGCGTGCTCAGGAGCGTGCGAAACGGTGCGAACGCATACGGCCACCCTTGCCATGCGGGAAACACATGGACGAGCTTGAACCCTTCTTCCTGAAACTGCATGGCGGGGCCTTCACCGCCGAAGTACGCGAAGGGGTTGACCGTTGCGGCCGGGATGAGCCATGGCGCCTCACGGCAGGCGGCGAGTGTGGCAGCATTGCCCGTATTGTGGTCGAGCAGCACGCCGATCGTCGAGAGCGTGCAGCATGCTGCGATGCCGTGTTTCTGCATCAGGGCCTGCAGGTGTTCCACCGAAAGGTCCACCGAGGCAGACGGGAGAGGCCCGAACAGCGTGTTGATATCCAGCGTGTGATCCATCACTCCACCACCCATTCCATCGCGCGGCGCAGTCGCCGGATGACGGTTTCGCGCCCAAGCGTCCTCAGCGTCTCGAAGAGGCCCGCTCCGACGGTTGTACCCGTCACGGCAACCCTGATCGTGTGAATCACCGGAGCGCGCGAAGTCCCCATCGCCTCGGCAACACGATTCACAACCGCTTCGGCAGCTTCTTCGGTCAGATCGGAGCAGTCCGACTCCAGCAGAACGCAGGCCATATCGAGCCGCCGCCGCGCGTCCGCTCCGGTGAGCCACTTGCGCAGGCCCGTTGGGTCGGGCTCAACGGGATCTCGGAAGAACGGGGCCATCAGCGCCGGGGCGTCGGATAGGAGATGCATGCGCTCAACCATCAACGGCAGCACTCGTTCCAAACAGGCTCGCTCCCCTGGTGTCGGCGGCGCACCCATCAGCCCGGCCTCATGCAGGAACGGCACGCACAGGTCGGCCAGGCGGCGATGGTCGCATCGGCGGATGTGCTCGCCGTTCATCCAGCGGAGTTTGTCATAGTCGAATACGGCCGGATTGCGCCCAATGCCCGAGAGATCGAATCGCTCAAGTATTTCGGCGACGGTCATCACCTCTCGATTGTCGTCTCCGGGAGACCATCCAAGGAGCACCAGAAAGTTGAACATCGCCTCCGGCAGATAGCCCTGGCGGATGAACTCAGTGAACTGGGTGGCACCATGACGCTTTGAGAGCTTCTTGCGATCATGACCCAGGGTCAATGGGATGTGAACCCAGATCGGCTGCTCCCATTCCAGCGCCTGATAGATGAGGACCTGCTTCGGCGTGCTGGGCATCCAATCCTCGCCGCGAATGACATGCGTGATGTGCATCTCATGGTCGTCAACCACGACGGCGAGATGGTAGGTGGGCCAGCCATTCGATTTCAGCAACACCTGATCGTCAACTGTCCGATTCTCGAAGGTCACGTCGCCGTAGACAAGGTCGGAGTAGGCGGTGACGCCGTCAAGGGGCACAGCCAGTCGCACCGTATACGGCACCCCACGCGACTCGAGTTCTCTCCGCTGCTCCACGGGCATGTTGCGGCATGCTCGGTCATACCCGGTCGGTGCGCCCTGCGCCTGCTGCTGAGCCCGCATAGCTGCCAGCCGCTCCTCGGTGCAGAAGCATTTGTACGCCATACCGCTTGCGATGAGTCTGTTGGCCGCGCTTTGGTAGAGGTCGAGACGCTCCGACTGGATGTACGGCGCATATGGACCGCCGGTCACCCACCATTCATCGGGCTCAATGCCGAGCCACTTCAGGCTCTCCTCGATCTCGCGGATGCCCTCGGGCTTGTAGCGCGCGGGGTCACGATCGGTATCCTCAAGGCGCGCGACAAACTGCCCGCCGTACTTGCGGGCTGCGAGCCAGTCGAACACTGCTGTGCGCAAGTTGCCGACATGCGGTGAACCGGTCGGGCTTGGCGCGTATCGGACGCGAACACTCATGGGCGGCGATGGCGCTCTTCGATGGAAACCTGAGACTCGGCGACCGAGTTACCTGTCAATGAGATACTTCCGCTTGCTCCGATCGAGTCCCTGGCTCAGCTTGCGAGCGTCGTAGACCCAGGCCTTGTTCCTCTGGAAGAAGCAATGGTAGGCCGACAGGAGCGATGCGACCTTGCGCCGCCGGGTCCGACGGACGATGCTCACCTCGGTCAGGACCGTAATGAACTCGATGCCCTTCCGATAGTGCTCCATGATCGTGCGGAGGATATCGAAGGTGGGCATCTGTTCGGCCTCGGCCTGATTGCGCAGTTCGAGCAGGTCATTGAGGCGGTTGCGGGAGACGAAGATCGCGGGTTCGGTTTCTTCTCCGAACACGATGGCGTACTGATCAGGCGCACGCCGTTCGATGTAGAACACGGCGCCGGAATCGATGGGTACGGTGTCATACCAATCGAGCAGACCGTAGAGCAGCCTCGTCTCGTGATTCACCCATGCCTGAGCGACGTGCCCGTTCGGGAGTGCAACCTCAACCTGGATGATGGACGGTTCGGATGGGAAGTAGCCGGGCGGAAGCTGGCACAGGGGGAATGTGCCGATCTCTTTGTGATGGAAGCGCAGCACGCAGCGTACGGTGACCGGGGCTTCGCCTTCGGGGAGCGTGAAGGGCTCCTCATCGCCGACGTCCTGTGCCAAAGGTGACGCGATTTCACTCTTGAGACCGCCGCTCAGTCCGTCGTCTTCCAGGAGTACATCCACTTCGTTGCCTTCGAGGTCGAAGTACTGCCCATCGGCGAAACTCAGGTTGGACGGCACGGTGAATACGTAGTCAGGGATCGCTCCGGTCGGGAGGAATCGGTCTCCGCCGATCCAGACGACGCGCGGGTCGGAGCGCAGACAGTCGAGGACGGACTGCCGGTCGGCTTCGAAGGTGGGCTCGCCGGGAGCGACCTCGAAGATATCCTCAAGCATCCGCGGCGCGAAGCTGGGAGCGTCGGACTTGAGCACGAAATCAACGAGCTGCTCCCGCTCGGCCTCGTTGATCGTGAGCGGCTCGGCGACGTCGGGGCGAGTTTCGGCATCCTCAATGACGGGGCGGTCTGCAATGGCAGGAAACTCGTCCGCAAGCGATGCCACTGTCGCGGGGCCGAGCCACGACCCCGTTGAGAGACAGACGGCTCCGGACGACCAGAGCTCTTCGATCAGCGCTTCCGGCACGAAGTGCGTTGGGTCATGGCGCCACGCGAGGAACTGAAGCACCTTGCTGGGCACCGGGCGGCCGACTGCGTCGAGGAATGCGGGGATTCCCCCGGTCAGCGTCGCATCGCTGTAGGGTGCAATGTCATCCTCGGTGAGGAAGTTGTCGAACAGGACATCCTCGGCATCATCTGCCTGAGCTTCCAGCAGGGTGCACCGGCGAACGAAGCCGAGGTCGCCGATCCGCGCGAAGCGTTCGGGATTGGACAGCAGCCTTTCGGCGACCGGGAGGATGACGTCGGTGGGGCGCCCGGTGATGGCTTCGAGCTCGCCGGCAATGATGTGAGCCGAAAGGGGCCGGCCTGAGACTGCGAGGATATCCTCAATCGTACGCTCGATGGGCCTGTTGGGATCAAGGGTCCGTGAGGCCACCTTCCACTTTCGATCGGACGAGGTGAAGCGGTCGGGCGAGGCGGCCAGCACCACTCGAGCGAGACGCAGATCCATCGCCGGGTGGTTGCATGCGCGTGCCGCTTCCGATACCTTGAGCGGGGTGCCTGCCGCAAGTATCGCTTGCTGAAGCAGATCGCCCAGGTAGAGCAGCGCAAGGTCGGCCCGCTCGTCAGCGGCATCCGGGTTGTCAATGGGTTTCGTTGCCAGGGTAGCTGTCACTGCTTAGCCTCCGTTGTGGCGTTGCGATGCAATGGACGCCGCGGCGCGCAGGCGTTCGTGGCGCCGCGCGGTCGCGGCGACATTCTGCCGCGTCGCCCCGTGCATCATCAATGCGTCTCTTGTCCGCAGGCCACGGTTGTCGCGCCTCGATGATGCTGAGCGCGACCGTGTGGTCTGCTGTCGGCTTGGCGAGGATGCTCATCCTCTGCCACGCCAATCAGGTCATAGACGTCCGCTCCCGTAACGCGAACGCTCCGGAACGAGCCGGGGGGTGCCGATTGCCCTCTTACGCGTATGGTCCCGTCAACCTCGGGCCCATCCCTGAAGGTGCGACCGATGGCTGAACGACCCTCGGCACTCTCGATCAGGACATCCATAACTCGGCCGATCCATTGCCGATTCCGCTCGAGCGAGATAGCCTGCTGCATGCGCATCAGACGATCGCGCCGCTGCCGCCGAATCTCCGCGGGGACCTGGCCCGGCATTCGGGCAGCATCGGTGCCGGGTTCGGGCGAGAACTCGAACACACCGAGGCGGTCGAACCGCGCCTGTTCGACAAACTCCAGGAGCTCACCGAACGCCTCGTCAGTCTCACCCGGCAGGCCGGTGATCAGGGTCGTTCGGATGGAGATGTCGGGCATTGCGTCGCGCATGCGCTCGATCATCTCGAGGTACCTGGCCCCGTCACCGGGCCTCCGCATGCTGCGGAGTATGTCGGCATTCGCATGCTGCAAGGGGATATCAAGGTACCGGCACACCTTGGGAAGGGAGGCCATCCCCTCGACGACGCTCAGGAGTGTGTGCGTGGGATAAGCGTAGAAAACGCGGATCCACTTCAGTCCATCTATGGCCGACAACTCTCGCAGCAGCACAGTCAGGTTCGGTCTGCCGGGCAGGTCCTGCCCGTACCGGGTGGTATCCTGAGCGATCAGGTTGATCTCGACCACACCGCGCTCGGCGAGGCCGGCAGCTTCAGCGACGACTGCGTCCAGCGGCTTGCTGGTGTACGGTCCACGGATGCTCGGGATGGTGCAGAACGCGCATGTGTGGTCGCATCCCTCGCCGATCTTGAGGTAGGCGGACCACGGCGGTGTCGAAAGCACCCGAAAGGCATCGGTCTTCCACATATGGATCGGCGATGAGGATAGATGCACGAGAGGTTTGCTTTCAGCGTTCTCCGTTTCGCCGTAGGCCTTCCGAGCGGCCTGTGCCACCAGGTCGTTGCGGCCCGGACCAACCAGTGCGTCAATGCCGGCGATCTGCGACAACTGATCGGCACACTTCTGGACCATGCACCCGGCCACAACGACGCGTCCAACTTCACCGCGGCGCTTGCGACGGATCACCTCGGCGATGGCAGCCAGACTCTCGTCGCGTGCCGCCTGAAGGAAGCCGCATGTGTTCACGACGACCACATCGGCGCGTCTGCCCTGGCCGTTGACCGCAAACCCATCGCGGCTCAGGAAGCCCAAGACCTCCTCGGAATCGACCACATTCTTGGCGCATCCGAGGTTGATCAACTGGACGGTTGGTTGGCGGGATGGACTCAAGTCAGGCGCACGCTCTCGTCAAGGCGTTGACAACTTACGCGCCCGGGGTCGGGCGCGAACAACAAGTATACCCGCAGGAAACACCGGAGGCATGCGCCTCGACCTCGGGCGCGAACTACTCCCAGGCGGCTTTGGCGAACGCTTCCAGATCGTCGTACTTGCGCACCCAGGTCGTATACATCATCCCCTCAATGCCTGAAATGCCCTTGGCGGCCGACTTCCACAGCGCCACGTCGGAGACGGGGCGATCATAGTGTCCGGCGATGACCTGACGGTGTCCTCGATCGGCGAACCACTTCAGGCTTGCAGCGCGTTGGTTGTAGTTCCAGTTGGCGATGATGACGTCGGGCGGCAGACCTTCCCACGAACCGGCCAGCGTTCCTCTGGCGAAGAAGTAGCTGTCGTGTGCGTTGTGGTGGGGATCGAACATGTCCGACCAGACGACGATCGCCGCAGACGGGCTTTCCTCCCTGATGATCTCGATGCATCGCCGGACGTTATCGGCGAGGAGCTTCCCTGCGGTCTGTTGGCGAGCCGAGCAGGCGGCGCACCATCCGACGATGCGGATCTCGTCGTGGCTCATGAAGAACGTGTGCGGATGCAGAAGCTCATTCACGCGCCTGATCTCATGTCGGACCAGGTCGTAGACCTTCGGTTCGGTCATGCAGACGGCGACGCGACCCGAGAACACCACAGGGCAATGGTAGTAAGACACGCGCAGCCGCTCGGTTGGACCGATGCGGGTGTCGGCCGTTAGCCGGATGCCCTCAGGGGGCTCGTGGTAGGCGCTGTAGGCTCCGGCGGCGCCGCTCCGACCCATCCTGCGGTCAACCACGGGCTCGAAATCGCGTCCCTCTTCGTAGACGGTGCCCTTCTCGCCGCGCACAACGAATGGGCAGCCGGGCCGCCTGACGAGGTTGAGCAGCCCGACCTCGTTGAGACTGACCGTATCCACCCAGAGCGTGCCCCGTGCGGACCAGGCCTGCAGGCGGATCTCGACACGCCGATGCTCGAGGCTGTTGAACGTCGCGTGCTGCACCTGCCACGCCGACCCCGCGGCCTGACGCCACTGCGTATAGGCAAGCGGGACCGACTTGCCCGACGGCTTGTCGGGGATCGTCATGATCCATGCCTGGAAGTTAGACCCGGGACGGAAGTTCCCCGATCGCGTCCAGGCTGTCAGCACATACTGGCGATGCGGGGTGACCTGCGCTTCCTGGATCACGTTGGCCGCTGTAGCCGCCGTGTGCGTCCCGGTTTCGCCGAACGCGATCTTGAGCGACCGCTTCCCACTATGCCTGACCTCTGCGTCCGTCCCAACGTGCGCAGAGCCGGGTTCGACCTGCCAGTCCTCCGGTTGTTCGCCTGCAGCCTTCAGAACGCGATCGAAGCCGCCGTTGGCGAGCATACGAACCGGGCCGGGATCGTGCACGGCCATGCCTTTCTCAACGGTGAACGGCGCATCGCGGACAGGCATGGCTTCGACGAGATTGACGTCATGGCGAAGTATTGCTCTTGGGCTGCAGACCGTGGGGATGATCTCGATGCCGAGCCGACGCCCTGCCTCAAGCAAGGTGTCGGCTCGCTTCCGCTCAGCTTCGGATGGCTCACGCCCGCCTGAAAACGTTTCTTCGGTCAGGACGATCCCATTGCAGCCGACTTTCGCTGCGCGCTCCATGAGCTGCACCACGCGCTCCACCCCTCCCGAAGCGGCCAGTTGGGAATGAACGAAAACCCAGCGGCGCTCGGGCGCTCGATTGCTCGAAATGCCGATCGCGAGTGCGACCGCAACAAGGGCGAGCGTTCGGATCACAACTCAGGGCTCGGAAGTCCCCCGACCGTTCCACAGGCTGTTGTCGCGATAGATGACCTCAAGCTTGTGCCACTTTGCATGGCCGTCGCAGAAGGCAAGGTTCGCGCCTCCGCTGTGGCGGTTGGAGACCATGGCGGGATCGTCCGGGTCATGATATCCCGACCAGTCGGGATCCGGTTTGGGCGTCGGCGGGTCAATCGCATAGCCTGCGTGACCCTCTTGTGCCGTACCGATCATGCTGAGTGAGCCGGCGCTGTCCGCGAACGCTATGGTCATGGACGGCGCGATGATGGCGCTATCGGGCACCAGCCCGCGTCCGCCATAGCTCAGCAGCCGTGAGTTGCCGAGATACTGCCAGTTGTAGCCGTAGACCTGCTCCTCAACGTTGAGCGGCGGCTTTCTGGTGGCCGAAGGGCAATGATACGCAGCAGGCGTCCTCATGTACGGGAGGATCATCTGCATCCACCGGTAGCCCTTGTTGCCGAAGCGGTTGAACGAGAAGAACATATGCGCTTCCCAGTCCTGCACGTACATGGCCGTCGAGATGGCGAACTGGCGGGCGTTCGACATGCAGGCGACTTGGCGCGCCTTCTCGCGTGCCTGGGCGAAAACGGGGAACAGGATTGCGGCAAGTATAGCGATGATCGCGATGACCACCAGCAGCTCGATCAGGGTGAAACCACGTCTGCGGCGGGTAACAACCGATGTGTCAACGAACATTCGAGGGTTCCTCCTCATGCGCAGCGACGTCTGCACCTGAATGTTGCGTGGCTAATGGGCTAGTATAATACAGCAGGATCGTTGGGTGCGCACGCCTCCGCTGGATGGTATCTTCCAAACTGCGTTGGCCGGCAGTACGAGAACATGTTACGGGAGCACTCCTTGTTTGAGACAATCTGTGCAATGGCGGCGGCATTGTTCGGCTTCGGGTCTCGGATCGTGACCGATGCCGATCTTCAGCGCGTGTACGAGCAGGCGAAGACGCCCTACAAGTACGGGGTTGTGCTGCGAGGAGCAGGCGGCGATATGGTGGACTGCCCTCAGGTCTTTCGGCATCGGGGACGATGGTACATGACGTACATCCGGTTCGACGGCGCCGGGTACGACACGTGGCTGGCCGAGAGCCCCGATCTGCTTGCGTGGAAGCCGCTCGGCCGCATCCTCTCCAGACGAGCCGGCCGTTGGGATGCTGAGCAGGTGGCGGGGTTCACGAGCCTGCACGATCCCCGTTGGGGCGGTTCGGCGGCGCTTGCCAAACATGCCGGTCGGTACTGGCTGACCTATGTGGGAGGCGCCCTGAAGGGCTACGAGACGGACCCTCTCTCCATCGGCGTCGCCTCAACGACGAATCCGGCGTCGGCACACGAGTGGCAACGCGAGGATCGTCCAGTGTTGAGCCCTGCGGATGCCGATGCGCGCCGGTGGGAACGCTTGACTCTCTACAAGAGCTGCGTGGTTCACGATCGGCACAGGCGACTTGGAGCCCCGTACGTCATGTACTACAACGCCAAGTCGCAGAACGGTCACGAGCGGATTGGCATGGCCATCTCCGACGACATGCGCACGTGGCGACGGTATGGGACGGACCCGGTCATTGACAACGGCTCCGGGATATCCGGCGATCCCCAGGTCGTGCGCATGGGTGACCTGTGGGTGATGTTCTACTTCGGCGCATTCTGGAGGCCGGGCGCCTTTGACACTTTCGCCGTGTCGAGGGACCTGGTCAACTGGCGCAAGTGGACAGGCCCTGACCTCGTCGCGCCGTCGGAGCCCTGGGACAGGACCTATGCCCACAAGCCCTGGCTGATCCGCCATAGAGGCGTGACGTACCACTTCTACTGCGCTGTCGGGGACGAGGGAAGGGTCATCGCCCTGGCAACGAGCAAGGACCTTCGCTCGAAGCCTGCACGGCGTTAAGGGCGGCTGAGACCCCGGCCCGTAACGACAGGGATGGGCCCGATCATCGAGGCGTTCGTCAGGGCTATATCGGTCGTGTATGCTCTCAGCAGTACGCCTGCGGCTTCTGCCTCTGCGAGAGCGGCGGCGAATGCCGGGTCGCGATCCCATTGCGGACGCAGAAGGTCCGCGTCGGGACGCTGTACGACGAAACAGACGGCGCAACGCTCACCCGCGCGCTGCATTTCCGTCAACTCGGACACGTGACGCCGTCCGCGCTCGGTCACCGCGTCGGGGAAGTAAGCGCAGCGGTCTTCGACCAGCGTGGCCGATTTCACCTCGATCCAGAGCCGCTCTGACCCCTGGTCGGTTAACAGAAAGTCTATCCTGCTTCTGATGGCGCCGCATGCCATCGGCGCTGTGACTTCGGCGCGGCAGTCGGTCCAGGTGTCGAACGGACTGAACCGACGCTCGTGAATCGCCTCTCGGAACAGCGCATTGGCGAGACGCGAGTCCAGGCTGATCAGCGTGCCGACTTCGGGGTGCTCGACGAACCTCAGCTCGTGTGTCGTTCGGCGTCCAGCCCTCGGGGTGCTGCTTAGGTGAACGCGGGCGCCCGGCACGAGGAGTTCGCGAAGCCGTCCGGGGTCCGGACAATGCGCGCGGACATGCTCGCCCGACGACGTCCGGGCGATGACGACGTAGCGATTGGGTCTCTCAACGAACGTCGCGGGTTCGGTCGTGAATCTGAAGCGCATCGTCTCTGACTACTGCTGCATCGCTGCCCGGAGCGCGTGAATCACGTTGTCCTTGAGTCGGTGTCTATGACCGAGTCCGCATATCCGCATAGCAGCCCTGTTGGTTGGTTGTGCTGCGGACCCAGGAGTGGGAACAGGAATCAAGGCCTTCGGCTCCGGTTATCCGCGTCTCGGTCAGGGCCGACAAGGAACGGATTGGCCTGGCCTCCGGATGCAGACGAGGCGAACAAGCGTGGACATCTTCGACCCAGCATAGCTGCGCCTCTTCGGTGCGGATGGACCGCCTGCTTGCGCCGTCGCCTGCGCCGTATTATCACACGGAAGCATTCTTGACCTCGGGGTGCGTAAAGCTCCGGTGGCCGGACCGCGTCCCCCCGAGTATTCACATCGGGCATTCCGGTCTGTACCATTAACCCAGCGCGGAGCCTGGACTGCGATGGTCTCATACCCGGCAGGAATCTATGTGAGCGGCCGTACCACGGCCCATGCCATTCGTGCAATCCAGGAGGTTCGGTTCATGACTCGAAGCAGGTTTTCAGGCTTCACGCTCATCGAGCTGCTGGTTGTGATCGCAATCATAGCGATCCTGGCAGCG
>DYKI01000105.1 GCA_020722705.1 Chthonomonas calidirosea | reverse complement strand
GGACGATGACCCTCCCACTGCGGGAGGGACGGCGTCCTCGCCGTCCGAGGTACGTCACGCCGCTCTGCGCCACCTCACCGCCCTGTCCCAGTTCGTAGACGAAGTGGCCAACGTGCCCCCCCTGTCGCGTCAGCCCTATGTCGGGCGCAGTGCGTTCGCTCATAAGGCCGGCGTCCACGTGGATGCTGTCACCAAACATCGTTCCACCTACGAGCACGTGGATCCGGAGCTCGTGGGCAACAATCGTCGCCTCCTTGTGTCCGAACTTTCGGGAGGCGCAACGATTGCCAGCAAAGCGGCCCTAAGGGCGATGAACCTGGAGAAGCGGTCGCCTGAGACCCGGCACTTGCTCAAGCGAGTTGCAGAGCTCGAACAGGAAGGATACGCCTTTGAGGGCGCCGAGGCATCCTTCGAACTGCTGCTCCTGGAGGCCAACCATGAGCTCCGTGTCCCCTTTGAGGTTCTTGGCTTCAGGGTTATTGTCGAGAAACGGGGCCGCGACGAGCCTACAACGGAGGCTACCGTCAAGCTGCGCGTTGATGGGGTTGAGCGGTTGACCGTGGCCGAGGGAGATGGGCCCGTTCATGCGTTGGATCAGGCACTGCGCAAGGCGCTCAACCGGTTCTACCCGGCCCTCTCGGGCATCCGGCTGACCGACTTCAAGGTCCGCGTCGTCAACGTTCGCGATGGCACGGCCGCTCGAGTGCGCACCATAGTGGAGTCCCGTACCGAGGATCGCGCATGGTCCACAGTCGGAGTTTCGACCAACATGATCGAGGCTAGCTGGCATGCGCTCATTGACGGCCTGGTCTACGGTCTGCTGAGTACTGGTGCGCCCATCCCGCCCGACGCGTCCGTCTCATGAGTGCGCCGCATCGGGTCAGCAAGGGCGGCCCGGGCTTGATCGTATCCCATGTGGAGCGTGGCAGCCCCGCCGGCACGGCCGGGATAGAGCCCGGCGACGTCGTGATGACGGTTGACGGCAAGCCCGTTGCGGACGAGCTGGCGTTTCGCTACGTTACCGCCGGCAACGACTCGGTTGTGTGCCTGCTGCGGAACGGCATGGAGCTGAGCGTCTGTCTGCCTTGCGGCGACGGCGAGCCCACGGGCATCGAGTTCGCCGACCTGCTGGGAGACGGCGTCCACACCTGCAACAACCGGTGCGTGTTCTGCTTTATCCACCAGATGCCCCGCGGGATGCGCAGGTCGCTCTACCTGCGCGATGACGACTATCGGCTGTCGTTCGTGCATGGCAACTACGTGACCCTCACCAATATGAGCGACGCCGAGTTCGACCGAATCGTCGAGCAGCGGCTGAGTCCGATGTACGTATCGGTTCATTCCACCGATCCCGAGTTGCGCGGGAGACTGCTGGGACGCAAAGAGGACGTGCCCATCATGCCCCGACTGCGCTGGCTGGCCGACCACGGCATTGACGTGCACGCCCAGATCGTGTTGTGCCCCGGGCTCAACGATGGTGCGGCGCTCGACGCGACGCTGCGTGATCTCTCGCGGCTGCATCCGGTGAACTTGCGCGGCAGGCACGGTGTGCAGTCGGTCGCTGTTGTGCCGGTGGGGGTGACGCGTTACAGGGATCGTCTGCCCGAGCTGAGGGTGCCTGACGCTGCCTACGCTGCCGATATGCTGAAGTCGTTCCAGCTCCGTCAACGGGCAGCGCTCGCCGCGCTGGGCACGAGGTTCGCCTGGCTGTCCGACGAATGGTATTTCCTGGCTCACAGGCCGGTTCCGGGGCGCAGGCACTATGAGGGGTTTCCTCAGTTGGACGATGGTGTGGGCTCATCTCGGCTGTTTCTCGACGAGCTCGCGCGCATCGCAAGGCGGCTTCCCAGATCGAGCGCGAAGCCACGAAGCGGTGTCGCCGTGACGGGCCTTCTCGCCGGCGCGCTGATCCACGAGATGTGTAATCGCTTCAGCTCAGTGGAGGGTATCTCACTCACGGCGGGCGTGGTCTCAAACGAGTGGTTCGGTGGTTCCATCAGCGCGACCGGTCTGCTGACTGCACGAGACATGGCCTCTTCCCTTGGCCGCACCGGGGCGGACGGTGACGTCTTCATTCCGGACGTTTGTCTGCGAGAGGGAGCGGTGTTCCTTGACGATGCTGCACCTGCGGATCTGGCGAACGCTATCGGCAGGAACGTCAGGGTCGTGCCGTCGAGCCCGCGCGGTCTTGCGGAGGAGCTGGGGTTGACATAGGGCGGCCGGTTCGGCTAGACTCGGCCCATCTGAGCCTTCACTCGTGAAGGTTAATCTGGCAAGGCACACAATCGCAGCAGGTTGTGCCGACGCAACGCCACGGAAGGAAAGGGACTGGATGACCTCCCCCATACTTCGCTGGGCGCGTATCAGCGTCGCGGCTACACTCAGCATAACACTCCTCATTGGCGTGACCACCGCCCAAGCCTCTCGAACAGTGATCGTTGGGCCAACAACAACCCTCGACAGCCTGGCGCGCAAGTTCGGTGTCTCGAAGCAGTCCATCGCGGCCGCGAACGGCATTGACGTTGAGGCCATCCTCGTTGACGGACGCAAGCTGGTGATTCCCGATCCCCCAAAACCGGTTGTCGCGCCGGCTTCCTACGCGAAGCCGGGCAGAATCCACGGGGACCGAATCTCATTGCGCATGGGTCCGTCGGCGACGGCAAGCCGGATCACACTCCTTGATGACGGAGCTCCGCTGACGGTGACGGCCCGACAGGGTGAGTGGCTTCAGATCAAGACGAGCCGGATCGCGCATGCGTGGGTCCGAGCGGACTTCGTGAAGATGTCCTCGGGGCAAGCGGTCCACGCGTCAGCGGCATCTGCCGTACCAGGCAAGCGACCTGCGAAGTCGGTGGCGACGGCCAAGCCTGCCCCCGGGAAGTCAGGGGTCGGCACACTGCGGTGCATCAAGGGAGACCGGGTTGCATTGCGGGAAAGGCCCAGCACAACAGCGAAGCGTCTTGCGCTGATGGACGACGGCGAGCCGCTGAAGGTCGTTGATAAGTCCGGCGAGTGGTGCAAGGTGAAGGTCGTGGGTGGCCCGTCGGGATGGGTACTCGGCTCGTTTGTCGCGGCCAAGTCGCGCGTTGGTCTCACGCCGCAGAAGGTCATGGCCATGCGAGAGGCCGAAGACCGCCGAGAGCGCGAGGCTGCGTCAAGCAGGCGACGCACAGCCTCGACCTCATCCTCTCGCCGTCGAACCGCGACGGCTTCTGGGGTGCGCCGACGGAGCGGACGCTTCGTTCGTCACAGCCGACCGGAACCGGAAGCGCCCAGGGCCGGCTCCGATGTTGTCCGGACGGCATATGCGTACAGGGGCACGCGGTACCGGTATGGCGGATCAGCACGGGGCGGTTTTGACTGCTCGGGCTTCACCCGGTACGTCTACGGCAAGCGAGGCGTGTCGCTGCCGCACAATGCCGCTGCCCAGTCGGCTGTGGGCAGGCGAGTGTCAAAGAGCGACCTCAAGGCGGGAGACCTGGTCTTCTTCCAGACCACGCGCAGGTCCATATCGCACGTGGGCATTTATGTTGGTGGGGGAAAGTTCGTCCATGCCTCTTCGGCAGGCGGACGAGTGCGCGTAGACTCTCTGAACTCGGGCTACTACTGCAGTCGGTACCGAGGGGCGCGTCGGGTCAAGTAGCGTGTTGACATAGCCCGATCGTCGCGGCTATAATCCTGAACTCTCGGCGCCATCGTCTAGCGGTTAGGACGGCGGGTTTTCAGCCCGTTAGCCGGAGTTCGAGTCTCCGTGGCGCTATGCTTCCTTCGCCGAGGTGGCGGAATTGGCAGACGCGCACGTTTGAGGGGCGTGTGCCGCAAGGCATACGGGTTCAAGTCCCGTCCTCGGCACCATATCGAGAGGCCGCAGCCACAGGTTGCGGCCTCTTCGCTTTTCGACGAGGCTGCGTAGCACCTGGTTGCCGAATCGCCAGAATCGGGCCTCCGTCGGAAGCCTCTATGCCGCTCATGCTATAATCGGCATCGAGCGTGCCTGAGGTTCGCTCACATCTGACTTGGAGATGACGGCATGCATCGGACACACAGGCTCCTTCTGGCTGTTGCGCTCCTATCATCCGCAAGCCCGGCAATCGGGATAGCCCTCAAGCCCGGCGACCCGGCGCCACCCATCAAGGTCGGCAAGTGGATCAAGCCGCCGAAGCCCGAGAGCGGGCCGCCGAGGATCGGCGTTGTTGCCTTCTTCAGCACCTGGTCCAACCCCTGCAAACAGACGTACCCGTCATTGGCGAAGATCGCCGCGATGCACGCCGGCAGGGTATCCGTCAAGGCCGTTGCCGTGTTCGAGAAGAACGCAAACGCCGGCGGAGCCCACTATGCTGCGGTTGCGTCGTTCGTGAAGCAGATGGGCTCCCAGATGCCCTATCCGGTCGGCGTGGATGGGCCCAATGGGACCATGGCCAAGACGTGGCTGGAGGCAAGCGGCGAGCGTGGAGTGCCGGTATCGTTCATTATAGGCCGGAACGGCAAGATACAGTGGATCGGCCATACGATGATGCTGGAGTACTTCCTGGGGCAGATACTCGACGGCAAATACAAGTTCGCTGAATATCGGGCAGAATGGCTCAAGGACAAGGAGCAGGAGGAGCGTGAGTACCGCCTGTTCAAGCGGTTCAACGAGCTTGTCGAGGCCGGTCAACACAAGGCGGCGGTGGCCGAGCTCGATCGGATCGCCAAAGCCCAGCCTGAATACGGTCGCCGCATGGTGCTGGTCCGCTTCAGTCTGCTGATGAAGTATGACGAGGCCGCAGCGTATGCGTTCGGCAGGGAGCTGCTGAACGGAGAACTCAAGGACCAGTCTGGCCTGCTATGGCTGATGGCGCGGTCCATACTCGACGAGACGCCTGGGCTGAAGTCACCGGACTACAAGCTTGCGCTGGACCTTTCGCAGCGCGCCGCCGACCTCACGAAGCACAACGACGCCAACATCCTCACGGCGCTGGCCTATGCCCACTTCAAACTCGGACATGTGGACAAAGCCATCGAGATTCAGACCAAAGCCATCCCGATCGGCGATGCCAACCCCGATATTCCCGCTCGGAACAAGCAACTGATGCGCACCCGGCTCGAAATGTTCCGCAAGGCGAAATCGGGCTAGGCATGACCACGGAGAAGGGGGCCATGAATCACCAGGGCCGTCGCACGACGCGACGGCCCGGATGGGTCGTAAAGGACTCGAACCTTTGGCCCGCTGATTAAGAGTCAGCTGCTCTACCAACTGAGCTAACGACCCCGACGGGCGGATTATACCAGAGGCCGCTCGCGTGACGCAACGACCCTGGAACGGCCCAACGGAGATTGGTATGCAAGTTTGCTTCGCGATGCTCCTCCTTGCGCTGGTCGGAGGCGGTGCAGCAGGTCAAGCCGATGGGCCATACACCGATCTGCCGTGGCGCTCCATCGGTCCGGCCGTCGTGGGCGGGCGCATTGACGATGTCGCCGTAGTCGAGACCGATCCGGCCACGGCCTATGTGGCAACAGCGACGGCAGGCGTATGGAAGACCACAAACCACGGCACGACGTTTCGCCCTGTGTTTGACGAGCAGCCCTGCCAGAGCATCGGCACCGTCGCGGTGAGCCAGTCGAACCCTGACATCGTGTGGGTCGGCACGGGCGAACCGAACAATCGGCAAAGCTCGTCCTGGGGATGCGGAGTTTTCCGCAGCACCGATGCTGGAGCCACGTGGGAGCACATGGGCCTCGCGGACACGCATCACATCGCCAAGATCGTCATTGATCCGCGCGATCCGAACTCGGTGTATGTCGCCGCACTCGGCCATCTCTGGGGGCGGAACGACGAACGGGGCGTGTTCAAGACTACCGACGGCGGCAAGACGTGGAAGGCTGTGCTGAAGGTCAACGCCGACACCGGCTGCACCGATCTCGTCGTCAACCGGTCCAATCCCGACGTCCTGTACGCTGCCATGTACCAGCGACGGCGTGCCGCCTGGGGCTTCCTTGGTGGCGGTCCCGGCAGCGGCATCTATCGGACCACCGACGCAGGCGCAACCTGGACGCGGCTGGAAAAGGGACTGCCGGCCGGCGACAAGGGGCGGATCGGTCTCGACCTGTACCGGAAGAACCCACGCATTGTCTACGCGGTTGTGGAGGCTCGTGACGGAGGCGTGTTCCGCTCTGACGACACCGGCGATACGTGGACGAAGATGAGCAGCACGAACCCGCGCCCCATGTATTTCAGCAAGATACGCGTGGATCCCAACGACGACCAGTTCATCTGGCTGGCCGGCGTTTCGTTCATGCGGTCAAAGGACGGCGGCAAGACCTTCGCGACCGAGAGCACCGCCAGACTACACGCCGACATCCATGCCATCTGGATCAACCCCGCGAACTCGAAACACATGCTGGTCGGTTGCGACGGGGGCATTCAGTGGTCGCATGATCGCGGGCAGACATGGGACCACTACAACACCATCCCGCTCGCCCAGTTCTACCATGTCGCTTTCGATATGAAGAAGCCCTACAACGTTGCAGGCGGCCTTCAGGACAACGGATCGTGGATCGCTCCCTCGAGCCGGATGGGGTCCGGTGGGCCGCGACATACCGACTGGCAGAACCTCGGAGGAGGCGACGGGTTCTACTGCGCCATTGACCCGAGCGACCCCGACACGGCGTACAGCGAGTCGCAGAATGGGGCCATCCGTCGCGTTCATGTTCCGACCGGAGTGAGCAAGTCCATCACGCCTCGGCCTGCCCCAGGCGAACCGCCGTACCGATGGGACTGGTGTACGCCCTTCATGCTGTCGCCCCACAACCCGCGGAAGATGCTGCTCGGGGGCAATCGGCTGTTCATCAGCACCGATCGGGGCGACACCTGGCGACGCACGGACGACCTCTCGACGAATCCGGATACCAGTCAGTTCGAGATCATGGGCGTCAAGCGCGGACGGGCATATCCGTTCCCTGACCTTGGCTCGACTTTCGGGCAGATCGTCACGCTCACCGAGTCGCCGGTGCGTGAGGGGCTCATCTACGTCGGGACCGACGACGGCAATCTGCAGGTGTCGCGTGACGACGGCAAGACCTGGACCAACGTGGTGGGCAACGTTCCCGGAGTTCCGAAGGGAACGTACGTATCTCGCGTGCATGCGTCTCCACATGCCGAGGGACGTGTGTACGCGGCTTTCGATGGTCACCGCGCCGATGACTTCACGCCATACGCCTTCGTCAGCGAGGACTTCGGTATGACGTGGCGGCGCATCAGCCAGGGCATCCCCAAGGGCTCAACGGTCAATGTCGTCCGCGATCATCCCCACTGCCCCAACCTGCTGTTCGCGGGGACCGATCGGGGCCTGTATGTGTCCACCGACCGTGGCGCAACGTGGAACCGGTTCGGCAAACCGTTGCCCGCACTGCGCACCGATGAGGTTGTCGTGCACCCACGCGACAACGATCTGATCGTGGCGACCCATGCCAGAGGCATCTTCATTCTGGACGACATATCGGAGCTTGCGGCCCGGGCCAATGGTCTCTCGGGGAAGCTCGCCCTACTTCCGCCGCGGCCGGCGGTCATGTACCGTTCGTCGTACGGGATGAGCACGACGACGGGCAACCGAGTGTATGTAACCCCTGGTGCGCCTACTGGAGCGATCATCCGCTATTGGCTCGCCGCTGAGCCCGCGTCCGATGCACCGCCGGTTCTGACGATCCTCGACTCGCGGGGCAAGGCAATACGCACCCGACGGCTGAACCTCGCGAGCGCCGGGTTCAACACGACCGTCTGGGATTTCCGCAGCGACCCGCCAACCGTACCCGGCATGTCAAACCGCGGGATCGCGGGTTCAAGGGTAGGGGGGCGCGGCCAAGCCGCCGGCGCGACAGGCGCCCGGAGAACCGGATCGCGTCCGAGTCAGACCAGGTCACGAATGATGGCGATGGGACCCCGCGTGGTTCCGGGGAGATATACCGTGCGTCTCACGCTTGGAGACGCCGTTTCGTCGCAGACGTTGGTGGTGGAACAGGATCCTCGCCTGAAGTTGACCGATCGCCAGGCGCGTGCGCTGCGCGATCTGAGCGTGGCCTGCCTCGATGCATCGGTGAGGCTGCAGGCCGCCGAGCGGGACATGCGCGGCCTTGACGCGGCCCTGACGAGGGCCAAAGAAACGGAGGCGATGAAGGCAGCGCCAAAGCCGCTGGCCGACAGATTGGCGGCGCTTCAGAAACAGACAAAGGCGATTCTGGCGCGCATGGCAGGAACTTCCTCGCCGGGCCAATCGGTCGAGACGCTGGGACCGACCGGTCAGGTGATGCAGTTAACGCAGCGCTCGAGGGGTTCCCTTGCCTCACAGCTCCGGCAGACTTTCATGGTGATCGAAAACCACCCCGATGAACCGTCGCGTGCCTGGCGCAACGAGATCAATGGGCATTTGCGCACAGCTAAGGCGCTTGTTGCCGAAGCGCACCTGCTGAGCAGCCGCCTGCTGCGCCGACTCAACGACGATCTGACGCGCGCCAAGCTGCCTGCGATCGAAGTCGTCGAAACGGATGAAAGCCCTGCGCGGTCAGGCGGACCAGAGGCCGATGAGGACGAACGCAACTGGGAGTGACAAACGCCAGGAGGCGTCCGAAATCGGACGCCTCCTCGTTCCATCGGGGTGAGCGGACTTGAACCGCTGGCCTCCTGGCCCCCATCCAGGCACTCTACCAAACTGAGCTACACCCCGGCAACGACTGTAGTATACCGACGCCCTTCCGGTATGTCAACGCACGCGACTTCTGCAACCGCTCTGTCGGCCGAAGCGGCACAGGCCATTGGTGCAGCGCTCGTGCACTGGTTCGCGCGGACGGCGCGAGACCTGCCCTGGAGGCGCATGCGACACAACCCGTATGCCGTCTGGGTGTCGGAGATCATGCTTCAGCAGACGCAAGTCCGCACGGTCGAGCCCTACTTCGTTCGGTGGATGGAACGCTTCCCTGACATTGCCGCGCTCGCCTCGGCCGGCGCCGACGAGGTTCTTCGGCACTGGGAGGGACTTGGCTACTACGGGCGTGCAAGACGCCTGCACCAGGCAGCTCGAGTCGTGTTGGAGAGGCACGGCGGAGCACTCCCTGAGGATGTCCGGTTACTGCGGGCTCTCCCCGGCATCGGTGACTACACGGCCGCGGCCATTGCCGCCATCGCTTTCAACAGGCGGCAGGTGGCTCTGGATGCCAATGCTCGGCGTGTGCTCCAGCGCATCCATACCGTACACGCGTCGGACCGAGTGCTGGCGGACCTGGCACGACCGATGATCCCTGAGGGCCGCGCCGGCGACTTCGCTCAGGCCCTATTCGAGCTGGGGGCGAGTCTGTGTACCGCCGAAAGGACGCGCTGCCATGAGTGTCCCATCGAAACGGAATGCCTCGCCAGACGATCCGGCGAACCCATGGCGTATGGCGGGCCGTCGGCCAAGCCTTCCATCATTCACCTCACACGAGTGGTCTCCGTCGTGATCCATGGCGGAGAAGCGCTGGTGGTGCGGAGGCAGCCGCGCGGCATCTGGGCGGGCCTGTGGGAGTTCCCATGGACGAATGCCGGCGACGGTGAGGATGTGTTGCTTGCCGCTCGACGGGCCGCCTTGGATGCCGCAGGAGTTGCAGCGACAATGACCGTCGTGCTGGGGGCGCTGCGCCATAGCGTCACACGATATCGTATCGAGCTCCATGCCGTGGTGGGGTGGGCGGCCCGGCGAGACTCGGTTCCCAGAACCTGTGCCGAGACCGCCTGGCTTACCTGGGATGAGATGGACGCACTGCCCATGCCGTCGCCGCAGCGCCGTCTGGTGGCCATGGCCCGGGAGCGGATATCTGAGGCCGAGCCTGGGCGTCTGGAGGAAGGGTACCGATACCTGGCGAATGATGGAGCACAGATGTTGACAGGAGAACGAGCATGAGGCAAATCGCAGGAGTTGCGCTGGACACTGCGGTCTTGCGCGGGGCGGACTTCGCGGATGTAAGGGTCGTGCGCTATCGGCGTCAGAACCTGAGCGCCGAGGACCACAGGATCAGCGGCATCGCCGACACGGACGACTATGGGCTTGGCGTGCGCGTTCTGGCGGACGGTGCATGGGGATTCGCCGGAACAGGTGACTTGTCGCGGGAGGCCGTTCAAGCCGCCGCTGCCGAAGCGGTGGCGATTGCGCGCGCTTCGGCATCGGCCCTGCGCGAAAAGGTGCGCCTCGTGCCCGAGCCTGCACGGACCTACGTATTTCAATCAGCCTGCAAGGTTGATCCGTTTGAGGTGCCCATGCACGAGAAGACCTCTCTGCTGCTCCAGATCAACGAACGGCTGAGCAGGAACAAGGGCATCAGCAAGAGCCAGGCGTTCATGACGCTTCGGAAGGACGAGAGGCTGTACCTGAGCACGGACGGTTCCGACCTCAAGAGCGAGGTTGTCACGACCGCGGCAGGTTACCAGGCGACGGCTGTCGGCGGCGGCGACGCGCGATCACGATCCTATATGCCTCCGCCATTGACAAGGGGCTACGAGAACATCAATGCCGAAGACCTGCTGGCCAACACGGACCGCGTGGCGGAGCAGGCCGTGATGCACCTGGGGGCGCCCGAGTGCCCCGTCGGGCGCAAGGACCTCATTCTTGACCCTCAGAACCTCTCGTTGACCATTCACGAGTCCGTGGGACATGCAACAGAGCTCGACAGAGCGCTCGGCTACGAGGAGTCGTTGGCGGGCCGGAGCTTCGCAACGCCCGACAAGCTCAGGAACCTGAAGTACGGCTCCGATCTGGTCAGCTTCGTGGCCGACAACACGTTGGACGCGGGGCTTGCCACGAATGGCTTCGACGATGACGGAGTTGCCGCCCAACGTTGGGACATCGTTGAGGATGGCCTGTTTGTCGGTTACAGCACCGGCCGCGAGGTGGCGGGAAAGATAGGCCTGGAACGGAGCAACGGCGGCTGTCGGGCCGATCACTGGGGGAGCATTCCCATCGTGCGCATCCCCAACCTTTCGCTCATGCCGGGGCGCGAACCATTGACGCTCGATGAGCTTATAGCCGATACGGACGACGGGATTTACATTGAGGGCCGCGGGTCGTTCTCGATAGACCAGATGCGCTGCAACTTCCAGTTCGGCGGCGATGCGTTCTGGGAGATCAAGAAGGGCCGGATCGTTGGCATGCTCAAGAACGTAACGTACCAGAGTATGACGACCGACTTCTGGGGCAGTTGCGACGCGATCTGCGACGCGCGCTTCTGGGTGCAGGACGGGGTACTGAACTGCGGGAAAGGCGATCCGATGCAGATCGCCCAGATGACGCACGGCGCGGCGCCCGCACGGTTCCGAAACATCAAGGTCGGCGCTGCCCGCTGAAAGGTGTCAGATCAAACGCAAGGAGCGACCATGATGGAGACTGTCAAGATAGACATAGTCAAAGATGGGCCGTACATCGTGACGGGTAGTGTGGAGCTTTTCGATTCCGACGAAAAGCCGGTGCCTGTTAAGGCTGGAAAAGTCGCCCTGTGCCGGTGCGGGCGTTCGGCGGAGAAGCCATTCTGCGACGGCACGCACCGGAAATCGGGCTGGTCCGATACGGAGCCGACGCCATAGAAGCATGGCCGAAAAGTCGGCGGGCTCGCCTGTATCAGGGAGGTAGTTTCGGGGCAAGACAGTCTGCCTGCCTTATAGCTCCAAGTCAGGATGGTGGGCGATGATCGGTAAGGGCGGAGTTCAGCCGAGCCTGTTCGATGTGGGCAAAGTGTATCCGGTGCGTCTTCGTCCCGGTTCGTTCGAGGTTCAGTTGGCGATGCTGGTGTTGCTGCAGACGGGACCGGCGCGCTCGATGTGGTGCGCGATGCGGGCGAGAACGCGGACTTGGGAGGGTTACCGTCCTCGGTGACCGATCCTCCGGACGGCGAGGACGCCGTCCCTCCCGTGGGAGGGTCATCGTCCCCGATGACCATTGTTTCGGACGGCGAGGACGCCGTCCCTCCCGTG
>DYKI01000104.1 GCA_020722705.1 Chthonomonas calidirosea | reverse complement strand
CTCCCGCCGAGCCGCGTCGCCAAAGCGCGGTTGGATCATGTGCAGCCGGGCGGACAGATCAGCCACCGACGAGCGCGGAAGGCGTGTGACACCACCCACGGCGTCTATGCGACTGCATGACATGAGCTCGGCAAGCCGCATCAGGGACTCGGGCGGGCCGGTCGCGCGCACGAGTGACCATACACGAACCGTGCCATCGTTGGATGCTGCCAGGAGCCTCCGATTGCCGCGCGCCATCTGGGTGAAGTAGACCTGTCCTCCCATCGTCAGAGGCTGGGTTACCGGTTCACCGGTTCGTGAGCTCCACACACGAACGGCCCTATCGGCGCCTCCAGTGATGATCAGCGCGCCGTCGGGGCTGAAACTCACGTGTCGAACGGCCCCACGATGCACCATCGGAGGAACGATCGGTCGCCCCGTGCGGGCATCCCAGAGATGGGCCGTCCGTGGTCCAGATGCGTCCTGATCCCCAATCGCGACAGCAATGGCATGTCCAGATGGACTCCAACACGCATGGCGTACCGGATGGGCATGGGTGAAGACCGGGCCCGTCGGACGAGCCGTACGCGCTCCAAGCATGACGACTCTGCCATCGGAACCACCTGTGAGGAGCCGGCTTCCATCAGGTGAGAACTCCAATGACGCCGGATCGCGTGGTCCCATGAACTCGCCCAGCAGAGTCCCCGAGGCCATACCGTAACACCGGATGCGCCCGTCGAGCGTCGCAGTCGCGACGGTGCGTCTGTCATTGCTGAGAACCACATCGGCAAAGGGAGTGCCCGACGCATGAAAGACACGAGTGACGCCGCCCGACCTGACGCTCCGTACATGGACGGCTGTCTCGGTTCGGATCAGTGCGAGCCTGTTGTCGTCACTCAGCTTGACCTGCTTGACCTCACCGGTCAGCCGCCACGTTCGAAGGATACGGCCCGATGGGACCTGCCAGATATAGGCGATGCCGTTGTAGGCTCCTCCCGAGAGCAACCGTCCGTCTTTCGAGAAAGTCGCGTCCGATAGCGCGCCCGCGTGTCTCAGGTTAAGCGTGCGTCCCGAGTCTGGCGCAAACAGACGCGTTCTACCCTCGGCGCTGGCGGCTGCCCATTTCCCGTCAATGCTCATGCAGCCTGTCGAGGCCCCTCCGAGTATGTCATGTCCGCGAGGGCGTTCCATCTCCCACAGCCAGGCCGTCTGATCGGGGTCCTGAATCAAGAGCCGCTTGCCGTCAGGCGATAGCCACGCATGGATGGCACCGCGCTCAGTGTTCAAGGCCGGGCATCGAGGCTCCCGAGACGTTGCGTCCCACACGCGCACGCCGGTCGACTCGGCAGCAGTGATCAACAACCCGGCCGATTGATCGAAGGCGACGCTCTTGCCCGGCGAGCCCAGATCGAGAGCCGGACCGAGTGGACGGCCCGTTGGAACCTCCCAAACCTGGACTCTTCGATCGGCGCCGGTGCTCGCAAGGAGACGGCCCGATGGATCGAATGCCACACTGCTCGCGCCACCTTGATGGGGCAACAGTCCCGAGACGCATGTCCGGTCTCGTATCCGCCAGATCGTAACCCCGGCATTCCCTCCGGGGGCGTTGTAGAAGTTCTTGGACGCCACCGCGAGATAGACACCGTCCGGGCTGAAAGCCAGGTCTGCGATCTCCCCGATTACGGGCGTTACGAGCCGCGGCGCACTGCTCTCGGCATCAACCACGCATGCCTCGCCCGATTGGCATGAGAATCCCACCATCTTGCCGGTCACGCCCGCGCGGACGATCCCTCGGGCTGGAAACGCATCGGCCCCCGGGCCGGTGGCCTCTCCCGTCTCGGCATTCCAGCACCTGACTCGCCCATCAAGAGCATAGGCCACCACGCGGGCGGAGTCTTGGAGCCACACGGCATCGGCGACATCCGACGGCAACCTGACCTGATGGACGGGCATAGCCGTCCGCGACACGTTCCAAAGCCGCATGTGTCTTCCCCCGAAGGTCGCGGCTCGGAGTCCATCAGGGCTTAGAACAGCGTGCGTCAGGCGTTCCCCGTGGCGCATCGGACTCCCGATAGGTGCGCCCGTGTGTGCATCAAAGACACGTGCTTCGCCATGCAGCCCCGCCGTTACCACGCGTTGCAGACGACGATCACCGGAGACGCTCACGACCCCTGGCCAGCAACGGACCAAACGCGGACCATGTGCCAGGAGCATGCCTACCCGCAGACGGTCCATATCCTCGCGTTCGCTGTCGCCGCTCTCAAGGACAATGGCGCGCGTGAACCACAAGAGCGCGCGACAGTCGTCGCCCTGGCCAAGCGCATCGGCTCCGGACGCCACGACGAGGCGGATCAAACGGCGCCGTGCCTCGCTGCGGCGCTCTTCGGCAAGGCGCGCAGCAAGCAGCGCCCGTTCGGTGGCGGTGTCGGCTTGCCGTCTCAGGGTCCGCTCGCGCGACACCGCTTCTCGCAAGCCCAGCAAGGCATGCTGACGCTCGCCAGCCACCTGAGACAGGTCTGAAGGCCAGCTTCTCGATGGCTACACGCCTGCGATCCGACTGCTCACGGTGACGGTCAGCGATGCGGGCCAGAACCGCCGAAGTCACAGCCCACACGATCAGCACCAGGGCGAACGCGCCGGCAATGGCCGTTGTGCGCCACACGCCTCGCCGGTAGGCCGATCGAATGCGCTCAAGGTCTGCGCCCGGCATCGCGCTGCGCACCCACTTTCGATCGAACACGCGTCGGTAGATGCGGTTCCGAACCGCAAGCGTGCCGCGCCGTCGCCCGCGGCGTCAAACCGTGACCGCAATGCCGGCGAGTTTGAGGACACCGATCAGAGTGTCCTGCGGATCGTCCTCGATGGCTTGACCCCGAAGCAGGCGATCGTATAGAACGAGGACTCCGGTCACATCGTGGTGGTGGCGCAGCATCTGGTCGCGAACGTACATCAGGTTGTCGTCGTTCTCGGCGGCGGCTCCTTCGAAGAACGTCTCCGTACAGGTCGGACCGACCGCGTCCGGACCGCAGCCATCCTTGCGGGACGCGACGGCCTTACACAGGCGCTGCGTCAAGTACGGGTGACCGCTGGTCCAGCCGAGTATTGCCCCAAGCGTACGATTGGCGCAGTCCCTAATGTCCTGTTGCCCTGCCTCCTTGCAGACACATCCCTCCCCACGTGCACAGAGCCCAGCCTCCAGCACCGACGCCTCGTCTATGGTGAAGTCAGTCAGCTCAATGCGCGCCCCGACGTTGAACGGCGTGATCCGCGCGTCACTGATCAGGTCCGTCGGCGCCGCTGCCCCGAGGAGGCAGAAAGTTACATGCCCGGCGGCAGGATCGGTGGTTCGACGATTGTACAGCTCGCGGATGGCTGCAAAGAACTCGTCGGTCGGGAACGGCAGGCTCAGGACGACGTCTATCTCGTCAACGAACACGACGAGACCGGGCGGAGATGGACCTGGAACCACCTTGGCAAGTTCCACGAGGGCATGCGTGAAGCGCATGACCGGGCTATGCCCAGATGAACGTCTCCAGCACTCGTCGGCCTCGCGTATGAGGCCGATCTGCTCGGCCACATGATCCAACATGCCCAGATACCATTGTGTGGGACTGAGGTTGCGCCCAAGCGCGGTCAGATCGAGGACGGCGACGCTGATGCCATGGTCGGCGAGGCGCCTTGCGGCCCGAACCTTGAGTGACGACTTCCCCATCTGACGCGGCGTCAGGACATAACACAACTCGCCGTGGCGCAGCCGTTCGACGATTTCTCTGTCGGCCTGGCGCTCGACGTAGGAGGGCGCGTCGGCCCTGAGGCTGCCGCCCGTTACGTAGAAGACGGGTTGGCCGCGCATCATCAGGACCGTCGAGCAAAATAGCGCGTGTAGAGGCCGCAGCGCATAGTTGCCTCACCCGGCGATACCCCACTCACGATACCGGCACTGCGTAGGCGCAGGAATGCCGCGTGGTCGCAGCCGGAACCCGATATCACGGACGCAATCGCATCCCACAAAGCCTCGTCGCGGCCGCATAGCCTGCCCAGACGTGTCAGGTGATCTCCGAACACGCCGGTCTCATCGGTCGCCGCGACTTCCAGGGCGCGCAGACTCGAGCCTCTTGCGGCAAGCTCATACAGGCCAAGCCGAACGAGGTAGGGCTGCCCGCCAACCAGCGCTCGGAATCGCCCTATGTCGCGATCCGTGCGGAGCGGGCCGCCGTGCCGCGAGTTCAACTCGGTGATGTTTTCGACCGTGAAATCCTCGAGCGCGACACGGGTGCCAACGTTGAAAGGAGATTGATGAGCATCTCGGATCAGCAAATGCGCCTCCGTCGAGTAAGCCATCGCCAGCGTCAGCAAGGAAAACGGGCCATCAGGATCGAGCGCGCGTTCGTCGTGCCACGAACGAATGAAACCGAACACGTCGTCGGAGTCGGGACACTCGAGCAGCCGATCCACTTCGTCGAGCGCCCAGATCACAGGCGTCGTCGCCCCGGACAGCACTGCGTTGCGCACAAACCGTCGTAGGTCTGCCCCAGCGCTACGGCCTGAGTCCCAATGATCCGAGGGGGCATCGCCAAGCTCAAGTTGTTCGTGCATCGCGTTGGCGAGCTCCATGCACAGAGCGCCGGCCGAGGCAAAGTGCGCCTTCGGCATCATCTGAAGGTGGGTATATACGACGCGCGCTCCTGAGTCGCGCGCCTCTTGAAGTCCACGAGCAAGCAACGAAGTCTTGCCGACCTGTCGGGGACCTTTGATCAGCACGATGCTGTCACGTCGCCGAAGGCCCGCAAAGAGGTCCTGATCTGCCGAGCGGGCCACATAATAGCGTGATCGGATCGGCACGGCGCCGCCGGGTGCCTCATATGCCAGCGGGCGTAGCGCGAGCGGCATTGAGCCATCGGCGGCAATCGGGCGCCACCGCTCGTCCTCCTCTGCATCGAGCACTTCAGGCGCCGTGTCCGAACCGATGCGGCGCACCATTTCCGCCCGCTGCCGCTCAGCCATGTCTCGCCGGCCCAATGCGAGGAACAGCCGAATAGCGTCGCGGTGCGCCGATGCGCGAAACGGGTCCACCCGAATCGAACGGAGGGCGTAGTTCAGTGCGGTTCTGTGGTCGTGCTTGCGCTCCAGCTTCTCCACGAGCCCTTCGAGGGCCTGCACATACATCTCGTGCAGGCGCTGCTGCTCCGGAAACACCCACTCTTCGTAGAAGCCGCTGAGCAACTCACCCCGATAGACGTCGGCCGCAACAACCAGATGTCGGATCGCTTCCTCATCGGTCTCTGCTGCAGATGCGCGGCTGAGCGATGCCTCAAACTCGGCCACATCGGTCCAGATGACCTCTTGACGTAACGCAACACGTTAACGATCCACGTCGAGCAACTGCGCACCACTCGATGCTTCGATCTGCTGGCGTATGGACGAGAGCGCAACACTCAGGCTGTGCCGCCCCTGATCCGCGTCTCCCTCGGGCCAGATCATCTCGGCCAGATACTCGCGCGGATGGCTTCGGCCTGCATTCAGCGCGAGATATGCCAGCAACGCAGCGGTCTTGCGTGTCCGGAAATGGTCGAAGGCATGGCCGCCGATGGACAGGCGAAACTCACCCAGCAGATGCACTTGGTAGGGCGGTGCAGTCAAACATTCGCTCCCGGTGGTAACGTGCGCAACATATCGGAACCGGCTCAGCGGCCCTCAAGATCACTCTTCGGGCCTATTCGCCAAACGACCCAATGGTTCCCGCCGCACAATAGCATAAACGGCGGATGTCCTTGGCCTGTTGCCGAACGCATCCAACCGACACCGTGGCCGCCTAACCGATCCTCAACGCCACCTTCCTCGCCCTGCGCTGGGCGATCAGGGCGAAGCCGGCCTCGTACTGCGTCCACGGGAGCAGGGCATCCACCCAGTCCGAAAGCACGACTGCACCTCGATCCATCAGTGTGACGAGGCCGTCATGCTCCTCCGCCTCGGCCACCTTGCCCACGAACACACGCGAATCGGACACGTCGGCGGCGGCGAAAGGCTCTGATGCCGGGGCGACACCGTAGACATTGACACGCCCGTCGGCCTTGCACAAGTCGAGCGCCCGGCGCAGCGCAGCACGTGACCCAACGGCTTCGATGACGCGATCCAGCAATCCGAAGGGCGACATTTCGCCTTCGGCAAGATACGCGGCAGCACCCGCACGCAGAAAGCGCTCCCGGTGCGCCGGACTGCGGCCCAGAACGACAACCGGAGCGATGCCGTTCATCGAGGCAAACCATGTGAGGGCCTCGGCCACAGGACCCGACCCAACGATGCCGAGCGAGCCGCCAACAGGCACATCCGTCGAACGAAGGCAGCTCATCGTCTCCTTCAGCGTGATCATGGCAACGGCGAGAGCCGGATCGGTACCCGGAGGCACAATCTGCTGGGGATGGGGAAACGCATTGTAGGCCGATTCACGCTCGGACCACACATCCCGCACGATCGCGAACTCCGCAAATCCGCCCCACACGCTTCGGGCGCCCGCGATCCCGACTTGCTCATCCGTAAGGCCGGGACGCAGCACCAGGTCTCCAACATGGAAAGACCTCACGCCGGCACCTGCCTCCACGACCTCGCCGACGGACTCATGCCCCAGCAAGGCGGGGAACGGACCGGGGCAGAACTCACCCTCCATCAGCTTCCGGTCGGTGCTGTTGCAGATACCGCACGCCCGTACGCGCACGAGCGCCTCGAACCGGCCCGGCTTCGGCATCGGCATCTCCAGGAAATCCAGCCTGCCCTTCTCGACGATGAAGAGACCTTTCATTCGGCTCCATCTCCTCCGTCATGGCCATATCGAGCAGTGGCAGCACCCGCTGTCACAGAAGCGCCGGGTTTTCCGTGCGCCGGGTATGGCATCCTGCCTGCATCGTATGCGTCGCCCATCGGTTCCCCATTCGGCGCCCCTATCACACGCTCCTGCAGGATGTCGCCCGACGCACAGCGAACTTCCATGCGATGAATGCGCCCGGCGCAACGCCAGATAGCCTCTTTGCTCCCGAAGGCACACCGAGCTCCGAGGAGGCGGTGCCGCTCGCCGCACGTATGCGGCCAATGACACTCGACGAGTTCGTCGGCCAGAGCAGCGTCATCGGACCGGGGACCATGCTTCGGCAAGCCATCGAGCGCGACCGCCTCATGTCGGTCGTCTTCTGGGGCCCGCCCGGCTGCGGCAAGTCCACGCTTGCCTCGATCATCGCCCGGCACACCAACGCGGCGTTCGAGAGCTACAGCGCCGTAACCAGCGGCGTGGCCGACGTGCGCAAGGTCATCGAGCGGGCCTCAACGCGCCGACGGGTGGACGGCCGCAAAACGATCCTGTTCGTGGACGAAATCCATCGCTGGAACAAGGCGCAGCAGGACGCCCTCCTGCCGCACGTCGAGAACGGGACGGTCATCCTGATCGGGGCGACCACCGAGAATCCGTACTTCGAGGTCAACGCGCCGCTCATCAGCCGCTCACGGGTCCTCCGATTTGAGCCGCTCACACCCGGCGACCTCCGCATCGTGATCGAGCGCGCGATGGCGGATCCGGTTCGCGGGCTTGGCGGCTCAGGGGTCCGCATCGAGGCCGACGCACTCGATCACATCGTCAGCATCGCGGGCGGCGACGCTCGAACGGCGCTGAACATCCTGGAAGCAGCCGCACAGACGGCAGAGCCGGATGCCGACAATCGGAGGCACATCAAGCTGCACGACGCCGAGGAGGCTGCCCAGCAGCGCGCGCTCGGCTATGACCGGCGCGGCGACGAGCATTACGACACGATATCGGCGTTTATCAAGTCCGTGCGCGGGTCGGACCCCGATGCCGCACTGTACTGGCTGGCCAAGATGCTCCGTGCCGGTGAGGATCCCATGTTCATCGCCCGAAGGCTCGTCGTCCTCGCTTCGGAGGATATCGGCAACGCCGACCCCCAGGGCCTTGTGGTGGCGACCGCGGCGGCACAGGCAGTCCACCTGATCGGATTGCCCGAAGCGCGGATCACCCTCGCACAGGCGACGACCTACCTTGCCGCCGCCCCCAAGAGCAACGCCGCCTATGTCGCGCTGGAACGGGCGTTGGCCGATATAGAAAAGCTCGGCCCCGCGCCGGTGCCGCTCCACCTGCGCAACGCGGCTCACCCCGCCCTTGGTCAGTTCGGCCACGGCAAGGGCTACCTGTATCCCCACGATTACCGCGGCAACTGGGTCGAACAGGAATACGCTCCCCCATCCGCCCGATCCGGCCCTTACTATGAACCCACCGACAACGGCTATGAATCGCGGATCAGAGCACGTATGGAGGCGCGCCGAGCCTCGGAAGCTGTCGAGCCGCTCACCGAAGCCGACAAGCATTCCTGAAGCTTTGGCGAACGTTGGTTCGGCAGCCCCGGTGGAACGAACGGCCCGACAGCCCCGGTGGTTGAGTGGCGCGGCGCGAGATACGCCTGTCGTGCTCAGAACCAACGTGCTGATCGCGCCGGGCGTATCGAAACCCAGGGGCGGCGACCCGGCGCAGCGAATCGCCCCGTCTCTGGTCCGGTCTCCGTTGCTGCGTGAGCCAGGCTCTGCCTCGTTACTGCATCTTGCGTCGGACTCCCAACACAGGTAGAATGCCTCGAGACCAAACGCCAACCACGATCGGAGCCATCGCCGGAGACATCATCGGGTCCATCTACGAGGGCAACCCGATCAAGGCGAAGGACTTCCCGCTCTTCTCGCCGCAGAGCAGGTTCACCGACGACACGGTTCTTACGGTGGCCATCGCCGACGCGATCCTTAGCGGCCGGACATATCTGGACGCCGTAAGGGAGTATGGCCGCGTTTATCCAGGAGCGGGCTTCAGCAGGACTTTCCTGCGATGGGTCCTGTCCGATGCCGGGCCCTACAACAGCTACGGCAACGGTTCAGCCATGCGGGTCAGCCCCGTCGGCTGGGCGTTCGATGACGAGGCTGAGGCGCTGCGTCAGGCGGAGATGACCGCAGCCATCTCCCACAACCATCCGGAGGGCATCAAAGGCGCACAGGCAACCGCTCTCGCCGTGTTCCTGGCGCGCACGGGCGCCGACAAGGAGACGATCCGATCACGGATCGAGTCCGCCTTCGACTATGACCTGCACCGGACGGTGGACGCGATTCGCCCCACGTACAGCTTCGATGTCTCGTGTCAGGGCACCGTCCCCGAAGCCATCGTCGCGTTCCTCGACTCCCGTGACTATGAGGACGCCGTGCGCAACGCCGTCTCCCTTGGCGGCGACAGCGACACACTCGCATGCATCACGGGCGCCATAGCCGAGGCGTTCTATGGCGAGGTCGGTCCAGCTATCGTCGCGGAAGTCATGGACCGCCTGTCGCCACGGCTAAGGGAGGTTGCTGAGGCGTTCCGCGAGCGGTTCTGCTGAGCGAGTTCAGGCTCAGGAGGTACGCGGCGCCACGCTGCGTGTCCAGCCTCAGCCGAGGGCGCGCAGGCATCACGCTGAACGGCCAGGGCTACCCCACGCCGGGTCCGCTATGCGTCCTGCTTTCGACGGCACAAGCTGCGCTTCCCAATCCGCCAGCATGCGGCGCATGGCGGCTGCGGTTCCCTCCGATGAGGAATCGTTGATCAGGTTGTGCATTTCACCGCGGTCGCTGCGCATGTCGAAAAGCTGTTCCGTGGCGTCGCCGTGGTACTTGATGAGCTTGTGCGTCGCTGTGCGGACCATGCGCCCCGTCGTGAATGCCTCGGAGACCAGGAAGTCGCGCCACTCGACGTTGCGGCGCTCGACAAGTGGTCGCAGGCTCCGACCACGCTGTTGGGGCATCGGCTCGATGCCCGCATAGTCGCACAGCGTCGGGGCGATGTCCAGGCCGCTCACGAGGTGCTGCCGATCGTCGCCTCCTGAGGGCGCATGGCCGGGCCATGAAACGATGAGCGGAACGCGAGCGGCCTCCTCGTAGAAGTACATCTTCTGCCACATCATGTGGGCGCCCATGCCGTCGCCGTGGTCGGATGTGAACACGACCAGCGTGTCCCGCTCACGCTTCGTCTCCTCGAGGGCGTCGAGAACGATGCCGAGAGCCCCGTCCACTATCTCGACGTGCCGATAGTAGCTCCATCGGTAATAGCGCCACTGCCACTCGTCCCATTGCGACATATGCTTCCAGATAGCGCCGCTGCGCCATGACTTCCTGAAGGTCTCGGGCTCGCGCTCATCGAAGCGCAGATTGGCCCAGATCGGCGGCAGCTCGGGCATCAGGTCGGGATAGATCGGCGACGCCATGCGCTCGGTGTGGGCAAACACCCAGTAGCAGATGTCATGAGGCTGGACCAGACCGAGCGAGAGGAAGAATGGTGCGTCCGACGGACTCCGGGAGCGCAGGAACTCACGCACGGCGCGGGCATTGCTGATGTCGTCCTGCTCGCCGATACCATGCTGCTGCGTCAGCAGGCGGAAACTCCGACCGTGGAGCCGGCCCGGAATGTGCCACTTGCCGGCATACAGGGCGTCGTAACCTCGTGCCGAAAACCACCGGCCAAGGTCGGGCAAGGACGCTTCCAGCGGAAAGCTGTCGTTGCGCACGACGCCGTTCTCGCTCGGGGGTCGGCCCGTATACCAGGCCGATCGGGCCGGACAGCATACGGGGTCGGCCGAGTACGATTCGTGGAACGAGAGGCCTTGGGCTGCCAGTCGGTCCATGTTCGGCGTGCGCACGTGCGGGCATCCGTGAGCCGATATCGTCCCCGCGAACTGCTGATCGGTATGGATGAAGAGGACGCTCGGCGTTCGCTTCGGCACGTAGGCGGGCACACCGATGGCCGAGCAGGCGGCTCCGGCAAGGGTCTCTCTGCGTGTTATGTTCATGAGGGCATCTCCGGCATGGCCGCGCCGGGGCTCAGGACAAACGCCCGGCAGCTTGCCAGCACCATCAGGGGCAATCCCGATGGGGCAAGCCACCACGTGATGGGCAGGATGCCGTCGCCGGTCTGCAGGACGCATCGCAGGCGCAATGGCCCGGAAGCCGTCGCCACCTCGATCGGCTCCATCGGCATGGGACGCGCCGTCTGGTTCAGCCGGACTGCGTCCATCTCCTCCAGCATGGCAAAGTCCAATGGCCCCTTGATCCTGCGCACCGTGTCGAACAGCGCCCACTGCGCTACCAGGGGTTGACGCCGATCGAAACGCTCGCGCGAGTGTGTTCCGGGTCGGCGAACGAGATGGCCGCCACTCACCTTGCCCGTGTCCGCGCGACGCGGAGTGGAGTTCAGACCCGGCTGGATAGCCTCGAAGCAGGACTCGCGTCGCCATGAAATGAGGCTGCCTGCCGCGTCCGCACGAGATGTGATATCGGCTGCATACCGGTCCCGCAGCCCGTGTCCGAGAGCGTGCAGCACATCGGCATGAAGGTCGAACGAGCCCGCCCGGTTCGCCGATCGCCGCAGCTTCACCGTCCCCACGGAACCGGCGTGCCACGGGCCTGCACCGGGCTGCCGCAGCACCTGCAGCATAGCGTACGTCGCGGCCCACGCTTCCCCATCATCTTCAGGCGGCGCTGCCACCGACTTCAGATGCTCGGCCACTGCCGCAAACATCGGCGGCAGCCCGCCAGACAACGGATCGCGCATAGTTGTCCTCACCAACGTTGGCGCCGACAGCAGGCCGACGCCTACACCATTGTAGACCACAGCGCCGCGGCCACGACGGTGCAAACTCGCCGTACGTCGTCTGTAATGGGTTAGCCACGCGCGCAGGCTCCCCTCTCCCGCGCATACCGAACCTCGGCCTTCCACTCTCGTTGGTGCGTGGGAGAGGGGACAAAGGCAACGGCCGCGCGCACAGACTCCCCTCTCCCGCGCATACCGAACCTCGGCCTTCCACTCTCGTTGGTGCGTGGGAGAGGGGACAAAGGCAACGGCCGCGCACACAGACTCCCCTCTCCCGCGCATACCGAACCTCGGCCTTCCACTCTCGTCGGCGCGCGGGAGAGGGTCAGGGTGAGGGCAAGATCGAACGAAGCACCGGCTAACC
>DYKI01000002.1:131548-143368 GCA_020722705.1 Chthonomonas calidirosea | reverse complement strand
GAATCGCGTGACAACGTCGAGTTGCTGATCCGTCGCATTGAGCAGTTGTCGGAGACACGTGCAGGGAGAGAGACGACGGGCGGCTCGGCAGGAGCCTCGCCCTCCCGTAGCGGAACGACGGACGGCTCGGCGGGAGCCTCGCCCTCCCGTAGCGGAGCGACGGACGGCTCGGCAGGAGCCTCGCCCTCCCGTAGCGGAGCGACGGGCGATGAGCCAATCACCGCACCGGAGGGCCGCAGCAAGCGGCGGGCCTCCGAGTGCCGGGACAAGGAGAGACCAACGTGACGCATGCCAGTGACCGTTGGGAGGCCGCTATTCTGGTCGCGCTGCTCGCCGCGATTGTGCTGTTCACGATCATCACGGCCCAGAGAGGCCGAAAGTACTTCATCCGGCGCATTCCGGGTCTGAATGCGATTGACGAGGCTGTTGGGCGCGCAACCGAGATGGGGCGACCCATACTCATGGTGCCCGGACTGAGCGGCCTTGGCGTGGTCGGCCTGCAGGCGCTGACCATCTTCAGTTACATCATCAAGTCCGCCGCGCAGTTCGGCAACAGGATTATCATGCCGGTCGCCGACTCCGCCCTCTATACGGTGGCCGAGGAGGTCGTTCGCGACTCCTACGCCGCCGCGGGCAAGCCCGAGGGATACGATCCGAATGCGGTCTACTTTCTCTCCGATCGTCAGTTCGCATTCGCCTCGGGTGTTGCGGGCACCATTCACCGCGAGAGGACGGCAGCGAGCTTTCTGTTCGGCGACTTCTTCGCCGAGTCCCTCATCTTCGCCGAGGCCGGGCAGTCGGTTGGGGCGATCCAGGTTGCGGGCACCGTCCAAACCACCCAGTTGCCCTTCTTCATCGCCTCGTGCGACTATACGATCATCGGCGACGAGTACTACGCGGCCAGCGCCTACATCTCGCGTGAGCCGACGCTTCTCGGAAGCCTGGTGGGCCAGGACTACTGCAAGATCATTGTGCTCCTGGTGATCCTGATCGGCGTTGTCGGCATGACTGTGCCTCAGCTCGGCACCGAGTGGGCGTTCATCAAGTGGTTCACGCTGAACTAGGGCGAGAGGCGAGATGCGTGAAACGGGAGGGACGGCGTCCTCGCCGTCCGAAAAGGGAGGGCGACTGGACGGATGGATGTGAGGGGGTTCTTAGGTCGCGCATTTCCGGCGGCGAGCGGCGCATGGATCTGGTGGTCCATCATCCTGGCCGCCGCAGGATGCATCGTCGTGTTTGTACTGCTGCAAGCCCTGCCGGGTCGGGCACGCAAGTTCCTGATCGCGGCGGTTACGTTCCTTGCCGGCTTGTTCTATGCTGCGGAGTTCTTCCTGCCGGTCAACCCTAAAACCGACGAGAATATCCTGACATTCGCCGTACCCACGGTCGGCAATGTGACGAACGTGCTGGCCGGGTTTACGCTTGGCCTCGGCGTCTTCAGCCTTGTGCGCATCCACGGCACCAAAGTCGTCAAGCTTCGCGAAGGCTGGGAAAACAGCGTCGTCCTGCTGGCAGGCATTGTGGTGATGGCGGTTGCCGGACTGTTCTTCGAGGACAGCCGTTTCTACCGCTCGCTGTTCCGCGACGTTCTCAACAGCTTCGATGCGGCGATGTTCGCGACGCTGGCATTCTTCATCATTTCTGCTGCTTACCGCGCCTTCCGGGTCAAATCGGCCGAGGCCACCCTCTTGATGTTTGCAGCGCTCGTCGTCATGTTGGGCCAGATACCCATCGGGCAGTACTTGACACACTGGCTCCCCGAGAAGGGCTCGTTTGCTTCACTGTTCCGCCTGGACAGCATCAGCAACTGGCTGCTGATCACTGTCAACGCGCCTGCCACGCGCGCGATCGGCTTCGGCCTCGGCATCGGGGGGCTTGCAATCGCCATGCGGCTGTGGCTCTCACTCGAGCGCGGAGCATTCTTCGAGGCAAAGGCGGACAACTGATGGCCAACCCATTCGCACATCTCGATGCCATTGACCGGCGGTTTCTCTATGGTGTCCTGCTGCTCATCGTGATCGTGGGCTTACTGGTGCCCATACCCCTGCCGCTCGCCGTCGGACCACAGGCACGTGGATTCTACGAGGCCATAGAGAAGGCCGATCCCAGCAAAATCGCCGTCGTCTCGACCCTCTGGAGCGCCAGCACCCAGGGCGAAAACCGACCGCAGACAAGCGTCATCCTCCAGCACCTCATGCGCAGACGGCTTCGGTTTGCTCTCATCGCCTTTGGCGATCCGCAGTCCACGACGCTTGCTCAGGAGCTTGCTGAGGAACTCGCCCGCGAGCACAACTATGTCTATGGCAAGGACTGGGTCAACTGGGGATTCCGGGCCGACATCGCCGGCACCTTGAAGGGGATGGTCCGCGACATCAACGAGACGATCAAGCGGGACTCTATCGAGAAGAAGCCGCTTGAGCAGTTTCCTGTCATGAAGGGCGTCCACAACGTCAAGGATGTGAGCGTTATCGCCGAGGTCTCGGCATCGGGGAACTACGTATCGTGGCTCGGACTGGTCGTCGGGACAACCGATGCGCCGTTCTGCTACGCGCCGACGTCCGTCATGGCGCCCGAGCTGTACACCTACCTCGACTCGGGCCAGATGAAGGGAATGCTGTTCGGCATCAAGGGCGCCGCGGAGTATGAGCGGCTGCTCGGCGTCAATGGCTTCACAACGCGCGCCATCACTCCCGTCTCGCTTTCGCTCGTTCTCTTGTTCGTCCTCATCGCATTGGGGAACTATGGAATGTACAAAGGACGCAAACGTCCCACAACGGGAGGGACAGACTGATGGAATGGTCTCATCCGATAGGGGTTTGGATCGGCGCCATCGGCACCCTGGCCCTCTTCTCGCTGATCTACCGTGAGAACAGGCTCTACCGGCTGTTTGAGCACCTGTTCATCGGCCTTGCCGCAGGTTACACCATCAAGGCCGTTTGGACCGAAACCCTCAAGCCCCAGTGGTGGATACCCATGACGCAAGAGGGCAGATGGCCCTGGGTGTTCGCACTTGCGGGCGGCGCGCTGTTCTACACGATCTTCACGAAGAAGTACAACTGGATGAGCCGCATCTCCATCGGCGTTCTGCTTGGCTTCGCAGCGGGGCAGAGCTTCCAGGCAACCGCCAACGTGTATATTCCCCAGATCCGAGGCTCGTTCAAGCCTCTATGGGTCAAGCCCGACATGATCCCGGCGGGCTCGATGGTCACCCCTCTGGGGCAAACGCTGAGCAACATCCTGTTCGTGCTCATCATTGTTTCGGTCATGACCTACTTCTTCTTCTCGTTCGAGCAGCGCAACAAAGCCCTTGTGACCACCGCTCGGACCGGGCGCCTCATGCTCATGTTCGCCTTCGGCGCCATCTTCGGCTCAACCGTCATGGCCCGTATGGCGCTGCTCATTGACCGGGTTTGGTTCCTCATGAACCGCTGGCTGGGGATCGGATGAAGAGGACGGGACTCCAGCCGGGGCTCGAAGCGGCGGATCATCGCAGCCCGGTCCAACGGGCCGGAGGAAGACGGAAATGAAAACGACCGGACGTCTCGGAAGTGCCGCATGCATGGCATCAATCGCCCTCGCAGTGTTCGCCTCGACGGCTGCCGACGCTCAACAACAGCTCGACCGCACGAGGCTGCTGATCAGGGTCAGCGCAAACTACCGGTCATGCCGGAGTATCCGCATTGAAGGCACCTGGACGCGCAAGATCGGCGACAAGGAGACCAAAGCCTCCATCGCACTTGCGGCCATGCGTCCGAATCTCTACAGACTGGAGATCAAGGGGCCCGACATCGGCACCGACGTCGTCTCCGACGGGCGTACGCTCACTGCGCTGCGCACACACCGGAATGTGTACACACGTTCAGCCGCTCCGGAGCAGTTGATCGGCGGCGACATCCTGAAGGGCATTGACTTGCCGGCGCCGGGCGTCCAGTTGATAACACTGATGCTTCAAGGCATGTGGCGCGATGCCAGGCATCCGCTTGCTCAGCGACTCGGTCGAGCGGAAGTAACCGGTCCCGTAGCGTTCGGTGACCGCCAGGCCTATGTGCTGGCGTTTGACTACAACGCCGACTACTCGGCTCGAGTCTATGTGACGACTGACGACAACCTGCTTCGACGCGCAACCCTGTATCACGGCGGCAAGCCCGAGATCACGGAGACCTTCACGAAAGTCGAGTTTGACAAGAACCTGTCTCCTGCAGGCTTCTCTCGCGAGCTTCCCGATGCGGCGCTTCAAGTGACGAGCCTTCCGCCTGTCGTCCTTCCGGCCGCGCCGAAGCCGATCACACTCAAGACGTACGATGATCGAACCATCTCGTTCGACGAGCTGCGCGGAAAGGTCGTGCTGGTCACGTTCTTCTTCACCACGTGCAGCTACTGCAACGAGGAGGTGCCGCACCTCGAGGATTTGTACCGGAGGTTCAAGGGCAGCGGGCTTGAGATCGTAGCGGTCAACGGAACCGGCGAGACGAAGGAAGCGATCAAGCAATGGGCCGACGGCCATGGGCTGACCTTCCCGGTGGCGCTCAACAAGACGACTACGGACATGGTCAGAATGTTCACGGTCCATGCCTATCCGACCAACGTGATATTCAACAAGGAAGGCAAGGTCGTCTACAAAAAAGAGGGGCTCGATCTCGAAGGCATGCTGAAAGCCCTCGCCGAGGCCGGTGCCGGCAAATCCTGATACTCCCAGACGCCGGCGGCCCGGTCGAGCGCAGCCCTGAAGATCGTCCGAGGTTCACGCCCGAAGCGAACGTGCAAAGTTACGCGGCCAAGACTAGATCGCGACCCGGATAGGCGCGGCATTGGCGGCCGACACCTCGACTTCTCCGCTCCCGCTCGCCCCGATATGCACCGTCTCACCAGGCATCAAATATGGCGCGTATCCCCACGTCAGGTATGGTCCGTCGAAGCCGGCGAGGCCGTCGGCGCGCGCTCCCAGCATCGGCACGCGACCGCGGGGACACGCGACGCGGATGGTCTCCGCCGAGAGGCGATCCACAACAGGCTCAACGGTTGGGCACTTCAGGATCGGAGCGAATATGGGCGCGTCGTGGCTTGAGAAGACGTACCTGTTGGCTGTGGCAACGTCATCCCCATCGGCCCAGATCGAGATGCCTAACACGGTGGACTCATCCGGCACCCGAAACGTGATGGCTCCGAGCTTCATCGGGGCGGCTGCATCAGTGTCGGCGGGTATGCCCGACAGGCTCTCGCTCCGAGCGGATCGGGCTGCTTCCATCGGCAGTCGGCCTTCGGCTATGCACGCGCATGTCAGGAGATCCCAGACGACCCAGCGGACGGCCTCAGGCATTGCTTGACGGCTCTGTCCCGAGGGCTGAGACAGGTTGAGCCAGACGTCCGCGACGAACTCGGAACCGGGCTGCCGGCGCAGCCCGTCGTGCTTCAGACTCAGGAGCCGGGGCGCATAGGCGGTTCTCATGGCCCAGTAGGCCGGCCGCACTCCGCCATAGTAATCTACGCTGTTGGTGCAGGACGCATTGGGCCAACTCTCGTTGAACTGCCAGGGGGCACATCCGCTCGTGCGCCACTTGCGCCTTCGGTTCGACTCGGCTATGTAGCGCAAACCATCGTACTGCATCCATTGACTGGCGTGCACGAAGGTCTCCAGGTCCTGGATCGGGCCGAACAGGGCCTCGACCTTCTCGCGATGCAGCCACCATGCCCCATGGTGGACCCATGCAGGATTGGTTCGGTCCGGCGGCCATTGCCTGCTCGGGCTGAGGAACCGTCGGATGGCTGAAAGGTTGGCGGCGCCCTCGCAGCCGAACTCGGAATGGAACAGCGGGTCTATGGCATTGTAGAACTCGTAGTGCTGTGGGTCGCCGAGATAGAGCCAGTGACCGTGAACGTCCTCCATGCGGTCGGCGTTCGCCGGATCCGCGGCGAAAACGGGGCCGTGGGGCGAGGTGGGCAAGTACAGCCGACTCGGATCCTCCTCTTGCACAACCTTCCCGAGCGCTGCGAGGACGGGATGGTCGAAGCTGTTCGGGCGCTGATCGGCATCCATCAGTTCGTTGCCCCCGCACCATATGATGAGGCTTGGATGATGCGCGCGCCGGGGAACGATGTTGCGCGCCTGTTCCGTGCAGTAGGCGACATAGGCCGGATCGGTTGCAGGCTGGTTGTCTATGCCTGACGAAGACTGATGGAACTCCTGCCAGACCATGATGCCGGCCTCATCGCAGAGATCGTAGAAAAGCTCGCGTTCCAGTATGCCGCCTCCCCATACGCGCAGGAGATTGCAGTGCGCCTCTTTGGCGAGACGAATGGCGTGGCGGTACCGCTCGGGTTGAGGCCGGCCGTAGAGCTGGTTGATGGGGGCCCAGTTCCACCCCTTGGCGAACACCTTGCGTCCGTTGACTTCCAGCGTGTAGGGCAAAGCGCCCTCGGCGGCGCCGTAGTTCTGCAACGCGCGCACTGTCCTGAAACCGATGCGGCGCTCGGCGGCAGCGAGCGGTGTGCCGTCGTCACCCCGGACCTCAAGTCGGACGGTGTAGAGCGGCTGGTCGCCATAGCCGTTCGGATGCCAGAGCCGTGGGTTTGGGACCCTGGTGGATAGGCGTGCCTTGAAGTCGTTGGCCGTCTGTGGCGCCAGAACCAGGGACTCACGGCCAACGCAGACGTTCTCCGCATCGTAGATGCCTGCCGTGACAGTCAATCGCTCAGCTCGCTTACGGTCGAGACTCAACGTCACGGTGACGATGCCGTCGGGCTCACTGCCGCGCGCGGCAACTTCAGATTGCGCGCGCATGCGTCGAATGCGTGTCCGGTCCCAGATGTCCAGCCACAGGCTTTCATGGATGCCCAGGGGAACCAATCGAGTGCACCAGTCCCACTTGTAGGCAAATCGGGGCTTCCAGAGCCGAACCTTGCTCGTCCAGCCGATCTGGGCCTGCTGCTCGGGCTCGGACGGGGCATGCTCGACGACTACAACCAGCCGGTTGGAAGCCGAGGGCCTGATGGCCTCGGCCGCATCCAGCTCGAATGCTGTGTAGGTTCCTTCGTGAGTGCCGAGCTTGATGCCGTTGAGGAACACATGGCAAGCGTAGTCAACGCCCTCGAAGCACAGAGAGGCGGCCGATTGTTCGGGTATGGCGCCAAGGACGAACTCCTTGACATAGACCCAGTCGCGCTGCGAAGTCCATTCCCACAGACGGCTGTTCATGTCAACGCGCGGATCCGGCAGTTCGCCCGTGTCCAGCAGATCGGACTGGACGTCGCCCGGAACGCGTGCCTGCATCCATGGGGGCGTCGCCGGGCTGAGGTTGTCGAGGTCGGCATCTGCGGACGTGATGGGCATCCACGCCCATTCGCTCGGGATCAAGCCTACAACGCGCCAGTCGTCTCCGTCCAGTTGGAGTCTCATTATTCACCTCAAGTGTGATCGAGTGCGTATGCTGCGTCCATCGGTGGTCATCAATATGGTTCCGTCGCGGTCAGTGCGATAGACCCGGATCCGACGCCGGTAAAGTCTGTCAAGCACAACTCGACTTGGATGGCCGAACGCGTTGCGGCGGCCAACGGAGATGACCGCCGCTGTGGGCCGAACCGCGTCCAGCCAGCGCCTGGATGTGCTGCTGCCACTCCCGTGGTGGCCGACCTTCAGGACGTCTGCGCGCGGGTTCACGCCATTCCTGAGCATCATCAGTTCCGCCTCTTCCTCGGCGTCGCCCATGAGGAGAATGCGTCGGTCACCATACCGAACCAGAAGCACGATCGAACAGTTGTTGTCGGGACTGCGCCGAAACCGATGCGGGCGTGCCGGAGGATTCAGCACGGATATCTCAACGCCGTCATCAACTCGGATCGTTTGTCCACGCGCCATTGCGACGATGCGAACACGTTCGCGGCGAGCCGCGGCCATGGTTTGTTTCTCCGTCAATGATGCGGGTTCCTGCCTCTTGCCGATGCGGGGTATGAGCATCTTGGGAACCGCCACACCCCCGATGACAGCGTCGGCTCCGCCGGCATGATCCTGGTCCCAGTGAGTCAGAATGAGCGCATCGAGGGCGTTGATCCCCTTGCGCCGCAGGTAGGGCAGCACCACGGTTCGGCCGCGACTGCTCTGTTCATCGGCTCTCCCGGCGTCAACGAGCAGGGTTCGTCCCGACGGTGTCTGCAGAACGGTCGCGTCTCCCTGGCCGACATCGAGGAACGTCACGGCCAGCGTCTGCCCGGCAAGAGGTCGAGGCTCCGCTGAGCCGCGTTGTGTCTCGAAACGCCGCCACGCTTTGCCGGCTTGGTACCCACCGACTATGGCTGGACCGGCCAACACAGCCAGGACGAGCGGCCACCAGCGCCGCCGCCTCATTCTGCCGTTCTCCGCGCGATGATGGCCACGACCGCTGCGAGGGCCAGGTAGCATGACCAGACGCCGAGCCAGCCCGGAGGCGATGTGTGCAGTGCAGACCCGGGTATGCCGCTGACCCAGTGCGCTGCCGACTCCACGTACCGCGCCATGGGGCCTACGAGGTGCTGGGCGATCACGTCACCGACGGGAGGGACGACCAGACATGCCAGCCACGCCACGAGAGCTGTCGGAAGCAGGAATGCGACCGCCGGCGCGGCAAGCGTGTTGCTGACGATCCCCAGCGTCGGAACGGCGCTGAAGGTCTGAGCCGTGAGTGGCGCAGCCGCCAGTCCCGCCACTGCGGAAACGCCGACGGCGGACATGGTGCCGATAGCCAGGGTGCGACGCAACCGCTCAGAGAACGAGGATGCAGCGGGCCGCATGGGAGGCCAAAGCGAACCGATCGCTGCGGCCCAGATTGGCCAGACCGCCAACAGCGCGGCAACGATCACGAAGGACAACTGGAAACCCACATCCCAGAGGTTGCCCGGAGCCCACGCGAGCGATGCGAGAGCGGCGGCGGCAAGCGCGCAAGGCGCGTCCCTGTCCCGATCCAAGAGCGGCGCCGCCATATACATGACCGACATGACCGCGGCCCGAACCACCGATGGTTCGCTTCCCGCGGCTACGGCGTATGCGATGACAACGGCAGAGCACACGATCGCCTCCCAGCGGCGCGCCAGGTTCGCTCGATGGGCAACGAGCCACGTGGCGCCCAGGAGGATGGCGACGTTGGCGCCCGATGCCGCCACGATATGGATCAGGCCGGAGCGTGTGAAGGCATCTACATCATCGGGTGCGATGGACTGCCTGCCTCCCAGGACGATCCCCGTCGCCAGCGCGGCCGTGCTTCGATCCATTCGATGCTCAAACTGCCGCAGCATCGAGTCACGCCATGCGAGCGCGAGGCGCACAGGGTCGAATCTCGATGGGGTCGACTCGATCCGCCACAGCGATGGGTAACGGGCCGTCATCGTCGCGAAGATGCCGTGTCGGCGCAGTTGCGCGTCTGTGGGCGGGGCGCCGGGCGCTTGCGGCGGCTGTGGGCTCTCGATCATGCCGGAGATGGAGACGATGTCGCCGTATCTGGGAGCCCGTCTGCCGGTCACCGGAACAATGGAGCACTGGAGAAGTCCGGCGCAAGGCTCGGAGACGCCCGAGGCTCGGCGGATTGCCTGCGCGCTCATGAGAAACCTCAGGTCGCGTCGGGCCTCCGGCTCCGATGCCAGCCGTCCCGTCACGGTGACGAACTCGGGGCCGATCCAGCGCGAGATGTCGCGCGGGCCGGGAATGGCCTGAACCTGCATCCGCAACGCACCGGCGGCGGCGAAACCGAACCCAAATGCGCACCGAACCATGATGGCGCGGCGCAGAATACCATGGACACCGGGCACCAGGCACCAGACGAGGCAGGCCAGCGCAACCGCCATCAGGATGCCGGCCGACCAGAGCCATTCACCGATCATCACCCCCGCAGCGAAGCAGGCTGCCGCACAGACTAACGGACGGCGGCGGAGCGCCGTTGCCGGCCCCGAGCAGACCGCGCCAAGATGGTGCCAGACAACAGACCGTCGGGCAGGGCGCAGCTCGGTCGCCATGGCGAGCGCTTCAGATGAAAATCTTGTACACCTGCAAGCCGTTGACGGGCCCGTAGATGGCCCACAGCGAGCCGCAGACGTAGTCTCCGAGGGTCAAGCCAAGGAAGAAGGGCACACCGCCGTTGTGGGTCTTCATCCCGCCGAAGCGAACAATCACCAGCTTGATAAGCCAGCTCACGAAGAACGCGAACCAGAAATAGTCCATGGCGAAAGATACCGCCAGCGCGTACCCTGCCGGATGGAATGGCCACCACAGGAATGCGCCGCGCATCATGCGCAGCGCGAGCACGATGACGGCTCCGCCCACGACATAGGCTTGCGGCGTCCACGTGGGCTTGGTCGGTGTCTGGAGCCAGGCGTTCAGCCGGTCAAAACTCTCGAAGCCCACCCACGACTTGTAGCCCACCGCCTTGCTCGTCGCGCCCTCCGCGAAAGTCACCTGAAGGTTGGCCCAGCACGCGCAGATCGTCGCGATCACGGTGGCGAAGGCGATCAGGGCGATGAGCCGGCCCATCTGCATGCGGCCACCTTCGGCGAGCTTGAACGCCTCGATGTGGTTGGGCATGGGGTGGCATCGGTAACAGCGGTTGTACCAGTAGAGCACCGACGTTGTCGTGAGGCTCTGGGCGCCGATGGTGTTGATGCCGAACAGGGTCACGAGCACCGTGCGCGGATTGACGAAGAATATCTCATGGGGCGCCCCGAGCTCAGCCCGGACGCGCGTCATGGCGACTGCAAGCAGAAAGAAGAGCCCGAAGAAGATGAGCGCGACCCAACTCGACATCGCCGTCTTCCAAGAAAACCATGCAAGGAACACCACCCCGGCTCCGAGCCCCATGAATGCCATGCGGTATTGTCGGCGTTCCTCACCGTCCGATCCGGTCCATCCCGTACCATCCGTTCGCCCTGTCCGACCCGCTCCACCGGTCCATGCGCACTTCTGCCAGGCCGAGCGAAACTGCGACCTCAGGCCCCAGACGACGACGCAGCCCAGCGCGATCCAGGCGCCCGACGACTGCTGTTCGAAGAACGGAAAGCCCAGATTCGATGGCGAGTCCCAGCCTTGCACGGCTCCGACGATCTGGAACATCTTGCGGGCAACATAGAAGAACCAGCACGAGAAGGCAAGGTCGAGCGGCAGAAAGTAGGCCAGGCCGATCGCAAATGGGTACATCGAGATCGGGGTCCAGCCAATCGCGTTCCATGGCCGCTGTGTCATGTAGGGGGCCAGGTCAAAGAGTTTCACCTGTGCGAGATAAGGCCAGCTCGGATACAGGTAGTGCATCCCGTTGATGAAGTCAATCACTGCCGCCACGCCGAAGCCCGACCACATGAGCTTGCTGCGCCAGAACGGCAGCGAACGGCCCGAAGGGTTCGTCATCGCCAGCGGGAGCTGCACGATCGGGAACGCCAGCTTCTCGTTTTCGGTCCATGCCCGCCGGATGAGGATGCTGATGCACAGGCACATCACGATCAGGACCGACAGGAAGATGGTCCACCACGTCAAGGGGCCCAGGAACGGATACAGGTATCGTGGATCGGCCCAGTTGGCGCCTCCCTGATAGAAGGCCTTGATGGCATCGGCGCCGCCGGGGTCCTTGTCCTGAACGAGCAGGAAGCTGGTGGGTTTCAGGTACTGGAAGAAGGTGACGTCGTACTTCCGCTCGGGGGTGTTGTACCTGTCCGCATGGGCGATGATGCCGAAGAGGTTCTGGATCAAGTCATGCCCGGCCAGGACACAGCCCACGACCAGCATGATATAGATCGTCAGCAGCTCCCCCTGATCCAGCGCCAGGCTGCTCAGCCTGCCTCTTGCCCCTCGCCGTCCCGTGGGAGGGACGGCGT
>DYKI01000002.1:0-131448 GCA_020722705.1 Chthonomonas calidirosea | reverse complement strand
CCGCCGTCCGTTGCGTCGTCGTCATTGCCCACGCCCCGTTCGATGGGCGCGGGCAAGGCGGATGGAGGCATCGGAAGGTAGGGGCGCGATTTATCGCGCCCATATGCCCACCGCGAGCGCAAGGCGGAGGGATGCATCGCCGTTGATGCTCTGGCCTTCCCATACGCCGCCAGCATCATGTTCCCGAGGCAGAGCAGGAACAGGAAGAAGATCGGCGTGATGAAGAGCGGCAAGCACGTCCCGTCAAGCGTGTACCACCGGACCTCGACCACCGTGATCCAGTAGGCGTTGATCGGCATGAGCGCCATGCCGATCAGAACAGCCCTGAGGGTGATCCCGCGAGACTGCCGAGGCACTGCGTCGGCTGCGAGTGACTCGGGCGACGATTCAGGCAAACGTCGAGGTAGCGCTGCGCCGGGGAGCATGTGCGCATGATAGCATACGAGCGTGGAGTTCGCAACCTGTCGGTGCGGACGCGATCTTGCCGCGAGCAGGCTGTGTCCTGTTGGTATACTTGGCGCGCACGAGTCGGCGACAATGACGACAGGCGGAGGTCCGGATGACACTCAAGACGTTCACCGTTGGGCCTATGGAGAACAACACGTATCTGGTGGGGGATGAGGTCACGCGCGAGGCCATGCTGGTGGACCCCGGATTCGGCACGGCGGCCATCTTGGATCAGGTGAAGGCGGACGGGTGGACCGTTTGCCTGGTCCTCAACACACATGCCCATCTGGACCATATCGCGGAGAACGCGCTGTTCGTCGAGGCGTTCGGGGCCGGACTTGCCCTGCATCCGGCCGACGTGCCGCTGATGGACGCAGCGGACATCCAGGCGCAATGGTTCGGGGTTCCCACGCCGAGGATGGTGCCGGTGACACATGACCTGGAGGATGGGATGGCGCTGACCGTGGGGAGCGAGACCGTGCGTGTGGTGCACACGCCCGGCCATTCGCCCGGCAGCGTATGTTTTGCAGGGCCGGATTGGGTCATCGTGGGCGACCTGGTCTTTGCCGGGAGTATCGGGCGCGCCGATCTGCCCGGCGGCGACTACGACACGTTGATCGGGTCCATTCGGACCCGCATTCTGGCCCTTGACGATGGAGCCACGCTCTACCCGGGCCACGGGGCTTCTACGACGGTCGGCCGGGAGCGGCGCACCAATCCGTTCCTGCAATAGTGGAGGAGGCGAATATGGAGCTCATTCGGCGCAATGGTGTGGAACTGACCCTGGCTGGGGCTCGGGTTGTCCTCGAGGCAGCAGTTGAGCATGCCCAGAGCCTGGGCCTGAAGATGGTTGTCGCCGTGGCCGATTCCGGTGGCTGGCTGGTGGCGCTTTTCAGGATGGACGGAGCGAAGCTGACCAGCGTGGACATCGCCATGAACAAGGCATTCACTGCCGCCGGTACCCGCAAGCCGACGCATGAGTATGCCGAGATCGGGGGGGCGGGCGGAGCGGCTTTCGGCATCCATGCCAGCAACCAGGGGCGTTTCACGGTGTTCGGCGGGGGAGTGCCCATCTTCGTTGACGGGCAGTGCATCGGGGCCGTGGGCTGCAGCGGCGGTTCGGCTGAAGAGGACCGGATGGTGGCCGAGGCCGGTATCGCTGCCCTGCTCAGGTGCGCGTGACGGCGGACCGACCCCGGACGGGCTCGTTCGTTATTGGGTGATCCCGGCCGGAAGCGGGTCTACGGCGACTCCGATCTTGCGACTGCAGACCGGCTGGAGGAGAGTGACGCGCCCTGCATTGGCCCAGACGCGTCGCTGACGCCCCCAGTATGCGACGTAGGCCCACTTCCCGTCGGTCGTCGGACACCATCCATCGGCACCGGGACCGGTGAACAGCACAACGCGCGCGTAGGGCTTGATCAGTATCTCCCCGCAGAATATGTACATCTCGTCGTCGCCGGCGGAAGGACTGCCTGATGTATACGAGTCGGTGGTGACGACCCAACCGTGCAGCGAGATCGTGGTGAGCCCATGGTTCTGGAGGACCAGGTACTCACCGTTCACGGACTCGGACAGGTGTACGTCTACGATCTTGAGCATGTGCGCGCACTCCTCACCGGCAAAGAAGTGGATCGTTCAGGTCGGGCATTCCATCAGGAACATCCGTAGGTCGAGCCGCAGTTCAGGCACTTGTAGCAAGCGCCGTTTCGCACCATCAAGGCTCCGCACTCCGAGCAAGCCGGGGCATCGGCCTGAAGCTGAAAGACCTCTCGCTCCCGCGAGACGTAGGCGTCTTCCGGGGCAGCGCTTGTGCCGTCTCGGGATGGCCCGATACCGTTGGCGAGCCCGTTCAATGAATGCTCCTCGGACGGCGGCTGATCGTCCTTTGGCAGGAACTTCGTTCCGAGCCATCGGAAGATGTAGTCCGGTATGGACTTGGCGAAGCGGATCTCAGGATTGGGCGTGATGCCCGACGGTTCGAACCGCATGTGAGCGAACTTGTTGACCAGAGTGCTCAGGGGGACGCCGTATTGCAGCGCCAGCGATGTCATGGTCGCGATGGTGTCCATGAGGCCCGAGATGGTCGAGCCCTCCTTGCTCATGGTCAGGAATATCTCGCCCGGCTGTCCGTCGTCATACATCCCGACGGTGATATAGCCCTCATGGCCGGCTATGCTGAACTTATGGGTGATCGAGCGGCGCTCGTCGGGCAGTTTGTGCCGCTTCAGTTGGGCCGCTCGGATATCCTCCGCGGTGATGTCCGGTTTGGACGAGCCGGACGGATCGGACGGATCAGATCTCTTGCGCGTGGATAGGGGTTGGGTTCGCTTGGACCCATCACGGTAGATGGCGATGGCCTTGAGCCCCAGCTTCCAGCCTTCGATGTAGACCTGACGGATATCGTCGGGTGTGGCCTCGTTGGGCATATTGACCGTCTTCGAGATGGCCCCGCTGAGGAACGGCTGGACGGCCGCCATCATGCGCACATGGCCCATCCACGCGATCGTTCGCGTTCCGCTCGCCGGCCTGAAGGCGCAATCGAACACGGGCAGGTCGGCATCCGACAGATGGGGTGCGCCTTCGATGGTGTCGGTGCGCTCAATGTGCGCGATGATGTCACGGACTTGCTCGGGTGTGTATCCCTGCTTCGCCAACGCCTCGGGGACGGTGTTGTTGACGATCTTGATCATGCCGCCGCCAACCAGCGACTTATACTTCACGATGGCGATGTCGGGCTCCACTCCGGTGGTGTCGCAGTCCATCATGAACCCGATCGTGCCGGTTGGAGCGAGGACAGTTGCCTGGGCATTCCGAAAGCCGCAGACTCCGCCGATCTCCAGCGCTGCATCCCAGCAATCTCGCGCCGCTTCCTTGATGTGCTGAGCGCCGGCGGCATGGCAGACGTCGTCCGCGATGTCGTCAACAGCCTGCCGATGCATTCGGATGACTTCGATGAATGGAGCGCGGTTCTCCTGGTACCTGGCGAATGGGCCGCCGCAGTCTCGGGCAATGATGGCGGACTGCCGGTAAGCCTCGCCGGTCATGACTGCGGTAATGCTTGCGGCGAGTGCGCGACCCTTGTCACTGTCGTAGGCCAGCCCCGATGCCATCAAAAGCGCACCGAGGTTCGCGTAGCCAAGGCCGAGGGGCCTGAACGCATGGCTATTGCGCTCTATCGCTGGTGTGGGATACCCTGCGTTGCCGACAATGATCTCCTGCGCCGTGATGATGATGCGGCACGCATGCCGAAAAGCCTCGACATCGAAACTGCCGTCAGGCAAGCGGAACTTCATCAAGTTCAGCGAGGCCAGATTGCAGGCGCTGTCGTTGAGGAACATGTATTCGGAGCACGGGTTGCTGGCGTGGATGCGATCCGTGTTCTTGCAGGTGTGCCACCGGTTGATCGTCGTGTCGTACTGGATGCCGGGATCGCCGCATATCCATGCACTCTCCGCCATGGCGTCCATGAGCTCGCGGGCGCGCATGGTTTCGGCCCGGTCGCCGGTCATCACGTAACGAGTGGACCACTGGCCGTCTTCGATAACGGCACGCATGTAGTCGTCGGTGACGCGTACGGAGTGGTTGGCGTTCTGGTAGCTGACGCTGTCGTAGGCCCCACCGGGTACATTGAAGTTGCCGTTGTAGCCGGCATCAATGAGCGCCCAGGCCTTTTTCTCCTCGTCGGCCTTGCAGGTGATGAAATGGCGTATGTCGGGATGGTCAATGTTAAGGATGACCATCTTGGCGGCTCGGCGGGTCTTTCCTCCTGACTTGATGACGCCCGCGAATGCGTCATAGCCTCGCATGAACGAGACGGGCCCCGAAGCGGTGCCGCCGCCCTGGAGGCGCTCCTGCGACGAGCGCAAGGTGGAGAGGTTGGTGCCGGTTCCTGAGCCGTACTTGAAAAGCATGCCTTCGGTCTTGGCGAGGGTCAGGATGCTCTCCATGGTGTCGTCAACGGAGTTGATGAAACAGGCCGAGCACTGGGGCTTGGGCTGATCCGAGAGGCCGACGTTGAACCAGACCGGGGAGTTGAAGGCGGCTCGCTGATGCAGCAGGAGGTGGGTGAGCTCATCTCGGAACGCCGCGTGATCCTCTTCGGACGCGAAGTAACCGTCGCGGGCTCCCCAGTCGGCGATCGTATAGGCAACCCTTCGGATCAGGTGGCGAACGGACGACTCTCGATCGGGTCTGCCGGGATGGCCTCGGAAGTACTTGGAAGCCACGACGTTGACGGCCAGTTGGCTCCACGATGCCGGCGCTTCAATGTCGTGCTGCTCGAATACAGTCTCGCCACGCTCGCTGGTGATGACGGCGGAGCGTGTTGACCATTCGACGGTATCCCAGACGTCGGTGTCGGGCTGCGTATAGTGGCGCTGAACTGTGAGGCCGCTCGGGGCGTTGCGAACCTTCGCGGCACTCGCGGCGGGCTTCGAAGCTCGCTCTACGGAGTCGCTCAGTGGCGGGGCGTCCGCCACCACGCCGGCATGGTCATCGGTCATCGCTTGGCGATCCTTCCTTGAATAATGCAACCGAGCGGACCCTCGATCCGGCCCGCCGGAGCGTTGTCTTTACGCATGTACGCTGCAAGGCTGGGGTCCAAGAAGACTCACAGCGAACCGCCGCCTCACCTCAGCGCTTCCTGAGGTTCTTGACGAGCTCGCGGAACTGGGTAGCATCTTCGAACTGCCGGTACACCGATGCGAACCGAACGTACGCGACCTGATCTATGACGCGCAAACGTTCCATGACCATGTCGCCGATCACGGCGGACGCGACCTCACGCTCGAGCCGGTTCAGCAGCATGCGCTCGATATCGGCCACCGTGCTCTCGAGCTGTTCGGAGCTGACTGGGCGGCCGGCGCAGGCAATCCGCATCCCCTTCAGCACCTTCACTCGGTCGAATGGTTCACGCCGACCGCTGCGCTTCACCACGAACAACTCCATCTGTTCAATCTGCTCAAACGTGGTGAACCGCCGGCCGCATGCCTTGCATTCGCGCCTCCGCCGAACGCTCGTACCGTCCGGGGCCTCGCGCGAGTCGAGCACTTTGTCCTCACTTGAGCCGCAAAACGGGCAACGCATACAGCGTATCCCTTGTTCCGACCACTAGATATTGTGGCGAGCGGCATAGTAACACCACCATATGTAGGTTGTCAATACGCTCCGCCAAAATGACCGCTGCGGCTTTGCGGGTGCGGAAAGGAGGAGGATGGGAGGCGCGTTCAGGAGCGATATGGAGGGTCGAGGAACGTGTTGGCGGTGACGCAACGCGCGCAGTTGCCATTTGTGTTAGCCGTGTGTTATGATACGGACGCGCGTGTATGCCCCTCGCCTCACAAGGTTGTGCCGCAATCGGCCGACGGTATCTGGAAAGGAACGCACGGATGTTGCATGCCCGGGTCTTGTCACAGTCACGCAGAGCGTGGGTCTTGGCTGCTGTTGCGTTGCTCTTCTCGATGGGCACCCGTGCCGCAACGGAAGATCCGGACAACTACCGTAAGCTGTCTGCAGCAGTAAATCCCGACAACATTGCCGACACCGTGCGGACCCTTGCTTCGTTCGGGTCCCGTGTCGCAGGGTACGAAGGCGATGCGCGGGCGGCCGAGTACGTCGAGCGCCGGTTCCGTGAGATTGGCCTTGAGGACATCAAGGTCATGAAGTTCCCTGTGACGGTGCCGGTTGATCGCGGCGCTTCCATCACGGTGGGCGGCGTCACCAAACGAGTCCATGGTCTCTGGCCCAATCTGGTCCGCACCTCGCAACTGCCTCCCAACGGCATTACCGGCAGACTCATTTATGTGGGCGACGGCAAGCTCTCGAACTTCAACGGTAAGGACGTCGAGGGGGCGATCGTTCTCGTTGACTTCAACAGCCGGGCAGAGTGGCTCAACGCTCCTCGCCTCGGCGCGAAAGCCGTCGTCTTTGTCGCCCCGGACACCTCGATGCGCGGTGAGGCCGAAGCGAAGTTCGTCTCCATCCCGATTTCCATCCCCAGATTCTGGCTGAGTCGCTCCGACGCCCCTGCCATCCTGGCTCTTGCCGCAGGCGAGACGGCGCCCGAGTGCACGGTGAAATGCGATATGCCGTGGGAGGGGCGCGAGTCGTCGTGCATTTTCGGCAAGATCACAGGCACCGACCCGAAGCTGCGCGAGCAGATCATCGTCGTCCAGGGCTACTTCGACTCGATTTCGGTGGTGCCTGCCCTGGCGCCCGGGGCGGAGTCGGCGTGCGGCATCGCGAGCCTTCTCGAAATCGCGCGCGTTTTCAAGGTGAATCCGCCAAAGCGGAGCATGTACTTCGTTGCCACCAGCGCGCACTTCCAGGCCCTCCAGGGCATTCGGGAGTTTCTGAACGCGCACATTGACGCGTGGGGTCGGCCCACGCTGGCCGAGAAGGCGGTGGCCAAGGAGTACGCCGGCAGGACGTCATTCTGGCTGGGGCTGATCCTCGCCGTTCTGGTGATCTGGCTGCTCAGTCGCGTCAGGGTTCGGAACCCCGAGACCGGCAAGCGCATGAATGTCGGCTCGTGGGTCCTTGCGGCGCTCGTCGTCGTGATGCTCGGCGTCAATGTGCTCTTCTACATGCAGCCGCGCGACAAGCCCCTCAGGGAGCGTGACACCATCTACCTCTGGGCGGGGCTGGATTTGAGCAGCCAGACTCGGGGCCTCGGCATCTTCTACAAAGGGTGGTTTTACGATTTCCGCGAGGACATTCAGGGGCGCTTCTCGGACATCGCCCGTGTGTGTCGGGAGAACGCCGACAAGATCGGCAATGTGCTCGGGTTCGACTCCAAGAAGGTGTTCGCGGACGGCGTCAATCCGGTTGACGGCAAGAACTGGCGCAACCACATTCCCGGCAAGCCCGCATTCGACTCCGAGGTTGTCACCATGGCGCAAGGCAACGGAGTCACGTTCGCCTCGGTGGACGATTCGCGCGCTCTCGTGGACACGCCGTTCGATACGGCAGACCGGGTGAACATAGCCAACGTCTCGTTCCAGACCAAGCTGCTTGTCTGCGAGTTCTATCACATCACCCGTGATACGAACGAGCCCGGCGATGTCAATGCTCAGCGTATGCCGATCACTGAGCCGTCCAACTGGTCCCGCATGGCCCTGCAGGGGGGCTTTGCCACGCTCCGTGGCCGCCTGACGATCTACAACCCGCGCAAGAGCTTCATCGCCTATGCCGATCCGTTGCTTGCCGGCTCACTGGCCGTGATCCGCAACCGCACCAAGAGCTACATGGGCGTGCGTGGGAATATGATCCAGGGCGTCTATGATGAGGCGGCAACGAACGAAAAGAACGTATTCGAGTTCCGAGGGGTCGCTCCGCTGACCGCTTTCGGCGGCAATGCGGTGACGCGGGTGGCGGCATATCATCTTGACTACCGCGACGAAGTACCCGAGATAGACCCGAACACAAGTTCGCCCACGGGCAGGATGATTCCCAACCCGGACAAAGGCGGCATCAACTTCGCTCCGGATCTCGGTGTGACGGGCGCCAAGTTCATGCCGCTCGATGTTCAGGTGACAACGGCCCGCAAAGAGGTTTCCGTCATCCTCTTCCGGTGTGTGCCCACCTCGATCTTCGATCTGGTGGACCAGCAGTCTCTGCGCGCGCTCGTATCCATTGACGTGCTCGATGGAGACACCAACGGCGAGCCGCGCATGTTCGGCTATGCGATAGACCCACAGGACCCTGGCCTCGTGGGCTCGTATGTCGAGGACCTTGCTGTGATCTTCTCGCAGCCCGGCACACGCCTGAAGATCCTGATGGGAGCGGGGCCGGGGGCGACACGATTGCTCCTAATCAACCCCGACAAGGAGCGTCCCGAGGGCCGTGGCTACCTTGTCGGCGGCGATCCGAGCCAGGCTCAAGACGCCGAGCTCAGGGGCAAGGTGACCCTCGACAAATACGACCCTGCCCGCGAGATAGCCCGAGGAGGCGCGATCTACCATACAGCGCTCCATGTTGCTCGCGACATCTGGCGGCTTGACGACTTCCGCATCAAGCGCCTCGCCAAGTACCGCATCATCAACGAAGGCATTGACCGCCTCCACGAGCTTGGCAGACAGGCCATCGCACGAGCCGAGAAGGCTCAGAACGAGAAGAACTGGGAGCGGTTCGACGCCGAGAGCAGGGCCGCCTGGGGCTATGCCTCCCGCGCGTATCCCGACGTCCAGAAGACCGCCGTTGATGTGGTGCAGGGCGTGCTGTTCTACCTGGCCCTGCTGATTCCGTTCGCGTACTTCATGGAGCGGCTCCTCTTCGGGTCGTATGACCTGAAGCGTCAGTTGATGGTCGCTGCGGTGATATTCCTCCTCATCTTCGCTGTGTTCTCTCAGGTGCATCCGGCGTTTGACATTACCATGAACCCGGTGATCGTCTTGCTGGCCTTTGTGATGGGGGCGCTGTCGAGCATCGTCATCGCGCTGATCACGGGCAAGTTCGAGGAACAGCTCAAACAGATGAACCAGCAGGTGAGCGGCGTCCACAGGGCCGATATCGGCCGCGTGTCCGTTGCTCTGGCTGCCTTCAACCTGGGCATCTCGAACATGCGGCGGAGGAAAGCCAGGACCATTCTCACTTGCATCACCCTGGTCTTGCTGACCTTCACCGTGCTGTCGTTCACGTCGGTCGTTCAGACCATGCGGTTCAATCAGGTGCCGGCGCCCGGAAAGCCCCGGTACAATGGCTTGATGATCCGCACCGCCATGTGGGATCAACTGCAGGAGCCGGCCTTCCGTCTCCTGGCTGACGAATACGGCAAGCAGAACGCCGTCGCGCCGCGCTCATGGTTCTTCGGGACCCAGCTTGGCGAGCAGTCGTTCCTGACGATCAAGCGCGGCAACGCTCAGTACGACGCAAAGGCTCTGGTCGGGCTGACACCGCAGGAAGCACGGGTCACACGGCCGCAGGAGGCCCTGATCGCCGGGCGCTGGTTCGAGCCCGACGATGTCTATTCGGTGATCCTGCCGGACGTCATTGCGGCCTCGCTTCGCGTTGAGCCTGAGGATGTCGGCAAGGCCACCGTTTCGTATGCCGGAGTTGACTACACGGTCGTCGGCATATTCGACATTCAGCGTCTGAAGAGGGTCCTGGACCTCGACAGTGAGCCCCTCACGCCGGTTGACTTCATCCTCATGCAGAAGCTGACGCGGCAGGGAAGGGGCGGCGGCGAAACCGGGTTCCGTGAGTACACGCACCTGGAGCCCGACTCGGTGTTCTTCGTGCCGTTCCAGACTGCGACGAACCTTGGCGCGGAGCTGCGTTCGATCGGGATTGACTTCGGCGACGCGGAGAAGGTGACCGAGACGCTTGGGCCGTTGATGCATCGCCTGGGGTTGAATCTCTACGCCGGCCGCATCCCGTCGGACCCGAACCTGAAGCCTTCGATTGAGCGTTACTCCTCGATCGCGGCGACATCGAGCAAGGGCCTCGAGCTTGTGTTCTTCCCTGTGCTCATTGCCGCACTCATCGTACTCAATACCATGCTCGGCTCGGTGTTCGAGCGTGTCAAAGAAATCCATATCTTCTCGTCCATCGGTCTGGCACCGGCGCACATCGGCATGCTGTTCATCGCCGAAGCGCTCGTCTACGCGATACTCGGGTCGGTAGCGGGATACCTCCTTGGCCAGTTGGCAACCAAAGTCCTCGTATATACCGGTTGGTTCCAGGGCCTCTATCTCAACTTCTCGTCAGTCTCGGCTGTGTTGACCACCCTTGTGGTGGTCGGCGTCGTGCTTCTCTCGACGCTTTATCCTGCACGCAAAGCAGCCGAGGTGGCGACTCCCGCCATTGACCGAACATGGCGCGTTCCTGAGCCCGACGGCGACGCCTGGGCCATTCCGTTGCCCTTCTCGGTGACAGGGGAGCAGGCGACGGGGCTGAACAGCTTCCTGGCGGAGTGGTTCGCGGCTTACGAGGAGTACAGCATCGGCGACTTCGTCACCCAGAATGTGGAGACCGAAGAACAGGAGGTGGACCTCCCCGCGGCCGAAGGTGCGGCAGCATCGTCCGGCAAGGGCCATGTGTACCGGATTCGGTGTATGACCTGGCTGGCCCCATTTGACCTGGGCGTCAGCCAGAGAGTGATGATCGAGACGAGCCCGACGACGATGGCCGACGTCTTTGAGATACGGGTCGTCATCCATCGCGAGAGCGGCGATATATCGAACTGGAAGCGGGTCAACCGACGGTTCCTGAATACGCTGCGCAAGCAGTTCCTCATCTGGCGCACGTTGAAGCAGGGAGATCGCGAGCGCTATCTGGTTCACCGGCAAGAAGCATCCGAGAATCCTGCCGGCGGCCCGATCGGGGCGCCGGCAGCGGCAGCCGAATGATGAGGCAGGTTCGGAACCTGGCCCGGCACGGCGCAGACGGCGAAGCGTGATCGGCGAAGGGGACAAGAGGGAGGACTCAGCGCTTGGCTATTGACGATATTGCGCGAGCCAGAGCGAACGTGGAAGAGGCGTCCGTCGAAGAGGGCGCCGAGCTGCAGCAGATCCAGTTCGAGGAAGGCTTCACCGGCAAGACCATTGTCGGAGCTCTGTTTGTCGGCTTCATCATGCTCCCGGGCGCTCTCTACCTGGGCCTTGTGGCCGGTCAAGGGCTTGGCGCCGCCGCCGAATGGGTGACGATTGTTCTCTTCTCGGAAGTCATGCGGCGATCGTTCCTGCCGATGAAACGGCAGGAAATCTACATCCTCTACTATGTCGCGGCTATGCTCTCGAGCCTCCTGCTGGCTGACCGGGGCATCTCAGGAGGTCCGTTTGGGTACCTGATCTGGAACCAGTACTTCCGCCAGGCCCCGCAAGCCGGTCTAGTGGCGAACGAGATCCCGAACTGGGTAGTTCCTCCCGCAGGTTCTGCAGCGCTTACGCAGCGCACGTTCCTGCACCCGCATTGGTTCGTGCCAATCCTTCTGCTCATTGTCGGCGAGGTCCTGGGCCGCTTGAACTGGATGAGCATGGGTTATGTGCTCTTCCGCGTTACGTCCGATGTCGAGCAGCTCCCGTTCCCCATGGCTCCCGTTGCAGCCTCCGGCGCGACGGCTCTGGCTGAGGCGGCAAGCAAAGAGGAGTCCTGGCGCTGGCGGGTTTTCTCCATCGGCACCGTGATGGGCCTCGTCTTCGGCTTCTTCTACGTCGGGATACCGGTGTTCACCGGCGTGGTGTTCAACAAGGCGATGCAGCTCATACCGATCCCGTTCTTTGACCTGACGCCGAGCACCGAGACCATCCTGCCCGGTGCGTTGACCGGCCTGTCGGGTGATCTGGGCAGAGTGCTCGTCGGCTTTGTCTTGCCGTACCCGATTGTGTTAGGGAGCTTGATCAGCAGTCTGCTCTGCAAGGTGTTTCCGGGGCCAACAATCCTCTATGGTCTGGGCGCGTTCGGGTCGGCGTCAACCAACGGCTGGACGCGCGGCATGGACGCCATCAATACCAGGCTGATCACGGACATCAAGTTCTGGATGTCCATAGGCATCGGTCTGCAGCTCGCCGTCGCCCTGATCGGCATCGTGCAGGTTGTGAAGGCGCTCTCACAATATCGCCACCAGACCAAGGGGCGCGGGTTGTTCTCGCAGGTGCCCAAGGGACGCGGCGATATCAGCATTTGGTTCCCGCTGGGTGTCTGGTTCGTAATCACCTGCTTCTACATAGTACTCACGCAGTACTTGCTGCAGGTCAACGGCCACGGCGGGCAGTTCCCGTGGGGCTTGCTGATCTTCTTCGGTCTCATCTGGACGCCGATCAACTCCTTCATCAGTGCGCGGATGATGGGGCTGACCGGAGCGGGTGTATCGTTCCCATTCCTCCGCGAGGCATCCATCATGAAGAGCGGTTACCCGCATGTGGATATCTGGTACGCGCCGATCCCGCTGGCTGACTATGGACCGCTCGCGCAACGGTTCCGTGAGGTCGAACTGACGGGCACGAAGTTCACCAGCATTGTCAAGGTAGAGTTTTTCGTCCTGCCCGTGTTCCTGACGGCATCGTTCGTGTTCTGGGCGTTCTTCTGGCATACGGGCGCGATACCATCGTCGCAGCATCCCTACGCACAGCGTTTCTGGCCGCTCGTCGCGACCTTCCAGGCGATGTTCCAGACCATCAACAAGCCGGATGGGCCGAAGTGGGTGCTTGAGGGGATCAATGCCGGACGAATCCTGTGGGGCATGGCGGCCGGATTGGGAATGTATGGCGCGATCGTGTCTCTGCTGAAGCTGCCTCATCTGCTGTTCTACGGCATGGTGGGTGGAGTCGGAGCTTGGCCGGCCGACATCATCCCGACATTCATCGGCGCATGGCTTGGCCGTCGGTATTTCGCGACGAGGTTCGGCGTCGAGCAGTGGCGCAACTATGCTCCGGTGCTTCTTGCCGGCTTTGCGTGCGGGACCGGGTTGATCGCCATGGCATCCATCGCCCTGTCGCTGATCGCGAAATCGGTCAACTACCTGCCGTTCTAGCGGTGAGCGAAAGGGGCGGGTCCGATCGCCAGATGAACCAGAGAACCGTACCTATGCCGACAGCACTGGCACGCACTGCGGTGTTGTCGGTGCCGCTGGCGCTCGTACCGATCATCGGCCCGGCAGCCGCATCGTGGATTGGAGGGCGCGGGGCGCGGGAGGGCGCCATAGCCGCCGCCATCGTGGCTGCGCTTCTCTGGACGGGCGCTCTCTGGTGGCTTTCAGGGCAGTCGGTAAATGTGTCGGGCACGACGGTTGCCCTTGGGCCACTTCTGTTCCTTGCACCGGTGATATCCGGCGGACTGGTTGCAGGTGGCTTGTGTGCGGCCGGCAAGCGGAGCTACATGGCCGCGGCCCTGGTGGTGCTGGCTGCTGGGACGAGCTGGTCCGGCTATCAGTTCGGGCCGGTATGGTCGCTGTTGGGCCAGTTTCGCACGGAGCCGGAGACGGCAGCGCGTGACACAGGAGGCTGCCCGGACAACCTGCGCAAGCTGTACACGGCCTCGCGCCTCTATGCCGACAGTTGGGACGATATGCTGCCGCCCGCAGATGTGTGGATGGATAGGATATCGGAGTACGTCGGCGACGATAGTGCGATGCGGTGTCCGGCGGTCGGCGACGCAGCCTCGGGAAAGCACGGATACGCGATGAACCGGGACGTGGGCTCAACGGCTGCAGGCGAGGCTGCGCGTCCGGAAACGACGCCGCTGCATTACGACTCCGCCACGCTCGATCGAAACGCGAACGATGCGTTCACGAGCCTGCCCAGGCCGGGGCGACACAATGGAAAGAACAACGCCGTTTATCTTGATGGACATGTCGAAGCGTTGGATGCCCCTTGACGCCAGTGGCAGGCGTCGCTAGGGGCGGCGACGGATGGGACTTGCAGAACCGGCCGGGCAGCAATGGATCGTACGATCCGTGTTGTCGGGAGCCCTGATAGTCTCGATTCTGTACGGGGTGGTATGGCTTGCGGGACAGGCGATGCGGCCGTATCAGGCCGTCGGCCGGTCCGTCGCGTGCCGACAGAACGTTCATATGATGGTGCGCGGCTGGAATCTGTATGCGGACGACTATGATGCCCGCTACCCGCCCACTGGACGATGGGAGATGTCGGTTGAGCCCTATGTCCTTTCAGAGTACCGACGTTGCCCGGTCCTCGATCGCGACGCGGGAGGCTCGGGCTACGGAGCGGACGTGGCTGCGTGCGGTGTCGAGCGCAACAAGCTGACCAACGAGGATACGACGCCCCTCGTGTTTGACTGCGCGAAGATCGGGCACAACGTGTCGGCGACGCCGGACCATATGCCGGTCCCGGGCCGTCACGTAGCCAGGGTTGGCAAGGATCGCCGATTTCGGCGGGGCAACTGGATCGGTTACGCCGGAGGCGGCTGCCGGATGGCTTTGGATCGGGCGGCGGGAGAGTGAGCCGGCGCTGCATGTGCGCGCACGAGATGGAGCTGGATGGCACCAAAGGCACGACGCACCAATCGGGAGGATACACGGTCACTCGTCGGATGGGATGGCATTCGCTTTACTGTGCCGGCCGATTGGAACGTTACGGGCGTTTCGACGGACCGCTCGAATGGATACCTGAAGGTCGATTCGCCCGGAACGATGTTCCTTCAGGTGAAGTGGGCCGACAGGACGGCAAGGAGCCCGAGATCGCCCGCGGATATGATCGCTCGATTGGTTCAAGGCCTTCGGCGTCAGCCCGAGCAGACCGACGGAGTTCCGGACCTGCGGCCTCTGCTGGATGCCTATCTGAAAGAGACGGCCAAGCGTGCGAAGAAAGAGCGTCACAGCTTCGAGTGCAAAGTGAAGCCGCCGACAACGGAAGCGGGCGGCGAACGAAGCACGCTCCATTTCTCCTGGACGGGCGGAGGGATCGGTCAGGGCAAGATATGGTACTGCTCTGTCTGTCATCGGACCGTCATTGCCCAGGTTGTCGGACGGCCGAAGGATCCGGTAGGGGATGTGGCCGCGAGCATCTTTGGAGACATGCGCGACCATCCCGACGAGCCCTGGACTGTATGGGGGCTGTTCGACCTGGTCGTCGCCGTGCCCGACGGCTATGTGCTGCGGTCGCACAAGCTTCTGTCCGGCTATATGAAGCTGGAGTTCGCGCACAGGCGTCTCGGCCGGATCGTCTTTGAACGCTGGGGTCTCGCCAACGTGGCGAGAAAGAAGTTCACGGTGCAGGAATGGCTCGGCCAGACGAGCGAGGCCGGACGGCATCAAGCACAGTATAAGCAGGTTGAGGCGAACGGGCATGCGGCGACACAGGCAAGTGGACGCGTGCGCGGCCTCCTCGGAGTAGCCGCGGCGTACAAGGATGCGTTGCCTTCACTGCGGCCTGCCTTGCGGTATGAGGCTTGTGCCTGGGAATGCGACGAAACCAACAAGCTGTATGTGATTCAGACATGGATGCCGATGCACGCGGCGGTTGTGCTGGGCGATCTGGTGGCGCGATGCGAGTGCCACTAGGCGAGCGTCTTCAGTATCTGGCCGCGAGGTATCTGCCCTTCGTAAGGTCCCGGCAGGTTGGCGACCGTGGCGCGATGATGCGGCTGCGGCCTGTCCGGAATGATGCGATCGAGTGGCAGGAGAACGCCGCCGGTGAGGCCGAACTTACAATACCGTACAGGAAAGACCGGTTCGCCCGAGCCGTGGCATTCATCGTGCATCTGCCGGAGACCCGGCGGGTTCAACTGGATGAAGTGGGTACATTCGTATGGAAGATGTGCGACGGCAGCAATACAGTTGACGCGATCGTCACGTCCATGGTAAGGCACTACAAGATGAACCGGGCCGAAGTCGAAGCGTCCGTAGGCCGGTATCTCCAGATGCTGGCTGAGCGCCGTTTCATAGGTTTCTATCGGCGAGGGGGAGCACAACGATGAGCGCTGCTAATGAGCAGTCGGGCAAGGGGCGCGCCGGCATGCACCGGCAGGTCAAGCTTCCCATGACGAAGGCCATCGAGATCGCCTTCAAGAGCATCAAGATACGCTTCTGGCGCTCGCTCATTACCGCCGCGGGCATATTCCTGGGCATCGCCTTCTTCACGTCGGTGCGCATGTCGGGCGAGTTCAGCGCCATTCAGAGGAAGGTGATTGAGGCGAAGCGCGACGCGATCGCTGCGGGGACGCTGAAGCCGACGCCTGAGGACATCCGTCAGGTGAACTCCCTGTCGGCCGACAAGGCGGAGACCCAGGCCGCAGAAATGCGCCTGAAGTGGCTCTCCATCATGGCGCTCATCGTGTGCACGGTGGGCATCACCAACGCCATGCTCATGTCGGTCACCGAGCGATACAAGGAGATCGGCACCATGAAGTGCCTCGGGGCCCTCGATGGGCTGGTAGTCAAGCTGTTCTTCATCGAGGCGAGCTTCCTGGGCTTCCTGTCATCGGTAATCGGCTTCCTGCTCGGATGGGCCGTCATATCGCTGATACGGCTCATAACGGATGGTCTTGAGGTGTTCGGAGCGGCCTACTGGCTGGCTTCTGTGGAGCTTCTCGGCGTCTCCGTGCTTGTCGGCACGGTCTTGACGTTTGTCGCTACAATCCTGCCTGCCATACGCGCGGCGCAAATGCCGCCTGCCGCGGCGCTGCGCGTTGAGATCTAGAAAGGGGCCGCGTACATGAGGGCAAATGAGTACGTCGTTCGAACCAAAGACCTGGTCAAGGAATACACCATGGGCGATCAGACGCTGAAAGCCCTGAACGGCGTGAACCTTGACGTGTACAAGGGCGAGTACATCTCCATCATGGGCCCTTCCGGCTCTGGGAAATCCACGTTGTTCAACGCGATAGGCGGACTTGACAAGCCCAGCAGCGGGAGCGTGTTCATCAACGATGTGGACATGGCTCAGCTCGATGCTCAGGAGCTTGCCTATCTGCGCTGCCACACGATCGGCTACATCTTCCAGACGTTCAACCTCATCCCCGTGATGACGGCCCTGGAGAACGTGACGCTGCCGACCGTTTTCGCCGGAATGAGCACGGATGACGGCATCGAGCGCGGGATTGAGCTGCTCAACCTCGTCGGCCTGGGCGAGCGGCTCCATCATAAGCCATCCGAACTATCCGGTGGCCAGCAGCAGCGTGTCGCCATAGCCCGTTCTCTCGCGAACAACCCTTCTATCATCCTTGCCGATGAACCGACCGGCAACCTCGACCTGAACACCGGCAAAGAGATCATCGAACTGCTGAAGCGGCTCAACCGCGAGCAAGGCGTTACGATCATCTCGGCAACGCACGACCTCAAGATGCTCGACGTTTCGGACAGGATCGTGTGGATCCGTGACGGCAGGATCGCAAAGATCGAGGACCGTAAGGACATTGATATCCACATCGGTGAGATGGAAGGGCAGGGCGAGGGGCAGCACTAAGACCCGATCCCGTCTCGACGCGTGGTTGTCCTCGGCGCTCATCACCGCAGCATGCTGGGCGGCGATGGCGGCCGGTGTCGCCCGGTGCCGTGCCGATCTGCCAGCGCCAGGGCGTGTCGGCTTCCATCACTGCGCCCTTGTGTACGAGCGCAACGTCAGGTCGGCGCAGGATCTGTTGCCTTACGTGGCCCATCTGGACGGGGGCATTCCCCGAGCCTGGTTGTTCGACGCCTTCCTTTTCCTGCACTTCACGGCGCGATCGGGTGTCCGCACGGATGACGGGCCGACGACACGTTCCGACTGGGAACACCAGCTCGATACCTGGTTCGCTCCCGGACGAGACCTCCATGCGCTGGATCAGGCTGTCGAAATCGCGGCGCGCTCCCTCGGCTCGCCGAAGCGTCCGCGACAGGTCGTGCTCACGATGCCGTATCCGAACGCGGCCGTTCGGTCGTTTGGCGCCCTTCCCGACCGATCGTCCCCCGATCTTTCCTCGTTGGCCGGGGTGCGTGAAGCAGCCGAGTGGTACGTGACGGAGGCCAAGCGACGCTTCGCACGGGCTGGCTTCCGCCATCTGCACCTGTGGGGCATCTACTGGATGCGCGAGGAAATGCCCGCCGGCGACGAGCCTCGGGTTTCGGCGGTAAGCGACGTGGTCCACCGGGCCGGACTCAAGTTCGCCTGGATTCCGTGGTGGCGAGCGCCCGGGTTTGACCGGTGGCGAGAGGCCGGCTTCGACGTTGCATTTCTTCAGCCGAACTATGCATTCCACTCGTGGACGCATGGCGGTGCTGTGCGACGCAACCGACTTGCCGTTGCCGCGGACCTGGCACGACGCCATGGTCTCGGGATGGAGATGGAGGCTGGATCGGTGTTGGAGAGCGAAGCGGACCGATTCGCATTCCTGCACTACCTCGCCGATGGCAGCCCGACGCGGCTCGGCTATCAGCCCTCGGCCATGGCCTACTTCCTCAGCACCGACACCGTTGAGCGCCTGGCCGCATCGAGCGCTCCCGTGGCGCGCAATCTCTACAATGCTCTGGCCGATTACATTCGCGGCCGCCGTGTTTCCGATCCGAACCCCGCGCTGAAGTTCCGGCGAAGTTCAGAGGGATGGGAGGCAGCCATCGAACCCGCTCGGCATGTCTCGCGCCTCGACGCGTTCCTCGACGGTCCATCTGGTGTCGCTTGGCGCGGGGTGTTGGAAGCGCTCATTCGGCCTCCGGACCAGGCCGCGTGGGAGCCGGGGGGCTGGGCGATCCGATCAGGCTTCGATGAGATAGCAGGGGATCGCCAGGTCATTACCGTGCCGATAGGGCGCCGAGCCTCCGCACTCCGCATTCGCACACACGGGCGCGCCGCGTTTCCCATGAAGTCGGCGCGGATTACTGTGGAGTCCCTTGAGTCTGAGTCGCCACGAACCCATGCTGCGCTCGGCTGCCGATACACGTTCCAAGATCGTCCGAAGGGCGTGTACGACGATCAAGGCAGCAAGCTGACCGATGGTGTCGAGCCGACTGCCGGCTTTGGCGAGGGCAAGTCGGTTGGATGGACGTCGGCCGCAGTCTCGATCGCCTTCGATCTCGGCATTCCGCGTCGCGTTGACCGTGTCGAGGTGAGCTGTCAGGGCGGTTCGCATGGCGCTGTGAACTGGCCTGCCGAATCCGCGCTGCTGCTGTCACAGACGAAACCGCCACCTGCTCCGGCCCAGGCAGGGGCCAAGCCTGCCGACGTGAAGTGGGTGGCCGGCGCAGCTCCCGTGGTCGTTCGACGTCGCTCTGCAGAGGACCTGGACGGCGTCATCGGCTTCGCCGTGCCCGATCCTCAACCGGTGCGCTTCGTGACACTCGCGTTTCGTCCTTCGGGATGGTTGATGCTCCACGAAGTGCGCATCTTTGCCGACGGGGCCAATGTCAGCCAGGATCAGGGAGTCACGTACGACCTGCGCCCATACCCAACTCCTTCACCTGAGATCGCCGCCCGCTACGCGGACGATGGGGTCAGATTGACCGACGGTGTCGTCGCAGCCACGCTGAACCGTGCGCTCGTCACCGGATGGCAAGATAGGGAGGATCGGACAGTCGAGGTTGACCTCAACGGGTCGCAACAGGTCTCATCCGTCACGGTGTGGACACTGGCCGGGGGATTGCATGGGGTCTTCGCTCCGGCCCGGATCGAAGTGGCCTGGTGGGATGGCCGGCAGTGGCGCAGCATGGGTGATGCGGTTGCCCATCGGTTTGCCGAGGATGGACGCGCATGCCGGTCGCTGCTGTTCCGCATTGCGCTGCCGGAGCCCGTAACGACAGCGAACCTGCGCGTCACGGTGACTCGAGGGCGTGGGTGGGCCATGCTGAGCGAGATCGAAGTCGCCGGGACCCATCGGTAGGGAAGTCAACGCACGGATACCGACCGCACTCCGTCAACGGCCCCGAGTTCGGCGATGATCTCGCTGAGGCTCGCGTGTTGACCGAGTTTGATCGTCATCTGCAGGTTGCGGCGATCGTCAGCGTGGTTGCCGCCGACTTCGAAAGCACGGATGGACGCGCCCTGCCCGGTGATGCATGCTGCGATGCGAGGTATGACGGCGGCCTCACCGTTAGTTTCGATCTCGATCGCGCGCCCGCGCGTGCCGCGAGTTTCGATGACGCCTTCGATGTGGTGCAGCCACCACAGCACCACGACAATGATGCCTGTGGCCACCACAGATGCGACTGCGGTTCGGGGCGATGCTCCTGCGGCGAGCCCGACCATCGCGGTGGTCCAAATGCTGGCCGCCGTGGTCAGACCTCGAATGCTGGCGCCCTCTCTGATGATGGCGCCGGCGCCAAGGAAGCCTATGCCTGCGACGACCTGGGCCGCCACGCGCCCGGGATCGCCTTTCGCCTGACTGATCTCGATGGAAACGATGGCGGCGATGGCGGAGCCCAGGCAGACGAGGATATGCGTTCGCAGTCCGGCCGGATGTCCATGTATCTCCCGTTCAAGGCCGATGAGCGCTCCGAGGATGACTGCCAGGAGCATAATGCCGACCATTTGCATGGGCATCCTGTTGGACCTCTTCAGGCTCAGACGCCACTCAGGTTCCGGTTGGCTCGCCTGTACCTGGATACGTCAATGAGACGGCAAGAAACCGCAGCGCCGGTCTTGACGCCGGCCCGTCTTGCACGGTATCATACCTTTTCGTGCGTTGGCTCAGGAGGTCCCCCACCATTGAGAGAAGTTCAGCATGCCTCAAAACGAATCCCCCATGCCGCCGAGATACCCAATCTGATCGAGATCCAAACCGATTCGTACCGGTGGTTCCTCGAAGAGGGGCTGCCGGACCTGTTCCAGAGCTTTTCCCCAATAACTGATTTTACCGGCAATACATCCGTTACGCTCAACGATTTTACGCTCGGTGAGCCGAAGTACTCGATCGAGGACTGCCGCGAGCGTGACATGACGTTCGAAGCGCCTATCCATGTGAAGGTGGAAGTCAGGCAGCCGAACCGCGAGATGGTGGAGAGCGACGTCTACCTCGGCGAGCTTCCGCTGATGACCGACAAGGGCACATTCATCATCAACGGCGCCGAACGTGTTGTGGTGAGTCAGTTGGCGCGGTCGCCAGGTGTCTACTTCGACGAAAACCTGAGCTACTCGGGCCGCATGCTATACAAAGCGCGGATCATTCCGAACGAAGGCGCCTGGGTTGAGATCGAGACCGATACGCAGCGGGAAGACTGCCTGAATGTTCAGATCGGGCAGGCAAGGAAGTTCCCGCTGACGACGCTGATGCGTGCTCTGAATGCGTTCGACCACGCTTGCGAGCCCCTTCAACTGACCATCCGAGCGGTTCGCGAGCATCTCTGGCTCTATCGCACCGAGGGCGATGGGGAGGATCGGGTGCCGGTACGCGACCGACTCCTCCCGATGGTGCTCGCCGAGGCGGTTGTTGAGCGCAAGACCGGCGAGGTTATCGGATCCAAAGGCGCCCGCATCTGCGACACGGAGGCCGAGGCAGACGCGCTGAACATGGCATACCGATCCGCCGGCGCCGAGCAGTCCGGATCGGAAGATTCGGAACCGACGACTGAATGGGTCGCCATGGAAACGTTGCAGGCGCGCGTCGGCGGCGACCATGTTGTCAAGCTTTCTGCCCCATGCGGCAACACGCGGGACATCGTCATGCTGTTCGGCAAGCGGGTGACGCTGAGGCGGTACGAGGACGAGACTGACGAAGCGGACGTATCCGAAGCGCCGGAAGGATCGGAGGAGGCATCAGGGCAGGCAAAGGCCGTTCGTCCGGATGCGCTGGCGCCGGTCAACATGCTGGGCAAACGTCTTGCCGCCGACGTTCGCGATCCGAAGACCGGCAAGGTCCTTGTGAGGCGCGATCACCGCATTGACAAGACCGCCGCAACGGCGATCCTCAAGCACAAAGTGCCTGAGATTGACGTCTACAATCTCCATCGGTATATCGAGGCGACGATCGAGCACGAGGGCTCGGTGAACAGCGCCCAGGACGCCCTGATAGACATCTACAAGAAGCTGCGACCGGGCGATCCGGTCACGCCGGACTCGGCCCGAAGCCTCTTCCAGAGCAATCTCTTCGATCCGAGGCGCTACGATCTGGGTAAGGTCGGGCGCTACAAGATGAGCAAGAAGCTCGAGCTTCCGAGCCGCTCGGGTGAGCGGATGCCGCTGACAAGTCGAACGCTGACGCGAGAGGATGTCGTTCAGATCCTGCGATACATTGTGAATCTGGACCAGGGCTACGGCTCGACCGACGACATTGACCATCTTGAGAACAAACGGGTCCGTTCGGTGGGTGAGCTGCTCCACAGTCAGCTTCGTCTGGGCTTCTTGCGCATGGAGAAAGTTGCCAAGGAGCGCATGACTTCGCTTGGGCCTGATGAGAGCGCCAATCCGTCGGTGATCCTGTCCGTCAAGCCCGTATCGGCGGCCATCAAGAGCTTCTTCGGATCGAGCCAGCTCAGCCAGTTCATGGATCAAACGAATCCTCTTGCGGAGCTGACAAGCAAGAGGAGGCTCTCTGCTCTTGGGCCTGGAGGTCTCTCTCGGCAGAGCGCGAAGCTCGAAGTTCGCGACGTGCACCACTCGCACTACGGTCGCATCTGTCCGATCGAGACGCCTGAAGGTCCGAACATCGGCCTGATCGGCTCGATGGCTGTGCACGCGCGCGTGGACAAGTACGGGTTCCTCCAGACTCCATATCGGAGAGTGCGCCGCGGCGTTGTTACGAAGGAAATCGTCTGGATGACGGCCGACGAGGACCACAAGTACCACATCGCTCCGGGCAATGAGCGGGTGGACGCTGAAGGGCGCTTTGTGGACGCCATGGGTCAGCCGAAGCACGAGATACAGGTTCGTTACGAAGACCAGTATCCGATGGTCAAGCCCGAGCAGGTGCAGTATATGGACGTGTCACCGATGCAGATCGTGTCGGTGGCGACGGCCATGATACCGTTCCTGGAAAACGACGATGCCAACCGGGCACTGATGGGCTCCAACATGCAGCGGCAGGCCGTGCCGACGCTCCGTCCCAGCAGGCCTCTTGTCAAGACCGGCGTCGAGAAGCGCGCTGCTCGGGATTCGAACGCGGTCGTCAAGGCGAAGCGAGACGGCACGGTTACGCGCGTGACCTCTCGCGAGATACTCGTGGAGACGCTCGGCGGCCAGACGGACCGGTATCGGCTGATCAACATGCTGCGTTCGAATCAGTCCACGTGCATCACGCAGAGGCCGCTGGTCAACGCCGGGCAGCGGGTTCGCGCGGGACAGATACTGGCCGACGGTCCCTGCACCGACAAAGGCGAGCTCGCACTTGGGCAGAACGTGCTCGTTGCCTTCATGCCGTGGGGCGGTTACAACTATGAGGACGCGATCCTTCTCTCCGAGCGGCTCGTCAAGGACGACATCTTTACTTCGGTGCACATTGAGAAGTACGAGAAGGAAGCGCGCGATACAAAGCTCGGACCGGAGGAGATCACGCGCGACATCCCCAATGTCAGCGACGATATGCTGAAGGACCTTGACGAGAACGGCATCATCCGAATCGGCGCCGAGGTCCGGCCTGAGGATATCCTCGTCGGCGAAGTAGCGCCGAAGGGGCAGGGCGAGCTGACGGCTGAAGAGCGATTGATCATCGCGATCTTCGGCAAGAAGGCCGAGGAGACGCGCGATGTCTCGCTCCGTGTCCCTCACGGTGAGAAGGGCAAAGTTGTAGACGTCAAGGTCTTCAGCCGGTTCAAGTATCGGTGCGACCGTTGCTCGACGGTGTACAACTTCAGCAAGCGCCCGGACAGCACGACGTGCGATAAGTGCGAGGGCGAGCTGGTGCGAATCACGTCCGATGAGCTGAATGCCGGCGTCAACCAGTTGGTGCGCGTCTATATCGCCCAGAAGCGCAAGATCATGGAAGGCGACAAGATGGCCGGTCGCCATGGCAACAAGGGTGTCATTTCGAAGATACTGCCCGAGGAGGACATGCCCTTCCTGCCGGATGGCACTCCGGTGGACATCGTGCTGAACCCGCTGGGTGTGCCGTCGCGAATGAACATCGGTCAAATCCTCGAGACGCATCTCGGCCTGGCCGGGCATCATCTGGGCTGCTCCTATGTCAACCCGGCATTCGAGGGCTCGACGGAGGCCGATATCCGCTGCGAGCTGGAGTTTACAGCATCCCACATGCGTCGCCAGACCCTCGAGGACTATGTCTCCGGGGAGCTGGGTTTGTCGGTTGCCCTCGCTCCGGATCCCGATTACGACGAGCTCCGCACCCGGTTCGAGCATCTTCCACCCGATGAGCGGCTCGAACAGATTGCAGCAGCGCTCCACGAGGCATCGGAAGCGCGCCTGCAGTCCATCGAGGAGTGTCTCCGTGGTCTCGATGCCATAGAGCTGGAGCGAGTGGCGCGCATCCTCTGTGGCCCGGTTGTGTTGAAAGAGCTTGCCGAGATAGACGAGTCCGCGGATCCTGTCTCCGGTGGCGACACCGAACAGGAAAACTACGAGGCCCCGGCCGCCAGAGTGGTGTCGGTGCCCGAGGTACCCGCCGACTTCGATTACGCGGCCCTTGTTGCGCAGATCAGAGAGCATGCCTGGGCACGGGCAGGCGTGGATCCGAAGACCGGCAAGACGTACCTGAGGAATGGCCTGACTGGAGAGCAGTTCGACAGCCCGGTGACGATCGGCTATATCTACATGATGAAGCTGGCGCACCTGGTTGACGACAAGATCCACGCCCGGTCAACAGGGCCATACTCCCTGGTGACCCAGCAGCCCCTCGGCGGCAAGGCCCAGTTCGGTGGGCAGAGGTTCGGTGAAATGGAGGTATGGGCGCTCGAAGCGTACGGCGCTGCGTACACACTGCAGGAGATCCTGACCATCAAGTCGGACGACGTGCAGGGGCGTGTCAAGACATACGAAGCGATCGTCAAAGGCGACACGATCCTGGAACCCGGCGTGCCGGAGTCCTTCAAGATCCTGATGAATGAACTCCAATCGCTGTGCCTGAAGGTCGTTGTCGAGGATGACAACAGCAACGAGATAGACCTCAAGGACCGGGATGACGATATCAACCCCAACGAGGATCCTGTGAACGCGACGGCCCGGCGCAGGGCGCGCCAACGGCTGTCGAGCGCCACATTTGGTGATGACGAATAGCCACGGCTCAGTGTCGGCAGCCGCGGTGCATACGAAGAGCATGCATATGATGTCGGGGGGCGGGCATCCACGTCCGTTCCCCCGTTTGATGCCGTCAGGCATCTGACGGGAGGGAAAGAGTGGCGGATTCGAGCACTTTTTCGAAGATCAGGATCGGCATAGCATCGCCCGAGCAGATCAAGCAATGGTCGTTCGGCGAGGTCAAGAAGCCCGAAACCATAAACTATCGGACGTTCAAACCCGAGCGCGACGGCCTGTTCTGCGAGCGCATCTTCGGCCCGGTCAAGGACTGGGAGTGCCATTGCGGACGATACAAGAAGGTCAAGTTCAAGGGGATCATCTGCGACCGCTGCGGAGTCGAGGTCACGCGCAGCAAGGTCCGCCGAGAGCGCATGGGGCACATCGAGCTCGCAAGCCCTGTCTGTCACATCTGGTATCTGAAGGGCGTTCCGAGCCCGCTCGCGCTGGTGCTCGACATGTCGCCGCGCAATATCGAGAAGGTTCTCTACTTCGCGAGCTATATCGTGACGCATGTGGACAAGGCCCGCATCGAGTCCGCGATGGATATCATCCGCGAAGCCGTCGTCAAGGAGAAGGACTTCGTTCGCGAGGACGTGGAGAAGCAGATCGAACTCGCCAACGATGAGTTCGACAAGGATGTGGCAGAGCACACGGCCGAGGGTGTTGACCCGTTGCAGCACTGGGACGAAGATGTCGTGCGGAAGAAGCGGCGCGAGCATCAACAGCGCATCGAACAGGATCGCCGTGACGCCGAAGATCGAATAGAGGAGTTTGACCATGCGGTTGAGCTCCTGGAGAAGCTCGAAAAGCGCCAACTGATCAACGAAGACCAGTTCCGGGCGCTTGAGCGCCTGCTGGATGCCGTACGCCATCAGACCGGCGATGAGACATTCCCCGAGGCCGTCCGCGCCGGCATGGGAGGCGAGGCCATCAAGAGCCTGCTCGAGGAGATTGACCTCGAGGACATGCTCCGCGAACTGCGGTATGAGATTGACAATACAACCGGACCGCGGCGTCTGCGCGCGATCAAGCGGCTTGAGGTCGTCGAGGCGTTCCTTACGAGCAAGGCTCATCCTTCCTGGATGATCCTGACTTCGATACCGGTTATCTCGCCGGAACTGCGCCCGATGGTGCAGCTCGACGGCGGGCGCTTCGCCACGTCCGACCTCAACGATCTCTATCGCCGCATCATCAACCGCAACAACCGGCTGAAGAAGATCACCGAGATTCGCGCTCCGGAGAGCATCGTCAACCACGAGAAGCGGCTCTTGCAGGAGGCAGTGGATGCCCTCATAGACAATGGGCGGCGAACGCGCCCGGTCGTGGGTTCCACCAACAGGCCCCTGAAGTCCCTCTCCGACATGCTCAAGGGAAAGGAAGGCCGCTTCCGCAAGAACCTGCTCGGCAAGCGGGTTGACTACTCAGGCCGATCGGTCATCGTGGTCGGGCCGCACCTGAAGCTGCACCAGTGCGGTCTGCCCAAAGAAATGGCACTCGAGCTCTTCAAGCCCTTCGTCATGAAGACGCTCGTCGAACGGGGCTACACGACCAACATCAAGACGGCCAAGCGGATGATTGACAAGATGCGGCCGGAGGTCTGGGATGCGCTCGAAGAGGTGATCCGCGAGCACCCTGTGCTGCTGAACAGGGCCCCGACACTGCACCGACTTGGCATTCAGGCGTTTGAGCCCGTGCTTGTTGACGGCAAGGCTATCCAGATCCACCCGCTCGTCTGCCACGCCTTCAACGCGGACTTCGACGGGGACCAGATGGCCGTCCATGTCCCACTGTCGGCATATGCGCAAGCCGAGGCGCGGACCCTGATGCTGTCCACCCACAACCTGTTTTCACCGGCGAACGGCAATCCCATTGTCGCGCCCATCCAGGATATCGTTCTGGGGTCGTACTGGCTAACCACGATGGACGAATCCGCCGAGCCTGTCGCCGAGCGGTTTGCGAGCCCGGAAGAGGCGATGATGGCCTTCTACACGGGTCGGGTCAAGCTTCACGAGCCGGTGATTGTGCGCATTGAACGGGATGGCGGCACGATCCTTGCCGGCACCGAGCCCGACAAACGGACATCCGTCGGCCGTCTTCTCATGAATCAGATACTGCCCGAGGGTCTGAAGTACAGCGACCGGTACCTTTACCGCACGATCAACAAGAAGGGCATCTCCGAGATGGTTGCGGATGTGCACGTGCGGTGCGGCAAGGAGACGACCATCAGCTTCCTCGACGATCTGAAGGCGCTCGGCTTCCGGTATGCCACGCTGTCGGGCATCACGATTTCGATGACCGACATGGACATTCCGGCAAAGCGAGAGGAGGTGCTGGGAAGGACCGAGGCTGACGTCACCAAGCTCAATAGGGCCTACCGGCAAGGCACGATCACCCTCGGCGAACGGAAGCGGCAGGTGCTCGCGCTCTGGATGAAGGCAGGCGAAGAAGTCGCCAAAGCGATCATGAAGGGCATCGAGCAGTTCAACCCCATCTACCTGATTACGGACTCCGGAGCGCGAGGCTCGTCGAAGCAGATCATGCAGCTCTCCGGGATGCGTGGACTGATGGCCGACCCGTTCGGGAACCTCATCGAAGATCTCCCGATCAAATCCAACTTTCACGAGGGGCTATCCGTACTCGAGTACTTCGTTTCGACGCACGGGGCTCGCAAGGGATTGGCCGATACCGCGTTGAGGACTGCCGACGCCGGGTATCTGACACGGCGGCTGGTTGATGTGGCGCAGGATGTCATCGTCCGCGCCGAAGACTGCGGCACGCTGTCCGGCATTGAGGTCGAGGAGATCTACATCGAAGGCGAACTCCTTGAGGCATTGAGCGACCGGATCCGCGGGCGTTTCCCGACTGAGGACCTGGTTGATCCCCTGACCGGCGAGGTCGTCGTCAAGGCAGGCACCGAAATCTCCGAGGCCGCCGCCAAGCAGCTTGACGGCGTCAGGGTAGTTTCGGATGATCTCGTGCGTCTGAGCGATGGCGTTGTGGTTGCCAAGCGCGGCGACATCATGTCGCGCGATGCCGCCGAGGCGTTGCTCGACGAGGGGCTCCGGCGCTGGAGCAATCCACGCCGTGTGAAGCCTGCCGAATCGATCCACGAGATCACCTCCTCCCTGAAGGTCACCATACGATCGGTCTTGACGTGTGAACTGCGCATGGGCGTGTGCTCGATGTGCTACGGCCGCGATCTGGCGACGGGGCGTCCTGTTGACATCGGTGTGGCGGTCGGCATCATTGCCGCGGAGAGCATTGGAGAACCGGGCACTCAGTTGACGATGCGGACGTTCCACACCGGAGGTGTGGCCGGCAAGGAGCTCGTCGGTGTCGCCAACGTCAAGCAGAAACGCCAGAGCGCCCTCCGAGAGCTGCATGAGGACATACGGCGCGGGCACGTGAACTTCGAAGAGGAAGGTGGAAGTGACCGCGAGCGTTCACGCTCGGTTCAGGCGGTGCTCAAGGTTCTCGAGGACCAGGTGCGCGGTCTGTTGCGAGTTGTCGAGTTGTTCGAGGCGCGCAAGCCCAAGGGACAGGCGATCATCACGGAACTGGGCGGTGTGGTTGCCGACATAGACCGCAAAGGCCTGAGGCATGTGTTGATCCACAGCAAGCTGCCCTTGTCCGACGATGGGCCCAAGCTGGCGGGTGAGATCGCCGGTGAGGATGTCCTCGACGAGGATAGCGACGTGATTGTCAAGGCCGGTGAAGCCATTACGGACAAGGCGCTCCGGCGGATGCGGCAGAGCGGGATCGAAGAAGTGACCATACGCAGGACGATCCTGGTGCCCTATCGCGGCGAGCTCGAGGTGGATCGTGATGATCGGCTTGAACCGGGCGACAGGCTGACGGACGGTCCGCTCGATCCTCACAAGGTGCTCGAACTTCAGGGGCCGCGCGGCGTTCAGGAGTACCTGATCCGGGAGATCCAGCACGTCTACAAAGGGCAGGGCGTTGACATCAACGACAAGCACATTGAGGTGATCGTGCGCCAGATGCTGAAGAAGCGCCGGATCACCAAACCCGGTGACTGCCCATTCCTTCCGGCCCAGATCGTGGACAAGTTCGCCTTCGAGGATGCGAACCGGCGCGTCGAGGAAGCCGGCGGAACGCCTGCGACGGCCGATTGGGTGCTGCTTGGCATCACCGACGCATCACTGGCGACCGACAGCTTCCTGTCTGCGGCATCATTCCAGAAAACGACGCGCGTCCTAACCGAAGCCGCGGTTCGAGGGAAGAAGGACGAGCTCATCGGTCTCAAGGAGAACGTCATCATCGGCAGGCTGATACCCGCCGGAACCGGGCTTCCGCGGTACCGATGCATGGAGCCGGCCACCGCTGACGGCGAGCGCATCGTCTTCGAGGCCGCGCCACGCGCCGAGAGAATCGGACAGATGCTTCGCGGCACCGATGAGGGGCTGGAATCTCCCAGGACTGCGCCGCAGGACGCCCGTGAACTGCTTCAGCCCGGCGTCGAAGTTGATGATGAGGGTGAGGTCATCGAGGGCGAAGATGCCGGCCTCGCCGAAGCCGCAGATGAGTCGGATGTGCCTGAGGCGTCCAAGGTCATCGAGACGCCGCGGGTAGACGAGCCGGACGAGGACGTTGAGCTTCCGCCGGCCGAGGCCGTGGGGTTGGATCAAGAAGACCTCGAGTACTTCGCCGGCACAACTGAGCAGGACGAGACGTCCGAGAAGTGATCTCGTGGGTCTGTACCGCCGGATGCACGGTTCGCAGACCCCTCTTGTGAAGTCCGGCCCCTCCATTGTCTGAGGGGCCGGATGACTCATCTGGGGGATGCTGGATATCCGTTGATGGTACAATACGCTCGGCAGCGAGGGTATAGCTCAGCCGGTAGAGCACCGCCCTTTTAAGGCGGGTGTCCTGGGTTCGAGTCCCAGTGCCCTCACCATTCTTGCTGGAGTTGCGGCGCGTGACATCGTCGCCCAGCCAACGCGTCCAAACGGCCCCGTCGGGCGGCAGTTTATCCCTCTACGCTCGCTTCTGGCGCTTGAGCAGTTCCTCTTCTTCAGCCTTGCTCAGGTCGTCCGAGGTGGGTCGCCGTGGCGAGACTTCGTCGGAGTTTCCTGTCGCAGACCGGACCGGCTGGGATGGGGCCTCTGACCTGGGTATGGCCTCCAGGTCCTTCTTGGCGACAAGTATGACGTAGCGGAGTCTGAAGTCCTTCTCGCGTTCCGTCAGCTTGCTCCTGCCTTCTTCGGACAGTCCGTCAAGCCATTTCGTCTTCATCTGGTTGCGGACAGACGCGTGACGTGCGCGGATCTCGGCCGTCAACGACTCTGGTTCCACTTCGACCGAGACCTCATCATGATCGTAGATATGCTGGACTGTTCCGGTCAGCCCCGCGAAGTGGGGGTAGTAGAGGCCGCTCTTCGCGTCGTCCGGTGTGGCGGTGCGCGTTACAATCCTGACGCGCGTGCCCGTTTCAATGGCTGGCATGGTTAGGCATCTCCTTCGGGGACATGGCCGTCCCGTCTCAGTGGGCGGGTTGTTCAGCCGCTGCGGTCACGAAGCCGAGGCCGCAATGGATGTGGCGATCCAGTCGGTCAACAGGTTCGGCGAGACATTCTGGTCGAGGCGGCGCCGGGCGGAAATGAGCACGTCCAGCGCCGCAAGGCATCGCTTCGCGCCTATACGCTCGACGGTCGCCAGAGCATCACCCGGGGTATCGGACCAGGCTACGGACCGGCCGGCTCCCAGGGCTATCGCTGTGAGTTCGCGGTAAGCGTAGATGAGCAAGTCTATCGCGGTTGCTGCTCGCCGCCTGTCTATGCGCCCACGGCCGCCCTGGGCACGCTCATCGTCGTCGGCGGAGGGATCGGACTTCGATGTCGGTGCATCAAGCCTGGCCGCGAGTGCGCGTATCTCCTCCGACAGGCGCAGTGCGCGGAGAGGCGCTGAGCTTCCCAGCCGCAATGCAAGGGAAAAGGCCTCTGTGATGCGGTCCAGGGCGGCATCATCGGCTGCAATCCGGCAGGCGTCTCCGACCCGGCCCTCCGCAACTTCCGCGACGAGTCGGGCTCGGTCGCTCGATAGGCCATAGCGTTGCATCAGACGCCCGCTCAGCTCCGATGGAGGCATTGGGAGCATGTTGATCGCCTGGCATCGCGAGAGGATCGTGGGCAAGAGGCGGTCGGCGTTCGGCGTCAACAGCAGGAACACGGCATATGACGGCGGCTCTTCCAGGACCTTGAGCAAGCTGTTCGATGCCGCATCGGTCAGCGTGTCGGCGCGCTCAATGATGTAGACGCGCCTCGCCCCAACCGATGGCGAAAACTGGAGCGTATGCTCGAGCGCTCCCGGAGGTTTGCCCTGCCGGTCCCAGAACTGCCATATCTGCGTCTGGTCGCCGGCAGGCGCGATCGTGACGATTTCGGGATGCTCGCCACGCATGGCCATCCTGCAGCTCAGGCACGTCTCACATGCACCGAACGGCTGTTGAACCGGCTGGAGACACGCAGCGGCCTGGGCGTAGGCCTGAGCGACTGTCGTCTTGCCGACGCCTGTGGGACCTTTGAGGAGGTAGGATCCTGCCGGCGCGCTGCGTTCGAGCGCGCCCCAAAGCACTCGTCGAGCGGCGTCGTGGCCGATGATGCTGCGCGCAGGCACGAAGGCGGAGTTGCGATGGGCTTCGAACTCAGCCATCGGCTGCTACCATTCCGGCGTGCTGCCGCCGGCCTCGGCCGCCAACATCCTCTCGGCCTGGATGGCAGCCATGCAGCCCGAGCCTGCCGCCGTTATGGCTTGTCGGTAAACGTGGTCTTGAAGGTCGCCGCAAGCGAAGACACCCCGGACGCTGGTGCGGACCTCGTTATGGGTGACCACATAACCGTTGGCATCGAGCTCCACTTGGCCCGCGACGATGTCGCTGTTCGGTTTGTGTCCGATGGCCATGAATACGCCGGCACACTCCCGCCGACTTGTCTCGCCGGTTACGGTGTCTCGAAGAGTCACGCCGGTAACGACCTTCTCGGCGACGTCATGGATGTCGGCCACGACCTTGTTCCACAGGACCGTCACCTTTGGATGGCTGAGCAGCCGCTTCTGCATGACCTGTGAAGCGCGCAGTGCATCCCGACGGTGAACGACATACACGTGCGAAGCGAAGTGGGTCAGGTAGAGCGCCTCCTCGGCAGCGGTGTCACCTCCGCCCACGACGACAAGCTCCTTGTTGCGAAAGACCGGCATGGGGCCGTCGCACGTTGCACATGCCGAAACGCCTGCACCGCCGAGTCCACCCTCCCATACGGGCTTCTCGGCATCAAGGCCGAGCCAACGAGCCGAGGCGCCCATGGCCAGAATCAGCACATCGGCTTGGTACTCGGTATCCCTGACCCAAACTTTGAAGGGCCGCTCGGCCAGATCAACCCTGGTCGCAAGGTCCTCGACAAACTCAACGCCGAATCTGGCGACCTGCTCGCGCATCCGTGCCATCAGTTCAGGGCCCATGATGCCTTCCGGAAAGCCGGGATAGTTCTCGACCTCCGACGTGATCGTCAACTGTCCGCCCTGTCCTTGCATCGTCTGGCCCAGACCCGGTCCGCCGTCAATGACCAGAGGATGCAGCGAAGCGCGAGCTGTGTACAGGGCGGCCGTATATCCGGCCGGACCGCTGCCAATGATCACAAGGCTGCGGCGGTGGGGGGTGGAGTGGGCTTGGGTCATGTGGATCTGTCCTCCTGAAGGCGCTCACCAATGCGCGCCCGTGTAATGAACTGAGTCAGCAGGCGAACCTCTTCGGCTGCAAACACGCGTGGCTCGCGTGTCATGAGCTCCAGCACGCCGGTTGTGCGGCGTCCGGCCTTCAGGGGAAGGCCCAGGTACGAAGCGAGGCTTTCGCGGCCACCCCATGCGTGCTCGCGGGTGCGCGGGTCGTCGGCAAGCGTCGGCACGACCAACGCGCGTCCCCGAGCGGCGACCCAGCCGGTCAGGCCAGTGCCGACATTGATCTCTGCATCGGGCGCGCCCGTGCCGGTTAGGCGGCTCTGAGCCTGAAGGCGGAGTGTCTGATCATCGAGGCCGTAGACGTTGCAGCGGTCGGCTTCCATCACGTCCAGGGCTACATCGGCGAGGAGCTGGAGGATGTGAGCCCGATCCACGGTCGCTCCAAGCGCAGCGGCAAGCCGCCTGAAGTACCGGCGCATCGCCTGAGCCCGCGCATGCGCGCGCGTGTAGGTCTGGGCGTTGACCACGGCGGCTGCAGCCTGATTCGCTATCGTGTACAGGAGCTCCAGTTCTGCCACAGTGAAGAGGCGACGCCGTGACGACATGGCCAGAAGCACACCGAGGATGTTGTCTCCGGAAGCCATGGGTACGCACATGCATGAGGCAATGCCTTCCTGATGGATCGGGCAAAGCTTGTCGCGCGCGTCGGCAGCCACATCGGCGACAGCCGTTGGCGCGGTCCACGCGTAGACCCAACCAGCAATGCCTTCGCCTGACCTTGGGGTGATCCGAGCGAACGAGGTTTGGTCGAGGCCCCGCATGGCCTGCGGTCGGAGGAGACCATCACGATGGTCCATGAGCATGGCGGCGAACTTGTCCACTTGAAGCAAGGCGACGGAGTTGTCGGCGACGTAGTCAAGCGCCTCCGCGATGTCGAGTGTGGAGCCGATCCGCTGGGAAATGCTGTAGAGAGCGCTGGCCGCTTCGGCGCGCCTGGTCGCGTCCTCAAACAGGGACGCGTTATCCATGGCAATGCCGGCCTGTGCGGCGACGGTGGTGAGAAGCCGCAGTTCGTCCTGCCCGTACGCCCCCGGCGCGGCGCTGCCAACCGTCAACAGGCCCATCGTGCCCGAGGCGCTTCGTATTGGGGCGACCATGGCTGAGCGTTGACGATGGTCGGCGGCCAGTATGTCGCCGTCGCCGGCGGTATCGCTGTCCGTCAGAAGCACTGCCTCGCCGTCGTTGAGGACACGAGCAGCGATCCCGGTGTCGGCTGCCAACTGCACCTCGCGCTCGTCATCGGTGAGACCGCGGTCGGCGGCGATGAAGAGGTGGGTGCGTTCATCATTCAGCAGATACACGACGGCGGCCTGGACGGGGATGTGGTGGCATATGGCATCCAGAACGGAATCGAGGACTGCTTGGATGTTGAGACTCGACGTGACTGTTCGTGTGGTCTCGTAGAGCACGGCGAGTTCGCGCTGCTTTTCGGTGAGTTCCCGACGAGCCTGAGCACACTCAACCACGAGGCCGGCTGCCTGCGCAAAGACGGACATGACGGCGAGGTCTTCATCGCTGAACTGGATGCCGCCCTCTTTGTCAACGGCATAGATGGCTCCCCTGACGCCGGACACGCTGACAATCGGGCAGATCGCACCGCTGCGCATCGGAGAATGAGGGTCCGGTTCGAACACGGCGGGGCGGCCAACGCGCAGGGCAGTCACCGACAGCGTATCGTCGGCCGCAACGCGCAGCCCCACTATCTCACGAGGGTCAGCGCCGGCGACGGCAACGAAGTCCATGGGACCGCCGGGGTCCGGCGTGAGGCCGACCGCGACCGTAGAGGCGTGCAGAAGGTCGCGCAGCCCGGCTGCGATGATCTGGTAAACGTCCGAGTCGCGCATGCGCATGGCAATGGCCTGCAGCGTGCGCCCAATCGCCCTGCGCTCTGCGCTCCCGTCGCTTACCGTGGAATCGCCGGCGCCGATCGTGTCCACCTACCGGGTCCTCTTGCCGCCTGCCTCGGCAGTTGTCTTCTCAGCGGCGCGCATCGAGCCCCTTCCAGCCATGCGTCCACTCCGGCGCCTCGACGACAAACCGGTCGTCTTCACGCCAGGCCTTCAGGCGGATGCCATTCTCATCATCAAGGTATCTCGGGTCCATGATTCCCTTTTCGACCAGCTCGTCCAGCGTATTCGGCAAAACACCGTAGGCGAGGCGATGGGCGTACACGGCACGACCCACGCCGAGCCTGATGAAGTGCGCCTCATTGCGTCCTCGAATGGGCCGCGAAGCCTCCGGCGGAAGGCTGAGGAGCCGCAGCCGCTCGACGCGAAGCGCGCCGACGGGGCAGTCACGGGCGGCAAACGAGAGCATGTGCATCCCGGCCTCAAGGACGAGCGCAGCCAGGGCGACGTTACGTTCTTCAGGCTCCGGACTGCGAAGGTTCAGGTCCGCTGCGACCGGCGAGCCATCAATCTCGACATGGAATGAGCCGCAATCGGGGCCCGATTGTGCGCGCAGCCGCAGGGCGTACCGCCGAGTTTCCGGCACGGCGAACGGAATGGTCATTGCGGCGTCCGGCTCATTGTTGGGCCAGAGGAGCATTGGCCGGCCACCGAACATGCCCTCTAGTGTGATGGCAGGTCTGATGTTTCCGGCCGTCCTGATGGCCTGGAACGCTTCGAGCAGGGGCACTTCGATCCAGGGAACGCCGCGCTCGGGCCAGCCTGGCAGGCGGGTGCCTTCGGCGCCGTTCGTGCCATGCTGGTACCAGTAGGCGACGCTGCTCAGGAAGTCGGGCCGCTCGACGTAGAAACCGTCTTCCGATCGCGGCAGGTTGCCCTTGTGCTCCAGGCAGACACGAAGGGAGCGAGTGAACGTGATCGGATCCGGAATATGCCATCGGTAGCACACTCCGGCGTCGCCCGCAGAGCCGCCTTCCCATCTCGGTTGGCCGAACCAGATGCCCGTTCTGGGTCTGAAGCCCCACGCATCGTTGAAGTAGTCCTCGGTGCCGGTTCCCTGCAGGCTCGGCACCTTCTCACCGTCAACGAAGAAGAAATCGTCGCCTTCGCCGAACCAGCCGTCCTGAGCCAGTGTGACGGCAAGGACCGTTCCGACGTACCTGCCCGTGCCTGTGAGGTCTGCAACGACATAGTCCGAACCCGAGGGCGCCGGGTAGGCCTGCCGGTAGCCGGCATGAAAGAGCATCGCATCCTCGGCGAGGTCCGGCGTCTGCTCCCAATCCACCTGCCAGTACAGGCCTGCGCCGCGGTTCGGGTTGTCGTTCGTCACCGTGATGCGTGCTGAGCGATGGAAGGGCATGGGCCAGTAACACGTCAGACTGCCGGTCGGCGACACCTGAACAGGCCAGCTTTCGACGACTGCCGGTGTGCCCTGTCCCACCGCAAAGAACATGCCGAGCGGAACGGCCACCGACGGCGTCTCGCTTCCGTCCCAGTACATGCGCAGACTCAGCGTGTCAAGCTCGCCCACGCCGCCCGCGTGGCTGGTCATCCAGATGTGGCGGATGATGCCTGGACCTTCGAGCAACGGCAACTCGAGGACGTCGCCAGGCTGAAGCCAGGTCATGTCCATGTTGCCGTCGTTCCAGTTCGGTTGTTCGTTGCTCGATACCCGGCGATTGCGTCCTCTGACAGGTCCGTACAGATCGCCGATGAAGCCGTGGCCGGGCAGCATATTGGTCCTCCGCGTGGGGATGGTTCGGGCTTGGTCTTCTATCCGCATGATACTCTGCCCATCTCGTCGCGTCAACCGGCGCAGGCCGATCGGGTGCATGCGATAATGAAAGAAGCCATTGCGGAGTGGAGGGGCAGTCACGGAGGAATGGTCGGCAAATGATATCCACGATGGCGGAAGGAGCACGGACTTTGGCTATCGGTATCGGTGCGCTCGCGACAACGCTTGCTTGCGTCGAGGCCTGTGCATTGGGCGCCGGCGGAGTTCACGTGGCGTCCAACGCCTACTCGTGGCAGGTGTACTGTGCACGTGAGGGGCGCACATTTCGTATGGACCAAGCCGCTGATCTGGCCGCTCTGAAGGCCGCGGGCTACGACGGCCTCGAACCCATTCTGGAGTCGCCCGAAGATGCGGACCGGGTTGGCGGAGCGCTTAAGGCGGCGGGTTTGGCGATGCGATCGGCCTACGTCAACACGACTCTTCACCGACAGGACGAAGTCGAGAAGAGCGTCGGGCGCGTTCTGGCCATTGCCGATCGGGCGCGGAGGTTCGGAACGCGCATCATTGTGACCAACCCGAATCCTATAGAGTGGGGTGGGACGCAGGACAAGAGCGACGCAGAGCTGGAGATCCAGGCACAGGCACTCAACCGGCTTGGGAAAGCGCTTCTCGAACAGGGGGTCACGCTTGCCTACCATAACCACGACATCGAGCTGCGCCAAGCTGCCAGAGAACTGCACCACATGCTTGCCGGCACGGATCCCAGATACGTAAGGCTCTGCCTCGACGCCCACTGGATCTACCGGGGCTCGGGGAACTCACAGATTGCGCTGTTCGACATTGCGCGTCTCTATGGATCGCGCATCGTTGAGGTGCATGTGCGCCAATCGTCGGGCGGTGTGTGGTCGGAAGTGTTCGGAGACGGTGATCTCGACTACGTCCGGCTCGCAAAGGAGCTGAAGCGCGCGCGCATCAGACCACATGTTGTGCTCGAGCAGGCCGTAGAGGAGGGCACTCCACGGACAATGGACGCGCAGCGTGCCATGTCGCTGAGCGCAAAGCGTGTCCGAGCCCTGTTTGACGGCATCGGTCAGGCGCAATAAAGGCCAACCGGGGCCGACGCATGGCCGGCCCCGTGAAGTGTGACTACGTGTCGGGAGTTCCGCCGGGAATGCCCGATAGGTCGCACGGAAGCGTGTAGGTCGGAACGCCTCCCGTGGAGACTCCGGGTATGCTGCCGCGGCGCGGAGTGTGCTTGCTGTGGCCGTCGGCGAAGTTGACGTTGAAGCCTTCGCTGTGTCGCGCGTCGGCAGCGAAGTTGGTCCAGCCGAATGCCTCGGTCGGCGGTGCGCACTCGGGGTAGGCGGGAGCGCCCCCGAATGGAGTGTACTTGGAGTCGTAGAAGAGCGTGGTGTTGACCGGCTCGGTCAGGCCGGCCAGCGCAACGACCGGGTCCGATGCGAAAAGGCCCGGAGGAAGCGCGGGGTCCTGAAAGACCGCGAAGTTCATCGCGAATGAGGCATACCGGAACAGGCCGCTGGTGCGCAGTCCGAGCGGAGCAACGATGGCTGCGAAGTCGATACCGGGCCGATTGGACGGGCAGATCAGGATCTCCGTGTTTTTCATGTAAGGCGAAACCGCTTCGTAGACGGTGAACACACGATCGTTGGATCCTGGGATCAGAATCACATTGTCCATGCTGTAGACGCTCTGGGGAAACAGCTCGTCGTAGTCCTGTACATACATCAAGGTGGCAAGCGCAAGCTGTTTGGCGTTCGATAGGCAGGCAGCGCTTCGGGCCTTTTCGCGTGCCTGTGCGAACACGGGGAACAGGATGGCCGCCAGGATCGCGATGATGGCGATCACGACGAGCAGCTCGATCAGTGTGAACCCTCGGTGTTGCTGTCGGTATGACATCGTAATCTCCTGTGTGTAAGGTGGCGTATAGCGCGGCAGCGCGCGCCGGTGTTTGCACCTTCCTACGATACCACCGGCAGATTAACGCGGTGTTAGCTCATAGCGGCCATGGGGTGACCAGCCCGGGCGATTGCCGGAACTGGAGCCGCCTCGGCATGGTTGTTACGTATCCGGAGTTCCGCCGGGAATGCCCGATAGGTCGCACGGAAGCGTGTAGGTCGGAACGCCTCCCGTGGAGACTCCGGGTATGCTGCCGCGGCGCGGAGTGTGCTTGCTGTGGCCGTCGGCGAAGTTGACGTTGATCCCCTCGCTGTGCCGTGCATCACCGGACATGTTGGTCCATCCGAAGCCGTCGGTCGGCGGTGCGCATTCGGGATAGGCCGGGGTTCCGCCGAATGGGGTGTACTTCGAATCGAAGAACAGCGTGGTGTTGACCGGTTCACCGATTGCGGCCAGTGGCGTAACCGGGTCCTCAGCGAAGAGGCCGGGCGGCAGCGACGGGTCTTGAAACACCGCGAAGTTGATCCCGTAGGAAGCGAATCGGAAAACGCCGCTTGTCCGGAGTCCCATAGGCCCGAGTATGGCCGCGAAGTCCGTTCCGGGCCGATTCGACGGGCAGACGAAGATGTCTATGTTCTTCATGTAGGGCATGACGGCGTCATACACGGTGAAGACCCGCGCGTTGGTACCGGGCAAGAGGATCGGTGTGTCCATGCTGTAGACGCTCTGGGGAAACAGCTCGTCGTAGTCCTGTACATACATCAAGGTGGCAAGCGCAAGCTGTTTGGCGTTGGATAGGCAAGCCGAGCTTCGCGCCTTCTCCCTTGCCTGCGCGAACACGGGGAAGAGTATTGCGGCAAGGATGGCGATGATGGCAATCACCACCAGGAGCTCAATGAGCGTGAAGCCCCTCGTGCGAAACGTCTGAGTCATGAACTTCTCCATGTGGCGGCAGGCGATCGTGTCGCCATGCGGCCGATAGTCATTCGCGTCCGGTTGTCGGTCTTGCAACCGCTCGATCCGGACGATGCACGTAGTCCGGCCAGAGCGGACAGTTAAGGTCAATCCAGGTCTTGATGCGCAGCTCCTCCGCCTCGCTCAGGCGCACCCCATAGTGGCCTGAGCGGATCAAGGCCACGAGCTTGCTTCGGCGGCTTCCGAAGGTAAGCGGTTCGGCCTTTTCGTTGCCGCCCGGATTGTAGCTCCAGTCGAAGTAATGTACAAGACCCTGGCCGATCAGGGTGCGGTACGACATGGGGACCAGGTCGGGATCGCGCTCGCCGCGAAGGTCAACTCCGGACCGATGCGCGCCGTCGTGGCATTTGACGCAGTTCCGATTCAGGACCGGCTGCACATCTCGCTCGAATGCGAACGGGCGGCCGTCCCACGGATGCCGAACGATCTTCGCGGGAGCCGTCAATCGGGGGCGTACGCCGACTGGAGGCGCCTGGCGGCGGGATTCGTGGCAGCCGATGCACGAGCGTCTCTCGCCGGGGGCAAGCTGGACCACGCTGCGCATGCGCTGGACCTCGTTGAAGTCCGCATCCAGAGCGGAGAAGTAGAGCACCTTACCGGATGGCGCCGTGAACCGAGCGGAACCGTCGGGTGCTACCGGGACCAGCCCCCACGAGGTCTTGGCGACAAAGCTCGGCCATCCGAACGGACCGTTGACGAGGTGGATCGGCGTCGCATACCAGTCCATGAAGTCAGGATGATCTGACCTGTATCCGCCCGACACCCGCTCCAGGTCGGCTCGAACCTCCTGGCTGATGCGAATCCACTTGACCGATCCGCGGTGCACTCGGGGACCCAGCCCGGCATATACATCCGTTAAGACGAACTCGCCGTCGGCCGGCCCGGGAGCAACGGGCTTCGGTGCAGCGATGCGGGGCAAAACGGGCGGCACCCATCTTCGAACGAACGGCGTCGGGCACATGATGGATATATCCGGGTCCGCGTAGAGCATTTCGCGATTGCCGAACCGATCCAGAACATAGGCATCGAACTTCCGTCCGATCGCGTGTGAGCAGAGGAAGCAGTCGCGAGAGAGCGGTACCGGATCGCGGAAGCACTCCTCCGCGGGGGGCGCGCCGGGCCAGGGCACCTCGGGTGTGAGGCTCCGCATGGCCAGCGGATCGAACTTGCCCCGCGTCGGGTCAATCAGGACGATCGGCCCATTCAGGTCGCCGAAGTGCGATATCAGTGTGCAGATGATCTCGTTGGTGCCGGGTAGTTGATGTGCGCCCGTGTACCCGTTCGGCTGGATGAGGGTATTGCCGTAGACGAGATCGGCGTGAGTGCCGTCAGGCCGCACGGACCAGAGTGTGTGGCTGAAGTCGGCCCCTTTGTCCTGGTACTCGGATCGGGTCCAGAGGATGCGGCCGTCGCGCATGATGCTGGGAGCCCATTCGCTCAGGTTGGCGTACGAGAGGGGCTGGATTTCCGTGCCGTCAAGCCGAAAGAGCACGTAGGCCTGTGGACGCCAACACAGGTAGCGCGCGCGGCATCTCGTGCTGATGAAGGCCAGGCCGCCATCGGGCAGCGGTGTGGGATAGACGTCGTGAAATGGGCCCGAGGTGAGCGTGCGGAGTCCCTTGCCTTCGGGGCTGATCCTCATGAGACGATAGTAGCCGTCCCGGGCGTCCTTCCATGAGAAGTACACCGTCTTCAGGTCGTACGACGCCGCAGCGTCACGGGCAATGCCTTTCCCCGCATCGAACAGCGTGTCGGCGTCGGCCTTGTCGGGATGCAGCCCCCGGCGGTCGTAAGGCATGTTGACAATGGAGACGCTCCCGCCGGTCCCGCCTGTCGGGTCGAACAGGTCGCTGTAGTTATGGCTCGGCATGAACGGATGCCGTCGGACGCACAGGATGCGCCTTGCCCTGGCAAGGGCAGGGGCGCGCATCAGCAGGCGACGCTTGGCCATGCGTGCCTCAAGGTACAGCTCTCGACGCCTGGGGTCATCTGCGTCCAGCAACGATGCCCTGCGGAGTGTCTCGCGGTATTGGCGGCGCTCCTGATGGACGTCCACTCCGTCTGCCGCCAGGCGGTCCAGCATTGGCGCCGTGAGCGACAGCGTGCGGTGGAGCGGATCGTACTTGAACAGGTGGAGACGCCATTGCGTGCCGCATCCGTTGTCAACGTCCACATCCTGTTCCGGACCGATCGGACCCACGCGAGCCGCGACGGCCATCGTGCGTGTCTCTCCCGGATGCAGGTGGACATCCTGCTCCTCGGTCCCGACCGCGCGCACTCGGACGGTCGTCTCGACGCTCCCGGCCGCCAGGCGGATGGCGAATGCGCGCCGATCGCCTGATGGAACTTCGGCGACGCCCAGTTGCGACGGTCGGAACGTGACCGGCCGTCCGAGGTACGACGTATGGCGACCGCCGAGACCCATGCCGATCCGAAGCCCATAGATCGCAGCCCGCTGGAACTCCGCCAGGGGTATGCGCAGCTCGGTCACACGGGCATCATTCGTGCCGCCGGCCTCGATACGTATGTCACGGGCCACGGCGAGGCTCCCTGTCGGTCCCGGCCGATAGCGAACGAGATGGAGTCCATCTCGGCGCGCAGTGATGACCGACGTGTCGGACCAATCGCCGGCGGAGACGACGGCGAGGTGCGCGCTCAGAGGACGATCAGTTTCCAGGGCCAGGTAGAGCGAGTCTCCGGAGACACAGGCGCTGACACTCTGCGTCGCCAGCGGGCTCTGTCGGATGCCTGCCGGAGCGGCGACTCGCACGACGCCTCGGCTCGATTGCCGCCAACAGGGGTCGTCGAGGATGCCGTCGAGCTTGGCTCCTGTGGGCACAGTCGGCAACGGCAGGTGATCGTCACCGGCGTGCTCGGGAAACTGCCAGACTCGCACATACTCGGTGAGGCCGGGATCAAGATCGGCACGACCGAAGGTCTTGAGCCATGCGACCTCCTCAGCCACAAATGCTTCATGGAGGGTGTCTTCGTAACCGCTCCGGCTGGTGGGCCACTCGGAGAAACGACCTATCCGGGAGATCGGGATCGGCGACGGGGAGCCATACACCTCGAGCTCATCAAGGCGGCACACTCCATCGTGAGAGGCGCTGATTTCAACCCTGAGGCGCTTTGTCAGGATGGGCCGGAATACGTGCTCGGCCCGGACCGCGGCATCGTGCGGAGATCCCCCGACGGCAACCAATCGCCACCGGTCGGCGTGATCGTCTCCTCGACTGCGATCTTCGGCCATGATGCGCCATCGTGTCGGTACGCGATCTCGGAAACCGCCTGTTCGGTCGCTGCCGAACGCGACACGATAGACCCACCGCGCTTCGTGGAAATCGAGCTGCACCCATGCCGGCATGGAATCCGCTATCCAGGAGCGACCGTTGCCATAGCGTCCGTCGGTGAGGTGGGCGATGGCGTGGGTATCCGGCATGCCGGGGATCACGCCCGATGCCGATACCCTGGTGCCAGTCTCCAAGGACAGGTTCGCGCAGCCGAGTTCGTCCTCGCGCGGCGCTCGGTTGCCATCCACTGCATGCTGTGAGATGGGCGCTGCGGGGGGAGGAGGCGGAAGCGCCGGCCAGCCCTCGCGAGCGACGGTCTTCCATCTGCGACCGTCCAGGGATATGTCAATGGTGAACACGGCCGGAAATCCCCGCATCGGTCTCGCCGGTGCCCTGTCGAACTCGATCCGGTTCACCTCGAGCCGGTCGCTCAGCGACACCGACACCCATTGCTGAGCCGGTTCGGCTGCATTCCAGAAGGTTGCCGGGTCGTCGTCATTCAGCCTTGCGGCTCCGTCGCGGCCTGACGATGTCGTCACACGCCCGCCGGCTGAAGGAGAAGCCAGATCGAGGCCGGGTTCCACCCCGTAGACGCGAATGCCAGAGAGGGCGGGCGGCGTGGCATCATCGGTGCCAAGAACGGAAAGCCGCACGTGACGAGCGTGCTCCTGTCGGAAGGCAATGGATCGTCCTGTTGCACTGGCACCCGACGGCGCAGGCTCGCCCCTGAACTCGGCGACGGTTCGCCACGATGTGCCGTCGAGCGAGGTGAGCACGTCGAGCCAGAGAGGAACACGGTCGGCAAACTGTCCCTTGCGGTCGCGCGAAAAGACCACGCGTTCGATCGAGACCGCGTCCGGCAACGTGATCTGCGCCCACTCGCCGGCGTTGGCGGTTGCCGCAATCCAACTCCGTGCGTTTCCATACTGGCCGTCATTGAGGTGGGCGATGCGATGACTGGCGTAACCCGAGATGCATGAGGAAGCCGAAGCCACGGATCCGTTTTGCGCCAATGCCAGATTCCGTTCGTGATCGGCCGAGTAGACCTCAAGCTCATCAATGCAGGGCTCCGACGTGGAGGTCTTGAGAAGGACCAGCCGGACATGACGAGCTTGGTGCGGCTCGAACGTGATCACGGTTGGCGTGGCCGGGCTCACGAGCGGAGCTTGCGGCGCGCCGCGAACGGCAAGCCAGAGGAGCGCGGCGAGGAACGAAGTCGAGACCGCCATCAGCGCGCGCAGCGTGTGCCGTTCCATCCGATGGCTAAGTCTCATGTTCACTCTTGGCTCCGCCGCGCCGGAAACGGCTCTCCGTGCCGTTGAGCAGCCTTCGTATGTTGCTCCGGTGTCTGGCTATCGTGAGCATGGCAGCGCCGACGGCGAACACCAATCTGGCGCGATCGCCCGGGTACAGGACGAGCGTTGACGGCGTCAGCGACAGCGCTCCGACGATCGTGCCAAGCGACACGAAGCCCGACAGCGCAATCGTGACGGCCCAGAGCAGGAAGGCGATGGCGCCAACGGGCCACATCACGCCCAGCATCACGCCCAGGCTGGTCGCTGCGCCCTTGCCTCCTCTGAACCCGAGGAACGGAGAGAAGCTGTGGCCGATCACCGCAGCCAGTCCGGCGGCAATCTGCCACTCGGGCTTCAGAGCAGCCGAGTGTGCGACCGTCACCGGGACCCATCCTTTGCCGACGTCGAGAAGCCAGACAATGATGCCTGCTCGCCAGCCGACCACTCGGTATACGTTGGTCGCCCCGATGTTGCCGCTGCCGTGTTGACGCACATCAATGCCGGCGATCCACCGAGCCACCAGGAGCCCGAACGGAATGCCGCCAAGGACGTATGCCCCGGCGATGGAGAGCCAGCCGCTTACTGTGTCGGTCATATCCCTGTGCCAGGTGACTCCTTTACGTCCCTTTCGTCACTCGTGCGCACGGCCTGCGGCTTTGTCCGTTCCATAGAACAGACGCTCGACGATGCGTCGCGTCTCGGCCATTCGGTCCCGTATGGTCGCGCGAAGGGCCGCCTCAGCAGACCCGCCGGGACCGTCGGTGGCCCCAAGCTCGATGGCCAGCGCTCGCGCGCGGCGCTCGTCTTTGGGGAACACATCCATGGGTTGTCCGGTCAGCAGCGACAGCCTGTTGCGCACGCGTGACAGCATCGTGTATGTGTCCATCAAGCGTGCAGCATCCGGCATCGGCACGGCGCCTGTCGCCGCAACGGCGTTGAGTGCGTCAACGGTGCCCGGGATGCGTACGGATGCGTGCTCGTGTCCGCATCGCATCTGCCAGAGCTGCGCCGTGAACTCAATGTCGCTCAATCCCCCGAAGCCGAGCTTCAGGTTGGTATGGCGTTCATGTGCAGGAAGACGCTCGTTTTCGATGCGCAGCTTCATCGCTCGGATTTCCTCGATGGACTCGGGCGAAAGGGGCTGTCCGTATGTCGCTTCGCGTGCAACGTCCATGTATTTGCTGCCGACGGCGGCCGATCCTGCAATGGGCCGTGCCTTCACGAGTGCCTGCCGCTCCCAGGTATCGGCGCTCTCGGCATAGTACGAGCGAAACTGGGAGACGGACTGCACCAGCGGGCCGAACCGTCCGCCGGGCCTTAGGCGGGCATCCAGGACGAAGGGGATGCTGCGGGCGTGAAGCAGCCTCGCGCAGCTAAGGATCATCTCGGCGATCTCGTCCATCAACGCGTATCCCGCAGACCGGGTACCGGGCCTCTCTCCATCGCCGAAGATATCATCATCACACACGAAGGCGATGTCGAGATCGGATCCGTAGGACAACTCTCGGCCTCCAAGCTTGCCGAGCCCAACGACGGCAATGCTGCCCTCGACAACCGAGGCATCGAGTCCGGCCGATCGTGCCGCCACGTTGCAGCATCGTTGGAGGATGATGCCGACCAGGACCTCGGCCAGCGAGGTCAGCTCGACGGCAATCGTGGCCGGAGACGCTTCTCCCCATATGTCGCGGGCGCCGATGCGAAGCCGCTCGCGATGGGCGTACCTGGCCACCGCATCCCAGAATCGCGCGTCCTCGAGTTCGGTCTCATTGGCTGCGCGCGGAATCCGTTCGGCCAGCTCGTGCTCCGCAACCTCGCGCAGTTTTGGCGCGGGGTCAAGCATCTCCTCACTCAAGAGCAGGTCGAGCCACTCGGGACTCCGCGCGAGACGCTGGATGAGCGATCGGCTTCCCGATGCCAGCCGCACCAGCCTGTGCAGCACATCGGGTCCGGAGCTGAGAGCCTGGTACCATTCGGCGCGGTTCGGACTGGTCTGGCTCACGAGGTCAACCCCCCGAAGGGCGGCGTCCGGGTCGCCCACTCGGGAAGACGCCTCAAGCAGCGCCGGGGCGAGACGCAGGAAGGACGTCTCCGCTTCGGGCGCTTCGCGACCGTACGAGGTGCCATACAGGGCGGAGCGCAGAACGGCAATCGCCCCGGAGGGTTCGCGGAAGCCCTCAGCGCGCAGCCGATCTTCGAGGCGCGTATCGAGGGCGGGATCGTTCAGAGCCGTCAGTTCAGCCAGGAAGTCCTCGCTGTAGAACGGCGATATCTCGGCAGCTCGATCCGGCGCTGGAGACGCCTCGATCGGAGCGGCGGGAAGGGGCCGGTCCATCGGGTCCTCGCCCCGCCAGAACAGCCGGAGGTGGATCTCGCGCACGCGGGAGACGTGGCCGTCGAACATGCGCTGAAACTCGTCGGCGTCGGCCAGCCCGAGCCTCCGGGCAAGGAGGTTCATGTCCCTGTCGCGACCGGGCAGCTTTTGCGTCTGATGGTCGTAGAGCAACTGCAAGCGGTGCTCCACGTTGCGCAGGAACACGTAGGCGTCGGTCAGGTGCCGTGCATCGGCAGCGCTGAGCGCACGTGCTTGCCGCAGCCGGGCAATGGCTTGCAGGGTGTTTGGCGTTCGTATCAGAGGGTCGAGCGCACCCCGCTCCATCTGCAGCAACTGGACGGTGAACTCGATATCGCGGATGCCGCCCGGTCCCAGCTTGACGTCCATCGGTCCCGACGCGGCCCTCTGAACGCGCTCGATCCGGCGCTTGTTCTCCCGGATATCATCAACGACCTGGCGTGACATGCGGCGCGGAAAGGCGTGGGGGGCAACGATGCGCAGAAACTCCTGGCCAAGCTGAGCGTCGCCCGCCACCGGTCGCGCCTTGATCATGGCCTGGCGCTCCCAGGTCTCGGCCCAGTTCTCGTAGTAGCTTCGGTATGACGACAGGGTGCGTACAAGGGCGCCGAACCTGCCTTCGGGCCTCAGTCGCATGTCCACGCGGAACAGGTGGCCGTTCTGCATGTCGCGGCTCAGATAGTTGACAATGGCCTCAGCCATTGCCATGGCGATGCTCAATGCGCTGTCCTCATCGGTGTGTGGCATCGGCTCGCATACGAAGATGAGGTCAATGTCGCTGGAGTAGTTCAACTCCGAGCCGCCGAGCTTGCCCAGTGCAATGACCGCGAACCGGACGCGCTCGGTTGTGCTGTGATCCGATCCGGCGAGTCGGCCCCGGGCATGCTCGCTCGCCAGCGAGAAGCACTTCTGAATGCATGCATCAGCGAGATTGGAGAACTCACGGGCGGTTGTCGGCATGTCGGTAATGCCCATGATGTCGCGGACGCCGATGCGAAGCATCTCGCGATGCCGGAAGCGGCGCATGGCCTCCAGCTTCAGCTCGGGCTGCGCGATGCAGTCCACCAGAGCTGACAGCTCACGGTACATCACGTCGGCCGGGCGTGACCCTGATCGGACTCCGGGGTTCGCCATGATCTCGAAGTACTCGGGGTTACGCGCGAGTATGTCCGAGAAGTACTGACTGACACCGCAGACGTTCATGTGGATCGTCAGGGCAGTCGGATGTCCGATCAGATACCGGAAGTGCGTGGGCCTGTTTCCGATGGCGTCGCTCCAGCGTACGAAGTTCAGCAGTGCGCGATCGGGATCGGGCGATCCTGCCAGGGCATCGAGGATGTGAGGGAGCAACTGAGCGACGTCATCGTCGGTTACGCCACGCCCGGCGAGCCCGATGAGAAGCCGGCGGGCGCGGGATGTGTCCGTCAGGCCGACTGCCGCCAGCTCATCGGTTGTGAGCTCAACCGCAGTGCGTCCTCCGGTCATGTCTTCCGGCTTTTGCGTGTCCCGGTCTTACTCGCTGACGTTGCGCCGCCCGGCTCCGGTCCGCTCTCTGCTGTGCGTGCACGGATTACGATCGGAGTGCCTTCAAGCGGATACGCTTCGCGCAGCCGGTTTTCAAGATACCGAGCATAGGAAAAGTGGAGCAGGTCGGGATGGTTGACGAACAGGAGGACCGTCGGCGGCTGAACACGAGGCATGGTTGCGTAGTAGACCTTCAGTTGGCGTCCATGGACCGTTCTCGGTCTTGCGTCCACGGCAGCCCTGAGTATCCGATTGAGCTCGCCGGTCGGAATGCGATGAGCATGGTTGGCTGCGGCCGACATGGCGGTGTCCAGCAGATCGGATATCCCGAGAGCGGTTACAGCCGAGCAGAACACGAGAGGAGCGTGGGCAAGAAACGGCGTCTGCTTGCGGACTTCGGAGGTGAACTCGCGCATGAGGGCAGGGTTCGGGCGTCCAGACGATGAATGCGGGTCAACGAGGTCCCATTTGTTGACTGCCACGACGCACGCACGGCCCGCATCGTTGGCCATGCCGGCCACACGTTTGTCTCCGTCGAGCAGGCCCGCCTGAGCGTCCACAACCACAATGCCGACATGGCAGCGCTCAATGGCGGTCTTGGCTCGCAGGAAGGTGTAGTATTCGACGCTTCCCTGTATCTTGCCCGCCCGCCTGATCCCCGCCGTGTCTATCAGCAGCACGCTCTGCCCATCCCGCTCGACCGCGGTGTCAATGGCGTCCCTCGTCGTCCCGGGTACCGGACTGACGATCACCCGGTCCTCGCCGAGGATGGCATTGGTCAGCGACGACTTGCCGACGTTGGGTCGCCCGATCAGCGCCACGCGCGCAGTCTGGTCGTCCTCGCCGTCATCGCTATGCACGGGAAGGACCTTGACAAGATCGTCCAGGAGGTCACCAAGCCCATGTCCATGGACGGCCGACACGCTGTAGACGGGTCCAAGCCCCAGCGAGTGGAACTCCATCGCATCGGCATCGGTCCGTCGTGAGTCGACTTTGTTCGCCACGACGAAGACGGGGCTTGGAGACCGGCGCAGCGCGTTGGCGAGATCGCGATCCGCATCGAGGAGCCCTTCCGGCGTGTCGCATACGAAGAGGATCGCGTCGGCTTCCTCCATGGCGATCTCGGCCTGCTTCCGCACCTGGGTGACGATGGGGTCACTCTCGTTGAGGATGATGCCGCCGGTGTCAATGAGCGTGAAGCGGCGGCCCGACCACTCGCTGGGAGCGTAGAGCCGATCACGGGTAATGCCCGGCGTATCTTCAACAATCGCGATCCGCTTGCCGGTCAGACGATTGAAGAGAGTGGATTTGCCAACGTTTGGGCGGCCTACGACGGCCACAAGAGGGCTCGACATCGGGGGTTTGACCTCCGCTGAGTATGCAGAGGATAGCACACGATGGTGCGCAGGTCAATGACGCCGAGTGCCGAGCGCCGCCGCCTGTGCCATGAGGGCTGCCAGCGCTGCCGGAGCCGCTGTTTCCGTTCGCAGAACGTATGGGCCTATGCTGACGCGAACCGCGCCTCGGGCGACGAGGGCGCTCTCCTCTTCCTCGGTGAAGCCGCCCTCCGGACCAACGAACAGGGCATAGCTTGCTACACGGTTGGGCACGACCTGCAGCAGGGGTTCGCCGGACTGGCAGAGCAGCAGGAGGGACGATCCGTCGCGGAGGCGCTCTGCTGCCGGAACGGGTTCGGCAGGCGGCAGTATCGTGGGGATCCTGTCGCGCTTCGCCTGCTCCGCGGCCCCTCGAATGATGGCCCGCCAGCGCCGCATCTTGGCCTCGATCCCATCATTCTTCCAGTCGGGCACCGACCTTGCTGACAACAAGGGCACGAACTCGGATGCGCCAAGCTCCACGCTGTGCTGAAGCACCTCTTCGAACCGGCTGCCTTTGCCAGGAGCCTGCGCGACGGTCACGCGGCATGGCGGCGGCTCCGGCGAAGGCAACGCTCTGATGATCGAAGCAGCGATGTTCGCCCTGCCGACGGTTTCGATGCGGGCGAGACGGGATTCGCCCTCGACGCCGCGCAGAATGAGCCACTGCCCGGCACGCATGCGAAGAACGTTGGCCAGGTGATGGCGGGCTTCGCCGCTGATGGTGACGCAGCCCAGGTCGGGCAGCTCCTGGTCGAGAAAGAGGTGCCGGCAACGCCAGGGGGCGGATGCGTCCTGGTCAGGGCGTCCGGGCATGGCATGCGATTACTGCGCGCCACACGTCATCACATCGAACTTCAACGATGCTGAGCGCATGGCGCTCGAGCGCGTCCACCGCGACGCTCAGCCGCTCCTCGACGATCCCGGACGTGATCAGCATTCCGTCAGGACGCACCATGGCGGCCAGCAGAGGAGCAAGCTCCGCGATGGTCTCGGCGATGATGTTGCACACGACCACGTCGGCTGTTGGACGTCGTTCAGCCAACTCCTCGGGGGTGATGACCTCCACTCGATCCGCGACGCCATTGCGCGCAGCGTTCTCGGCGGCGATCTTGCGTGGCAGTGCGTCTATCTCCGACGCCAGGACACGGCGTGCCCCAAGTCTGACGGCAGCGATTGCGAGGATGCCCGAGCCGGTACCGACGTCAATGACATCCATGTCCGGCTCGACGACTTGTTCGAGGGCTTCCAGACAGAGTCTGGTGCTCGGATGGCTTCCGGTGCCAAATGCCATCCCCGGATCGAGCAGAACGACCTGGCGTCCATCGGAGGGGCTAAATGCCTCCCATGACGGAACGATAGTCAGGCGGCGGCCTATGTTCATCGCGTGATGGTACTTGCGCCATTCCGTAAGCCAGTCGGCATCGGGAATGTGACGGACACTTACCGAGACGGAACCGGGCAGTCCGCACTCGGCCAGGCAATCCAGTTTCGCGCGCAATGCCGACAGCTTGGCGTCCAGGGTATCACAGACGGCGAGCCATCCGGTCACGCTGTCGCCCTGAGGCGTTGACGCGACTCCGCCACTCCCGAGGTCCATCAGAGCCTCGGCAACTGCCTCTGAAGCCTCGGGAGAGACGGAGACGGTGATCTCGGCCCAGGTCGTTACCCCTGCCGCCTCCGGCGGGTTGGGGCAAGGGGGAGGGGGCGTGTGGGCCCCGCGCGTGCTGTCTATCAGCGGTCTCCGCCGAACAGACGCGCGAAGAAGCCCTTGCCGTCCTCCGCCGGCTCTTCGCCCATCGTTGCCGCGAACTGCCGCAGCGCCTGACGCTGTTCGGCTGTCAGTTTCCTGGGCACTTCGACCCGAAGCACGACATACTGATTGCCCCGTCCGTATCCGTTCAGGTCGGGCATGCCTTTGCCCTTAAGAACGAAGGAGGTGCCCGTCTGTGTTCCTTCGGGGATGCTCAGCTTGTCTGTGCCGCCGATAATGGGGACCTCAATCTGCCCGCCGAGGGTTGCCAGGCAGAAGGACACGGGCACTTCGCAGTACAGGTCACGATCTCGCCGTTCGAACACGTCGTGCGGTTGGACGCGCAGGACGACGTAGAGGTCCCCGGGCGGCCCGCCGCGCAGACCAGCATCGCCTTCGCCGCTCAGCCTGATGCGCGATCCGGTGTCCACGCCTGCGGGGATCTTGAGGCTGCGCTCCCGGGTCTTGCGAAGGCGGCCGTTGCCGGCGCATTGAGCGCAGGGCGTTGTGATGATGCGACCCTCGCCGCGGCATCGGCCACATGGAGCAGTGGTCTGGAACGTACCCAGGAGCGTATTCTGCGTGTGTCGCACATAGCCGGTGCCCCGGCAGGCAGAGCATATTTCGGTATGCGTGCCTGGCTGTGCGCCGGATCCGTCGCAGAGATCGCATGTCTCCAGGTGGGTATACCGGATGACTTTCGTGACGCCCTGAGCGGCTTCTTCGAGGGTGATCTCGATATCCTGGCGCAGGTCATCGCCGCGCATCGAAGCCGAGGCGGCCTGGTGCGGTCTCTGAGACGTACCGAAGAATGCGTCGAAGATGTCGCCGAACCCGGTGAAGCCGAAGCCCGCGCTGCCGGCACCCGAGCCATTGAGACCCTCGTGGCCAAACCGATCGTACGTTTGCCGCTTCTCCACATCGCTGAGGACTTCGTAGGCCTCGTTGATCTCTTTGAACTTGGCCTCGGCGTCGCTCTCTTTGTTGACGTCGGGGTGGTACCGACGAGCGAGCGTTCTGAACGACCGCTTGATATCCTCCTGGGTCGCGTTGCGCGAGAGCCCCAGAACTTCGTAGTAATCGCGTTTCTCAGTCATTCTCATCGTTCTGCGAGTCCGTATACGATTCGGCCTCGTGCGGCGTCGCACTCGGAGCGGTATCCGCCCTGTCGGCGGTCTGACCGCCGGCGGCCAGGGCGATCTCCAGCTCACGTGTCGCTGCGGCGAGGCTGTCGGTAAGTCGGCGGATCTCGTCCGCCGCCTCGGACGCGAGATTGAGCCTGAGCGTCTCCAGTGCGCCAAGAACGCGCTCCCGTTCGGCGCCCTCAAAGGAGACCGCGCTGCGCAGGATACGCTCGGCCCGATCCCTGGTCGCCTCCGCCCTGTTGCGCGCCTCCATGATTGCTCGACGCCGCTCATCGTCCTCGCGATTGGCCGCGGCTTCGGCGATCATGCGGGCGATGTCCTCTTTGGGCAGGGCGCCGGCGCCGGTGATCGTGATGCTCTGTGCCTTACCCGTTGCTCTGTCCTTGGCCGAGACCTCGACAATGCCGTTCACGTCTATGTCGAACGTCACATCAATCTTGGGGCCGCCGCGTGGTCCCGGCTGGATGCCGGTCAGTTGGAAGGTGCCAAGCGGCTTGTTGAACTGCACCAGGTCCCGCTCGCCCTGAAATACCCTGATTTCAACGGTCTTCTGGTTGTCCGCAGCCGTGGTGAAAACCTCGGTTCGGCTCGTCGGAATGGTTGTGTTCCGCTCGATGAGCCGGGTCATCACTCCGCCAAGGGTCTCAATGCCGAGTGACAGGGGCGTGACATCGAGGAGCAAGATGTCCTTGACCTCGCCCGACAGCACACCGGCCTGGATGGCGGCCCCAATGGCGACGACCTCGTCGGGGTTCATGCCTCGGAACGGCTCTTGCCCGAAGAAGGTCTGTACAAGGGTCTGAACGGCAGGCATGCGGGTCATCCCGCCAACGAGAAGGATGCGGTTGATGGCTTCCGGCTCGAGCTTGGCATCGGACAGAGCCTGTCTGGTTGGTGGGAGCATACGATCGAGCAGGTCATGAGTCAGGGACTCCATTTGCGCCCTCGTCATGGTAACCTCGAGGTGCAGGGGACCGTCGGGCCCGGACGAAAGGAATGGCAGATTGGCGGTGCTCGATACGACAGTGGAAAGCTCCACCTTCAGCTTCTCGGCTGCCTCACGGAGGCGCTGCATGGCCATCCGATCCTTACGAAGGTCAACGCCGTTGTCGCTCTTGAACTTCTCGGCCAGCCAGTCCACGATGGCCGCATCCCAGTCGTCGCCGCCGAGGTTGGTGTCGCCGTTGGTGGCCTTTACCTCGTAGACGCCGCCATCCAGCTCGAGGATCGAGACATCAAATGTGCCGCCGCCGAGGTCCCATACAAGCACGGTATGGACTTCCTCTCGGTTCATGCCGTAGGCAAGGGACGCTGCGGTTGGCTCGTTGATGATCCGAAGCACGTTCAGCCCGGCGATTGCGCCTGCGTCCTTCGTTGCCTGGCGTTGGTGGTCGGTAAAGTAGGCCGGGACAGTGATCACTGCGTCGGTCACCTTGTCACCCAGGTAGGCCTCGGCGTCGTCGCGGAGTCTCTGGAGGATCATCGCCGAGATCTCCTGCGGCGTGAACGCCTTGTCGCCGATGGCGACCTTGTAATCCTTGCCCATCTGACGCTTGATGCTGGCGACGGTGCGCTCAGGGTTCGAGACCATCTGTCTCTTGGCCAAATGCCCAACGAGGCGCTCGCCGGTCTTGCTGAAGCCGACGACAGACGGCAAGAGGCGGCTGCCGTCAGAAAGAGGTATGACGACGGGCTCGCCGCCCTCCATGACGGCTACGACGGAGTTGGTTGTCCCGAGGTCAATGCCGACTACCCGGCCCATTGGATGCACCCTTTGTCAGGCGCGGCCGTCGGCATCCGTATGCCGATCACTCCTCGATCTCATCGGACTCGGCGCTCTGCTCTGCGTCGGCCATTTCCTCAAGCGAAACCTCAGTATCGTCGTCGCGGATGACGACGTCCTCGTCCTCATCGGTTACGGTCTCGTCGTCCGTATCATGGCCGCCAACGTCAATCAGCCCGACTGCGGCGGCAACATCGCCGGTCTCATCGGCGTCGGCTGTCTCATCCTCGTCGTCCTCCTCGGAGAGATCGAGGTCTTCTTCACTGAGAATGTCAGGATCGTCGGTGCCAAGGATCGCTGCCTTGACGGCCATCGGGTCATCACCTAAGCCTCTGAGGGTGGCGCTGGCCACCAACCCCTGCAGCACCGCGCCCTGAGCGACCGTATCGGGGAGCCGCTCGGGGCCACCCACCTGCAATGGAATGACGGCGCCTTCCGCCAGCTCCTCAAGCGCGACCGTCAGCGGGTTCGCGGAGGTGCTGTTGACATGCTTGGGAGCCCCGTCCTTGATCTGTTTTGCGCGCTTGGCTGCGACGATCACAAGGGCATACTTGCTGGCGGACCGATCCAGTTTGTCGGGTGACGGATATATCATGCGAGCGGCTCTCCTCGCGCCCATTCCTGTGATCGCCGGTCGCTGCAGAATGGCATGGCTCCGGGCTTCATGCGGCAGGCGCAAACAACTCTTGGTCCGCGGACGGACCGTAACTCATTATGGTCAACGCACGGCTCCAAGTCAAGCGGACGGGCAAGCACGGCTATGGCCGCGATGGATCATGGGTGCCGCTCTCCTCAGCGACGTGCCAGACGAAACAGCCGCGTCTGGCCGGTGTGGAACGGGCACGCGAATGCCTGCCCATCGCTTCGCCACCCATCAAGCATGTCCTGAGCCCCCACGCGTCGAGGCCAGGTGATCGTGTAGGTGCCATCGGCCGGTGCCGTGATCGCCACGAGGTCGCGCGATGCGTGTACGAAGCAGCCGGCGGGTGCGTAGCAGTGAATCCCGGCGCGCTCGATCCATGAGCGGAACAGCTCGACGCTGACGACCGGAACGCCGGACCAGATGAGCCGCCCGCCACGTGGCAGCGGCCGCTCCAATCCAGCGCACGGCCCATCAACGTAGCGCAGCCATCCCGCGGCGTTGGCTTCGATCCTCGGGCGTACGCGCGCAACGCTCGGCAGTCCACGCCCCGAGTCCGTGAGCACGACGGCGCCGGTTGCCTCGGCGGTGCGAATGCTTACCGGCATCTCCAGCAGTTTTGCAGGCCGATCCGGCGACCATGCATGCGCCTCGACATCCACCATGCCTGGCGCACCGATGACCCAAAATGTCCTTCGACCTTCCGATATTGCGTGGCCGAGCTTCAAGATGTCCGGTCCGGCGGCTGCATAGGAGCAGGCAACGACCACGAAGCGAATGCGCGGCGGCAGGCGGTGGATGTCGGAGAGGAGCCAGACGCCTACCGGTGCTCCGGTGCGGCCGAGGTCGCGAAGGACATGCTTGTTGGTGATGGCGAGGAGCGAGCTCTCCGGGGGCGTCCAGGCGAAGCTCGTATCGTCAACGACGAAGGCGATCTCTTCGGTCCCGCTTCGATCGGCATCCATCGCGTCGCGATAGACCCGAGCCTGTTGGGCGAACGCACGATGAAGCTCGGCATCATGGTGCCAACTGGCTGCAAGTGAGAACTTCTGCTGAATGGTGCCGTGCACAGCGTCGTTGGCACATTCGCGTGCGTGCATCGAGATGGCGGCGCCCCTCGGGTTTGCCGGGTCATATGGGCGATGCCAAAGCGAGTTGTGAAGCCACGAGAACAGGTCGTTCTCATCGCAGACGAGCTTGCCGGAGGCGAGGATGCTCTCGGTGGCCGAGCAATAGGGGTTGTAGCCCGCTGCGAGGTCGCGGAAGTCGTGAAGAGGAACGCCGGCGATCATGTCTACGTTCGGATCGTCAATCGCCTGTCGGAGACCGAAGTGCCCGCTGAGCGCTTGCCGGGGCTCGCCTGCAAGCTGGATCACATAGCCGAGGAAGCAGCATACGAGCGTCCTGCGGTCGGTCTCTCGCTTGACCACTTCGGCGAACTGACCGACGACCCGTGTGGTCAGGTTGGAGAGGAAGCCGTGGTACCGAGCTGCAAGCCGCCCATCCGGCGTGTCTGGGTACACGTCCCATCCGGGGGCGGTGCGTTGCTCACGACTTGGAATCGCCGGCTCGCCGGTTGCTGCCCGAAATGCAGTGGCCATGGGGCGCGAGTAGTCGGAATAGCAGCGGTCGTTCGATCCCCAGGCGAACCACTCCTCGGTCGTTTCGCCCATCAACCAGATGGCGGCAAGCCGCGACGCCCATGGCTGGGACTTGCAATGGCCGATCAGGTCGCGAAGTGCACGCGCTTGGTCGGTGAACCACTTCTCGGAAGCCAGAGAGGCCACACGAGCATGGGTGAACTCCTCCCAGACGAGGTGTCCCTGGTCGGTGTCCACACGGACCAACTCGTCGAGGTTGCGCTGGAGCCACCACGGAGGCATGGCGAGCGCGACTCTCAGCGAGATCATCGCTTTGGGGTTGGCCTGGAGGGAGAAGCAGACCCTTTCATCAAGTTCGCTGTAGTCAGTTCGCCCGGGCACCGGCCACGTCGGGGAGGCAACCTGGTACATGTGGCGCCCTGCGCAGGTTGGGATGCAGAACATGTCGGCACTCGATCTGCCGAACTCGGCCACGCTTCCCGGGACGTACTCGTACGACGAGTACCCGCGCCAGTTGAAAGGTCTCCCCTCGATGAATACAGCGGGTCTGCCACGGTGCATGCGACGCTCGGTGCGAGGCAGCTCTGCGCGTGGGAGCTTCCGCGACAGAGTGAGGCGCGCCTCCGAACCGGTCACGCGGCGTCCGCCGACAACGAGGCCGACGGAGTACGTTGCGTTCGGCAGCCACCATGGCGCCGTCCGCGACACGGTGCAAGCGCCATTGGCAAGTGCGGCGATCTCGTGGCCGGCAAGCCGGACGCGCCACAGAACGCGGTCCTGCCGACGGCATTCAATGTCCACTGGAGACGCGTCTCGCGAAACGTGGCCCTTCACACCGAACCGCACCTCATTGCCGTTCGTATGGACTCCGATCGAATCCACAGCCGCTCCCGGCGCAGGGGCGTAGTGGACGGTTAGGTCCGACAGCAGCGCCTCGTACGGTGTGTTCGGACGGATGCCTTCGAGCTTGAGCGCTACCGCTCCCAAGGGATAGCGGATCCGGTCACGACCTTTGGCCTGAGCGGAACCGATCATGTACCGGAGTATCTGTTGCCGGCCCGGTTGGACTGCTTGCCGATTGCCGAGCGTCCAGGACGTGGCGGTGTTCTCGGGTACGGGGAGCCACCCCATCTCATGGACTTCCACGCCAATCTCGATCGGCAGATCTGACCGGTTCGCCACCCTGAACGAAATCGAAACCGGTGCGCGTCGGATGCGTTCCTGGATAACCAGCACATTGTGGTCAAGACCAAGCGATCGGAACCGCCAACGGGTGACCGGCACCCCCTGATCAACGAGCAACGACAGGTCCTGATCGGCGAAGCGCCGGGCCCGCTCGTCCACCATCAGAAACGGACCGACGCCGTCGAGTGTCAGGAATGCAGGACGCAGATCATCCAGCGGACGCGAGAAGGCGTCATCGGGGTATGTCGGCTCCGGCAACGGCGGCAGTCGGCCTGCTTCGATCACGGGCGTTATCGCTCCGGCGAGCAGTGCCTCGCGTCGCGTTAGGCCGGGGTGATTTGTGGGGTTGTCCATGCCTGCAATGTTCCGCCGCGTTCGACGGGAGTCCTCCATAGCGAAGCTGGACGGAGCGGGGGATCGGCTCACCCAACGATGCAGATGACCTGCCGTTTCGACTGCGGGAAACCGGTTCGGGCGATCCGCCGGCCGGCGTCTATGCGCATGCGCAGCGCCAAAGCGGCAGATGTGGCTCTGGCGCTACAGCCAACCCAGCTCGAGCTTGGCCTCCTCGCTCATCCGGTCGGGCGTCCACGGCGGATCCCAGACCACTTCCACGACGACATCGGCGACACCACGCACGTGCAGGAGGCGTTCCTTGACGTCAATGGGCAAGGAGACGGCCACCGGACAGCCGGGGGCCGTCAAGGTCATGTCAACCTTGACGACGCCGTCGTCTGAAACGTCAATGGCGTAGATCAGGCCCATGTCGTAGATGTTGACGGGAATCTCGGGGTCGTAGATCGTGCGCAGCGCCTCGATCACGTCACCTTCGATGAGCACCTTGTTGAGCGGGGATGGGGCGTCAGCGGCTCGGTCGTTCATTCGGTTGTCACGGGGTCCGGGACCTGGTGAAGGGCGGCTTGCAGCGTGTGCCATGCAAGGCTTGCGCACTTTACGCGTGCCGGGAACTCACAGACTCCGGCGAACGCCGCCAACTTGCCGACCCGATCAACATCGGGCAGTGCGTCGGGAGTGCTGGTGACCATGGCATGAAACTGGTGGAAGAGGTCCTGGACCTCGGCGACGGTCTTACCCTTTACCGCATCGGTCATCATGGATGCAGAGGCTTTGGAGATCGCGCATCCGGCGCCCTGGAAGCTCACGTCGCGGATCACGTCGCCATCGAGTTGGACGAAGACCGTAATCTGGTCCCCGCAGAGCGGATTATGTCCGACCGCTCGATGGGCTGCAGCGTCGAGGACGCGAAAGTTCCTGGGCCTCTTGTTGTGGTCAAGGATGACCTCCTGGTACAGCTCACTCAGGTCTGACATCAGTGGAACACCTCCCGAACGATGTGGAGCCCATGGATCAGCGCATCCACGTCGTCTCGGCTGTTATAGAGCGCGAATGACGCTCGCGCCGTTGCCGCCAGTCCGTACCTCTGCATTAGCGGCATCGTGCAGTGGTGGCCGGTTCTGATGGCCACGCCCTGAAGATCCAGAATGGTCCCTATGTCGTGAGGATGGGCCACGTCCATCACGAACGACAGAATAGCGGCCTTTTCACGTGCCGTGCCGACCAGGCGAAGACCGGGCACCTCCGCGATTCGCTCAACAGCATAGCGCAGCAGATTCTCCTCGTGGGCGGAAATCCGATCGAGCCCAACTCCATTAAGGTACTGCAGCGCGGCTCCCAGACCGATCGCCCCAGCGATGTGCGGTGTGCCTGCCTCGAACTTGGCCGGCAGCTTGTTGTAGGTGGCTCGCTCGAAGGTTACGGTTTCGATCATGTCTCCGCCGCCTTGATAGGGGGGCATGAGATCAAGCAGCTCGGCTTTGCCATAGAGGACACCGATACCCGTTGGACCCAGGGCCTTATGTCCCGAGAACGCGTAGAAATCGCAGCCGGTCGCCTGGACGTCAACCGGCATATGGCTCACTGCCTGGGCGCCGTCAATGAGAACCTTCGCACCTGCCTCGTGAGCCATGTTGACGACCTCGCGGACCGGGTTGATGGTGCCCAGAGAGTTCGACACATGCACCAGAGCGACGATCTTCGTCCGCTCGGAGAGCATGTCCGCAAGTGCATCCACGCAGAGCTCCCCGTCGTCGGTGATGGGAATCACGCGCAGGTGGGCGCCTGTACGCTCGCAGACCATCTGCCAGGGGACGATATTGGAGTGGTGCTCCATGCCCGAGATGACAACCTCGTCGCCGGGCTTGAGGACCATGCCGCCGTAGGACGATGCCACGAGATTGATCGCCTCCGTGGCGCCGCGTACGTAGACGATTTCGTGGTCATATCGGGCGTTCATAAAGGCCCGCACCTCGCCGCGAACGCGTTCGTACTCTTCGGTCGCCCGCTGGCTCAGCGTATGTACGCCGCGATGAATGTTGGCGTTGTCAGTGCTGTAGTAATGCCTCAGGGCATCGAGAACGGCAACCGGCTTCTGGGTGGTTGCGGCATTGTCGAGATATGCTAACCGGCGACCGTGGACCTCCTGGTGCAGAACGGGAAAGTCGCGCCGGATGGCCTCGACATCCAGGGCTTCGGCGATGGGGGACTCGGTCGTCGTCATGCTCACCGGCTGTGCTCCGCTCTGTCCTCGGCGCCCCAGAAGACCGTCGAGGGACTGGGCAGCGATGCGAGCAGGATACCCTCCAGGTGATGCCTTACTGCGGGCAGCTTCATCCGATCAATGATCTCGCTGGCGAACGCGTGGATCAGCACGTTCCGCGCGTCGCCGGCCGCGATGCCACGTGAACGCAAATAGAACAGCGAATCGGCATCGAGTTGGCCGACGGTGGCTCCATGGGTGCACCGCACGTCGTCGGCGAAGATCTCTAGTTGCGGCTTGGTGTCAACGCGCGCTCCGTCGGACAACAGCAGAGCCTGATTGGTCTGCTTGGCATCGGTTTTCTGCGCATCGGGCCGGACGAGGACCTTGCCGTTGAACACACCGCGAGACCTGTCGTTGAGAATGCCCTTGTAGAGCTCATGGCTCTCGCAGTTGGGCGTCGCGTGATCAATGACCGTATGACTGTCGTGTATCTGGTCGCCGACACCCACGTAGAGCCCGTTCATCGTGCATAGAGCGTTCTCGCCTGTCAGCACGGCACCCAGGTCGTGCCGGGATAGTGAGGATCCGATGGAAACGGCGTGCGACGTGTAGCGGCTGTCCCGGTCGAGCCGCACAGCAGTGCGACCGATGTGGTATGTGTCGCCGGGCTCGAGCTGCAGTCGGTAGTGCTCGAGTTCGGCATTGCGGCCCACGACGGCTTCAGTCACGCTGTTCGTAAGGTGCCGCAGGCCGCCAGCACCCTGGTAGGTCTCCAGCAGCGAGAGGCTGCCGCTTTCCCCAACCAGCACGAGCGCCCGAGGGGATGTCATGAAAGCCTGATCGCCACGGGTCGTCAGGAACGCCAGGTGAACCGGCGTCTCGACGACCACGCCGGCGGGAACGTTGATGAAAGCGCCGTCGGTGAACAGTGCGGCATTCAGGGACGTAAGGCTCGGACCGCCCGTGCTGACCGCTCCAAGCCAGGGCTCAACGAGCCGCGCATGGCGGATCGCCGCTTCGCCCAGAGAGCAGATGTCAACTTCACGCGGCAACCCTCGCAAAGATGAGAGATCGCTCGAGAGGATGCCGTCAACGAACACGAGTCGGGCGAACGGGGCGTCGGCGAACGCTATGGCGGCAATCACTTCGGCGGAGCTGTTCGATCCGGCAGGCAATGCAAACGCGGTATCCGCAATCGGCCCGATTGGAGTGAAGCGCCACTCTTCGTCTGTGCTGTCCGGCAGGCCCATTTCATTGAACCTGAGCATCGAGCGGTCGCGGAATAGGCGGATCCACTCGGGATCATCTCCGGTAAGTGCATGGACGCGCTCCAGGAGTGACTGCGCGCGCTGCTCCAGTCCGGGGGTAACGGTGGACACGCCCATGTTACGCTCCAACGGCGGCGACCGGCCGGGCCGCCTCGCTCTCGACCCACGAGTACCCGCGATCCTCGAGTTCGAACGCAAGCTCCTTGGTTCCAGACCGCACGATGCGACCGTCCGAAAGCACATGGACGTAGTCGGGAACGATGTAGTTCAGCAGCCGCTGGTAATGCGTCACGACGATGATGGCGCGGTCAGGCGACCGGAGCGCATTGACGCCGTTGGCGACGATCCTTAGCGCGTCAATGTCCAGGCCCGAGTCGGTCTCGTCGAGGATAGCCAGCTTCGGGCTCAGCACGGCCATCTGGAGTATCTCGTTGCGCTTCTTCTCGCCGCCCGAAAAGCCCTCGTTGACGGGTCGGTTCAGAAGTGCCGGGTCCATGTCGAGGTCTTTGATGCGTCCTTTGATCATGCGCATGAACTCGATCGCATCCAGTTCCTCTTCGCCGCGTGCCTTCCGTTGCGCGTTGAGAGCGGCTTTGAGGAAGTAGGTGTTGTTGACTCCGGGAATCTCGATCGGATACTGGAAGGCCATGAACACCCCTGCCCATGCGCGCTCTTCCGGCTCCATCTCCAATAGGTCCTGTCCTTCGAAGATCACTTCGCCTGACGTGACCTGGTAGTCCGGGTGGCCCGCGATCACGCGCGCCAGCGTGCTCTTGCCGGAGCCGTTCGGGCCCATGATGGCATGGACCTCACCTGCGTTTACGCTCAGGCTGATGCCTCGAAGTATCGTGTTGCCCTCCACACCCGCGTGGAGGTCCTTAATCTCAAGCATGGTTCCCATCGATCCTATCTGTGCTATGCGTCCTGTCCGTCAGCCGACGCTTCCTTCCAGGCTGATGCTCAACAGCTTCTGCGCTTCGACGGCGAACTCCATGGGAAGCTCTCGGAAGACTTCTTTGCAGAAGCCGTTGACGATCATGTTGACTGCGTCCTCGGTCGGTATGCCCCGTTGGCGGCAGTAGAAGATCTGATCCTCGCCGATCTTCGATGTGCTTGCCTCGTGTTCGACCTGGGCGCTCGTGTTGCGGACGTCTATGTATGGCATGGTATGGGCGCCGCACTTGTCGCCGATCAGCAGGGAGTCGCACTGCGAATAGTTGCGTGCGTTCGCTGCGCCCGGGTTCACCCTGACCAATCCCCGATAGGTGTTCTGGCCTCGCCCGGCCGAGATCCCCTTGCTGACGATGGTGCTGCGCGTGTTCTTGCCGATGTGCACCATCTTCGTGCCCGTGTCGGCCTGCTGCATATTGTTGGTCACGGCGACCGAGTAGAACTCGCCCACCGAGTTATCGCCCATGAGCAGGCAGCCCGGGTATTTCCATGTGATGGAGGAACCGGTCTCGACCTGGGTCCAGGTGATCTTGGAGTTGTCGCCCAGGCACTTGCCGCGCTTGGTGACGAAGTTGTAGATGCCGCCCTTGCCGTCCTTGTCACCGGGATACCAGTTCTGCACGGTCGAGTATTTGATCGTCGCGTCCTTGTGTGCGACCAGTTCGACCACCGCGGCATGGAGCTGATTCTCGTCGCGCATGGGCGCCGTGCAGCCCTCGAGGTAACTCACGTAGGCTCCTTCGTCGGCCACGATGAGCGTGCGCTCGAACTGCCCGGTGTTTTTCGCATTGATCCGGAAGTAGGTGGACAGCTCCATTGGACAGCGGACGCCCTTCGGGATATAGCAGAATGAGCCATCGCTGAAGACCGCCGAGTTGAGGGCTGCGAAGTAGTTGTCCGTATAGGGCACGACGCTGCCGAGGTACTCGCGCACGAGGTCCGGGTGCTCCCTGACGGCCTCGGAAAACGAGCAGAAAATGATTCCCAGCTCGGCGAGCTTCTCTTTGAACGTGGTCGCCACCGACACGCTATCGAATACGGCATCCACCGCCACTCCCGCAAGGACCTTCTGTTCATCGAGAGGGATGCCCAGTTTGTCGAAGGTGCGGCGCAGCTCCGGGTCCACTTCGTCGAGGCTCTTGGGTGCGTCTTTCTGCGTCTTTGGGGCGGCGAAGTAGATGATGTCCTGGTAATCAATGGGCGGATAGTGGACGTTGTGCCAGGTGGGCTCAGTCATGGTCAGCCAGCGCCGATACGCTTGGAGCCGCCATTCGAGCAGCCAGCCCGGCTCGCCTTTGCGCTCCGAAATGGCCCTGACGATGTCCTCGTTCAGGCCCTTTGGGAGTGTATCAGCCTCTATGTCGGAGCTCCAGCCGTGCTTGTACTCCTGTGTGGCCAGAGCCTCAATGGTCTCTGTCGTCGTACTCATCGGTTACCTCGTGATGCCGATGGTGAGCGGCACATCGGCGATCTCTCGCGAAAGCTCGCTTACCGGAATGGCATCCAGCATCGTAAAAACTTGCGCATTGATCCGTGCGAGCGGGTCTCGAATGGTGCAGCACTTGCTCTGCTCGCAGTCAGCGTTTTCCGAACGCAAGCAATGCGCCAAAGCCTGGGCGCCCTCGACGGCCTCCAACACCGCGCCGATGGTGATCTCCTCGACGGGCCGGGCAAGGACATATCCCCCCGACCGTCCCTGCGATGAAACGAGCAACCCCGCTCGGGCCAACCGCTGAAGTATCTTCGCCAGCATATCGGCGGGTATGCGATACCGCTCTGCGATCTCGCGCGCCCGCACGGCGCACCCATCCTCGGCCGAAGCGAGGTGAGTGAGCGCCAGCAAGGCGTAGTCAGTTTGTTTCGTGATTCCAATCATCGCGTTCGGGAAATCCGGACCATTTCAGTCGGATAATCAGAGTACCCTACGCATCGTTGTGCCGCGCCGTTCCCGCCATGACGGCGTTCCTTTTCTGCTGCCTGTCCTCGTCCTCGTACTCGAACAACCGAGTACCGCTGACGCCGAGTACGAGGACGATTACGAGTACGAGTACGAGTACGAGTAGGAGGACGAGGGCCGGAGTGGGATTCGAAGTCTCCCCGTCCGTAGACTCGGCCGAGGCACACTGCCGCGATGGAGGAAGTCGCTGCGCCACAGCGAATAGCGCACACAACACGCGTTGGAGAGACGTCGCGATGCTCGTGACTATTGCCGCCGCGCCGCCGCCGGTGGGATCGCCGGTTGATGTCGCAGCGTGGGCCATTCCGTTGCCTGAGGGCATTGGACTTCGGTGGACCGATCCGCGGGAGATCCACCGGGTCGTTGTGCGCTTCCGAGGATCCGCTCCGAGCGGTGTGAAGCTCCTGTACTGGTCCAGCCGATGGCCGCAGCAACGCTTGCCGCGGGATCGCGAGCCTGGAGGGGGCGACGTGGGCTGGTGGGAACTGGGCAACTGGCACACAGGCGAATGGCGCGATGCCGACGCCGATGTCGCCGTCAACGGAACGGATGCGACCATCACCTTCCGCCCTGTGAACCGCAAGGAGCATCTCCAGTTACCCCGATTCGCCGCGACCTGGCGGTTCACCCATCAGATTCGTGTCATCGCGCCCGACGGCTCGCCCCCAATCGAGCGCATTGCGGCATTCACGGCCTCCGTGTGGGTCAAGGTGACCGCTCGCATCGTATGGCAACGCAAGCCGGTGTCGCCGCCGAAGTTCGAGGCGTTCAACGGCTATGTCGGGACCATTCGTTCGCCGGACGAGCGGACTCGGGAGGCGGACTTGCTGGTCGCATCCAACGCCGATCCGAATACGTTCGACCGGTCGCTCGTGACGGTCCGCTGGGGCAAGCGCCGCTTCACGTTCGACGTGCGCGACGTGCGCGACGGGCCGGTGTTCGTGCCGGCGCTGGGGGCAGCGGTGACGCGTGCGGATGACAAGCGGACCTACGCTGAAATAGCACGTGTCATCGGGACAGCGTCAACCCGGAGAACGCTCTACCAACGGATCGCCGAGCTGCCCGAGCAGACCTGGCAGGGCGCATGGGCCGCCATGCCGCCGAAGAAGTCCGACATTGTCTTTCCCATGGGTCTTGACGGCGGGCGGCAACGGTTCCTGCTGCACCCCAGTGGCGCCATCGAGTACCGCATTCAGAACCACTTCATCGCAGTTCGTCCCGGCAAGGACACTGCGCTGCTTACAGAGGATGGCGACCGCATCACATGGACGTTCGGTATGCCCGACCGACCGACACACCGAACCATTGAGGAGGGATGTCTGCCGATCTGCGTGACAGCCTGGCAGCAGGGCGGCATACGCTATGAGCAGACCGCGTTCGTGACCGCGCTCGGCGGCACTGACCCGGCCAGGACGCCCGAGGGCGACACTACGGCAGTCTGTATGGTGAAGTTATCGGCCACCAACACGTCTGCATCGGCCGAACGCGCATCCTTGCCGCTTCGATGCGAGCAGGGGCCGATCAAAATAGACCTGACCGGAACGCTCACCGAGGGAGGCCGGTATCGAGGCCACCTTGTCACCGACACGTTGCCTAACCTTGATGAGCACGGACCGGTTTGGTCCTGGGAACTCGCGCCGGGCCAGTCACGAGCGCTCATCATCAAGCTGCCGTTCGTGACCGCCCTGTCGGATCGCGACCGGCAGCGCGTTGAGGCTCTGGATTTCGACGCGGAGCACAAGGCAGTGGGTGACTACTGGCGCAGACGCATGGATGCGGGCATGCGTCTGATCACGCCGGAGCCCATGCTCAACGACTTCCATCGAGCGCACCTTGGCCATCTGCTCATCAACTGCGAACAGGAGCCGAACGCCCACCGAAGGTTCGCCCGGGTCGGGTCATTTCACTATGCGGCCTTCGGCAACGAGTCGTGCATGATGGTTGTTGACCTCGATAGGCGCGGCATGCATGCCGAGGCCGAAGAGTGCTTGAACGCGTGGCTCCACTACCAGGGCACGGTCGGCCTGCCGGGCGACTTTTCGACGCAGGAAGGCGTCCTCTACGGCGCAGGGGGCTACGAACACGGCGGCTACAACCAGCATCACGGCTGGATTCTGTGGTGCCTGGTCGAGCACTATCGGTTCACACGCGACCGGCGCTGGCTGGCGCATGCCTTGCCCGGCATCCTTAAGGGGGCGGACTGGATCATCGGTCAGAGGCATCGCACGCTGCAGCGCACCGACATTGCGCGCGGGCTGCTGCCGGCAGGCAGTCTCGAAGACATCGGCGACTGGTGGCCGTGGCTCTCAACGAACTGCTATACGTGGCGCGGTCTCGATTCCGCGGCCTGGGCATTGGAGCAAGCCGGGCATCCCGATGCGTCTCGGGTCCGGGAGGAGGCGAATGCCTATCTGGCCGCGATCCGCAAGGCCTTCGCCGAGGCATCGGAACTGAGTCCGGTCGTACGTCTGCGCGATGGACGCTCCGTGCGCAAGTTCCCAAGCCATCCCTACCTGCGAGGGCGGGCCTTCGGCTGGATATGCGAGACGCTCGAAGGCGCAATCCATCTGCTGAATAACCGCGTACTCGATCCAAGGTCGGACGCCGCGCGCGACATCATGGAAGACTACGAGGACAACCTGTTCCTGTCCAACCAGTACGGCTACACCGTGCCGGACTTCGACAAGCAGTGGTTCGGCCTCGGCGGCATGTCCATGCAGTCGTGCTTGTTGCTCGACGCCGAGCCTTACCTCTACCGCGACGACGTGAAGCATGCGCTTCGGGCAATCTTCAACGCCATCGCCGTGGGCTATTTCCCCGATGTCCGGATGATCACCGAGCATGTCCTGCCGGACTATGGGAGCTGGCGCGGCGACCATTACAAGAGCTCCGATGAAGCCAACGCGGCTGGATGGCTTCGGTACCTGTTCGTGCGCGAAGAAGGCGACGAACTGCTCATCGGCCAGGCCATCCCGAGGGAGTGGCTGTCGCCGGGCAAGCAGTGCGGCGTTGAACGTGCGGCAACGCACTTCGGACCCGTGAGCGTCCACTATAAGGCGACGACGGACAGCGTAACAGCTACCCTGGAAGGCCCGACCCGCAACCCGCCGAAGCGCATTCGACTGCGGTTCCGCTTGCCCGATGGCATCCGCGCAACGAGCGTGACCGTCAACGGGAGGCCGGCGCGGATGGACGGGGACCGGGTTGTGCTTTCGGACTGGGGCGGCCATGCCATTGTTGAGGTTGAAACCCGGACGGCGTCGTCTGACGATGAAGGGAACTGAGTCTGGCCGGTTGGATCGGGCTGCGACCGATTGGCCCATCCGTGAATGGCTGATGCTGCGATAGGCCATGCGCAGAACCGCCGCTCGAGTGGAGGGCAAGGTTCAGCGGTCAGCGAGGCATTCGTCGAGTGCATCCATCAGGGCGGCCATATCCTTCGGCGGCGGCGCCTGAAACGTAAGGCGTTCGCCAGTCACAGGATGGTCAAAGGTGAGGCGTCGGGCATGAAGCGCTTGGCCTCCGAGTCCGGCCATCGCGTCGGCCAGCCGTGCGCGTACGGGCGGCATCAGCTTGTCGGTGGGGAGTTTGCGTTGACCGCCATAGACGGGGTCCCCCACGATTGGATGGCCGATGTAGGCGCAATGGACGCGAATCTGATGGGTGCGTCCGGTCTGAAGTCGTGCCGAGATCACCGCGAAGGGGCCATGACGGGATTCCACGCGCATCTCCGTGATGGCCTCGCGGGAACCCGGGGCTCCATCGGGCAGAACCGCCATGCGCTTCCGATCGGTGGGATGACGACCGATGCAGGTTTTGACGGTAGCCGTTGCGAACGACGGAACGCCCCATACGATCCCCACATACTCTCGCTCAGCAGTCCGCTGCTGTATTTGCCGCTGCAAGCTCTGGTGGGCGTCGTCCGTTTTCGCGATGGCGATCAGCCCGGTTGTGTCTTTGTCGAGACGATGAACGATGCCGGGCCTGAGCTCGCCTCCGATACCCGAGAGGTCTTCGGCATGGCCCAGTATCGCGTGGACAAGCGTGCCGCTTGAGTGACCGGGAGCGGGATGGACGACAACATCACGTGGTTTGTTGACCACGATGATCGAGGCGTCCTCGTACACCACGTCCAGCTCCATGTCCGTAGCGGCGGCACCTGCCGTCAAACGCGGCATCGGGTCGGCCGGAATGGAGGGATCCGGTGAACTGATACTTTCGCCTCGCCGCACGAGGTGGGAGGCCGCTGCGCTGCGGCCATCAACCATAACGGAACCTGAGGCGATCAGTTTGGCGGCTCGCGATCGTGAGATTGCAAGGTGCTGTGCAAGCGCCACATCGAGTCGCGTGCCGTCGAGTGCCTGGTCTGCGGTCCATTCGATCCGGTTCGACATGGCACGATTGTAGCCCGATATGGCTCAGATGCGCGGTACGATGGAACATCGAAGGCATGGGAGTGGGCATGGAACGATGCGCTTTAGTGACCGGCGGAGCCGGCTTCATCGGGTCTCATCTGGTTGACGCTCTGATCGCTCGCGGTTGGCGCGTGAGGGTGTTCGACAACCTGTCGAGCGGGTCGGAGGCGAATCTGGCGCATGTTCGGGACAACGTCGAGTTGATCGTGGGCGATGTCCGTGATGACGGCGCGGTGCATCGAGCATGTTCCGGCGTCGAGACAGTTTTCCACCTTGCGGCTTTCATCTCGGTGCCCGGGTCGGTGGAGGATCCGAAGACCGCCGATGCCGTCAACATTGGAGGGACGCTGAACGTGCTCGTCGGCGCTCGGGATGCAGGCGCGCGAAGGCTGGTCTTTTCGTCGTCTGCTGCCGTTTACGGAGAGCCCGAGACGCTCCCGACGCCGGAAACCTGTCTGCCGACGCCAGGGTCGCCGTACGGTATCGAGAAACTCTATGGGGAGCACATGTCGCGGCTGTTCGCGTCGCTCTACGGCCTCGAGACGGTATCGCTGCGCTACTTCAACGTCTATGGGCCGCGCCAGAATCCGAACAGCGAGTATGCGGCCGTCATACCGAAGTTCGCCGGTGCCCTTAGTGCCGGGCGCGCGCCAACCATCTTCGGCGACGGAGGGCAGACCCGTGACTTCCTGTATGTCGGCGACGTTGCCTCGGCCAATGTCCTGGCGGCCGAGTCCCCACGCGCCGTTGGGCAGGTCATCAACACTGCCTCGGGCCGCGCCGTGTCGGTGCTTGATCTGTGCCGTATGATGCAGCGGCAGTGCGGCTTCAATGGGGAACCTTGTTTCCAGTCGGCACGCAAAGGCGATGTACGGCACTCGCTGGCGGATGTGAGCCGGGCGTCGTCGCTGCTCGGCTTCCGGGCGTCGGTGAGCCTGGAGGAGGGTCTGAGGAGGACCATCGAGTGGATGCAGTCGTGCCGATGAGAGCGGTTCAGCCCGGCCGGCCTTGCCTTCGTCATGCACCGAAAGCCGGATATGATGGTATGATGGTGACAGTCCCGATGGGCTAGGGCAGATTGCCTGGCGCGATGAACCAGGCTGGCGTAGATCGCCCCTTCCGGGCCAAACGGGGGCAGACATCGAGCGCGTAGACGCAATGCGGCTTCCAGTATTCAGAATCCTTGTTCTGGTCACCTTCATTCTAGGCCACGTTCGTTGTGGCGCGGAGCCCGCTCGGCCCATTGAGCCGATCCAGTTGCGGTTATCGGGCAAGCCGCTCGAGCTGCCGTCGCCGGCTTTGTTTGATGGCCGCGAGGTCTATCTTCCGCTCGACGCGGTCCGGGCGATGAAGTGCAGGGTAGTCATGCCTGAGAAGGAGGACTACGCGGTCGTAGCCTCACCGACAGGTGTGCGCCGCGAGATAGCCCTGGCTCGCCTTCGCCGTGCGCCGATGGTCCCGTTGACGGCGTTGGCCCCGCTGCTGAAGCTGCAGTACAAGGTTGCCGATGGGGTCTGCGACATTCGCTACACGACGTCCGAGCGTGTCGCGGCGCCCGCGCCCGAGCAGCGTGCTCCGTCCCAATCCCGGAAGCCTGCTCCGAATGCGGCCGGAGGTCCAGCGAAGAGCAGCTCCGCTGAGCGTCCTCCAACCGTCACCTCTCCAGTAACCGGAGTGCAGACGCCGGATACGCTGGATGGCAGCCCGACCACGGTTGCCGACAGAACGACAGCCCCGGTTGCATCACCCGTACAAGATGGGCCTCCAGTCGCACCGGTTCCACCCAAGCCGGGAGTCGTGGCGCGAGCTCCGTCGTGGCTGCGGGACATCGTATGCGAGGCCATTGATCCGGCACAGACTCGCCTGCTTCTGGTCGCCGATGGTCGGCTCAGACCCACGGTGCGCATGTCAGCTTCTCAAGGTGAGCTCACGGTGGACCTGCCGGGTACCGGCGTCGGCACGAGCCAGACGGAGTGGACCTTCGACAATCCGCTCGTCGCCGGAGCCCGCCTTGTGCCCGGATCCGTTGCCGGTGTGCCGCGACTGGTGTTTCGGCTGCGCAGGTTGGTGACGTACAGAGACCGACCTGTTCTGCCTGACGGGCACGAGATCCTGATCAGGCTGCCCAAGCTCGTCGGACGTCGTTTCGAAGAAATGTGCATCATGGTGGATCCCGGCCATGGAGGGCCTTCGGCGACCGGATGTTCGGCCATGGTGGGTGGACGTCGAGTCTACGAGAAAGACCTCACGCTGGCGATCGCACGCAAGGTCGTTGAGCGACTGAAGAAGGCGGGCCTGTCGGTGCATATGACGCGCGCCTCAGACGTGGCTGTCAGCCTGTCGGAGCGACCAGCGATGGCCAACGCCATGCCGGCCGACGTCTTCGTGAGCATTCACGTTGACGATGCGCCAGGCAACTCGCGTGCTTCCGGTCCGACGGCGTACTATCATGGCAACGACGAGAACAGCAGAGCGCTGGGGCTCTCGATCGTCGAAGGAGTTGCGGCAGCGGGAGGGCTGCCAAGCCGGGGCGCTCGTTCCGACCTGTCGCGATTCCGGACGGGTATGGCCGTGCTCCGACGGGCTGAGATGCCGGCGGTACTCATCGAGGTGGCATACATCAGCAATCCGAGCGACCGAGCCAAGCTCATGACCGCCGAGTTTCAGACGGTCGTCGCGAATGCGATCGCAGACGGCATCAGGCGCTACGTCGAGGGCAAGCTCCCTGGCGCGCCGCCGGTCCCAACCGCCGGCGGAGTCTCGCCGCAGAAGCCGGAGGGTCTGTAAGCATGCGCCGATGGATCGTTGCCGTGATCGTGATCGGAGTTGCCGGTGGAGCGGGTACTTGGTTCGCGTTCCAGAGGTACGGCGTCAAGCCCCCGACGGCCATCAGGCCCGAACCGCAGATTCACGAGCCGATGCATGAGGCCTCCGATGGCGTCAAGGTGGCGAAGGGTTGCGACGACCTGGCGCACACGATCCGCGCTGCCGTCAGCAGGGGCGGTCCCATACCGGAGGGCACCCGGCTGCTCAGCATCGCATTGGAGGGCGATGAGTGTGTGATCGAGATGAGCTCGGAGTTCGCTGAGGTGAACAACCGAGGAACGACCGGTGAGTCCGAGGCGCAGAACGCCCTGTGTGCGGCGCTGGCGGCATTCGACCGTGTCAAGACCATGCGCCTGATCGTGGATGGCGCGGTCTTCGAAGGCTCCCACAGCGGTGAATGGAGCGGTGTGCCGGTTCGCGGAGGCGAAACTCAATCGAGCGAGGACCTGTGAGCGGATTCGAGGGCCCCGTCGGCATCTTCGACTCCGGCGTCGGCGGACTCACCGTGCTCAATGCGCTCTTGTCTCGCCAGCCGGACCTGCCGTACATCTATGTCGCCGATCAAGCGCACGTGCCGTACGGCGAGAGGAGCCTCGATGAGGTTGCCAGATTCGCGCGCTCGATCAGTCGTTTTCTCGCAGCACAATCGTCGTCGGCGGTGATCATGGCCTGCAATATATCATCGGCCACGGCCCTCGGCGACGTTCGCGATGAGTTTCCCCATATGCCTGTGTTCGGTGTGGTCGAAGCCGGTGCGCGGGGGGCATACGATGCCGCACGGTCGCTGGGCGACTGTCCATCCATCGGGGTTCTCGCGACTACCGGCACCGTACACAGCGGTGCATACCCCGAAGCGATTCGTTCATTGTTGCCCGATGCTGTCGTTGAGCAAGTGGCCTGTCCCGATTTGGTTCCGATCATCGAGAACGGCGAAGAGGAAACGCCCCGGGCGCTCGCGAGATGCATGGAGTATCTGGAGCCCCTGGCAGATGCCGAATGCAGTGTCCTCATCCTGGGATGCACGCACTACCCTCTGGCGCTCTCGACGCTCCGAGTGGCCGCCATGAGACTCTACGAGACGCCGCCGGTGTTCGTGGACCCTGCCCAGGTTCTGGCCCTTGAAGTGCTCGATCGCCTTGCGTCCGCGGCCGAACCGCCCTCCGAGGAGGCGGCCATCGAACGTGGGCAGCCGCGGGTTCTCACCTCGGGTCCGACGGGCGCCATGCGCCGACAGATTCGGCGCATCTCCAGCGGGCTCGTGCCGTACATCGGTTCGGTCGTGTGGACGCCGGAAGGCACGCTCGAAGAGGTGATCCCGGCGCAGAGAGGAGATCAGGACCGGCGCAACGTCAGAAGCGCCAACTCGGGTCTGCAGCGCAGCCTCAGGGGCCAACCCGAAGTACCCAATCCTCGCGATACATAGAGCCCCCGCGGGCCTCGGACGACGCCGGCTTTTTCGCGGATGTCGTCCTGGTCGTACCACCCCGATATCAGGCCCACGCTGTGATGAGTGTTGTCCGAAAGCCATCCGATCCCCGGCAGCACTATCTGGCCGCCATGCGTATGGCCGGAAAGCACCAGGTCCGCTCGGCGACCCTCAAGCCCGAGTATGCCCTCAGGCGAATGCACCAGCACGAGGGTCCACATGTCGGGGTCGGCATTCGAATAGGCGAGCGGCGGGTTGCTGTGACCCGAGTGCGGGTCGTCCAGGCCAACGATCTGGATGGCGCCCCTTGCAGTGCGCACGACGGTTGCCTCGTTGTTCAGGACCGCGATACCCAGACCCCGCAAGAGGTCAACGACCGCACCGGTGTTGATGCGGAGTTTGTGTTCGGCGTTGCCGAGCACAGCATAGGCAGGACGCATTGAATCGGTCAGGTCTCGGAGCCAGGTCTCGAGGGCTGCCGCTCCGCGCGGACCATGGATCAGGTCCCCGGTGATGAGGTAGAGGTCGGCCCGCACCGATCGAATCGCTTCGGCCACAACGGCGCTGTTGCGCGGGTCTGTCGTGATGTGCAGATCGGAGACGTGGCACAGCTCCAGCCCATCCAACCCTTCGGGCAGGTTGTCATATTGCAGTTCGCGGCGGGTGATTTCAACACGCTCGGGCTCCACTTTGCGCATGTGGCGCAGGAGCCGGCCCACGCCGACAATCGCAAGCGCGATGGCGACGTACCAGACCATGCCCTGTCAGCTCCTGTTGCCCTGGCCTTCCGGCTTCCGAGCCACGGCGACGACCGTCACGCCGAACGGAAGCGAGAAGCGCCGGAGCCAGGCATTCTCAAGACGGAGCAGCGCGATGAGAACCGCGTTGGCCGGATGCGGCAGCGGCTTGACGGAGGACCGGGGCTCAGCCGATCGTCGCTCGCGGCGGCGCACGAACCAAACGATGGGATACAGCGCGGTCATTGCGTAGCTCAACCGATCCAGCCCTAGCCCGGAGCCGGTTAGGAGACAGCGGACCTCGGTGGCCGTGTATCTCCGCACATGCATCAGCGCTTGATCGTGGCCGCTCCAGAGAGATCGGTAGGCCGGAACGGTAGCGAAGAGCACTCCCCCGGGCCTCAATACGCGTGCGAACTCCAGCGCGGCCGCATGGTCGTCGGGTATGTGCTCCAGCAGGTCCAGCGCCACCACGGCATCGTAAGCGCCGTCCTTGAAGGGCAGACGCGTCGCATCGGCCGAGCACAGGGAGCACAGCCCCCGTCGCCGGCTGTACTGAAGCGCCAGAGGGCTGAGATCGGCCGATGTGACGGTTCCGAAACGGCGAAGCGCGGCCGACATCGCTCCCGTGCCGCATCCGACATCCAGAACGCGCAGGTCGGTTCGATCTTTGAAGCTGTCAGCGATCAAGTTCAGGATCAGGTGACGCCTGCCGACGAACCACCAGTAGGAGTCCTCGTTTTCATACATACGGTCGTATTCGGCAGGGTTCATCGTGCGTTGACGCTTGAGGATACGCTCTGTGCCGGACCCGAGTGACGCATTCGCGCCGCCGAGGATGTGGGCTCCATGTCGGATCGGCGGTTCACAGCGCTACGGTGTGGCGGAAGTCTTGATGGCGGAGGGTTGCATGTCGTACCGGGTCATTCGAATGCGGAACAGCGTACGGAGCATACGCGGTGCGTCACGCCAGAGCCGCACCTTGCTGCCCTCCTGATGACGCCAGCGCACAGGAACTTCGGCGATGGAATAGCCCAGCTTACGCGCGACAAAGAGCACCTCCACGTCGAAGGAGAAGTTGTCAATCGTGCAGAGGCGGAATATGGACTGAGCGGCGTCGCGCGTGAACAGCTTGAATCCGCACTGGGTATCATGGATGCCGGGCACAGCCAGTATTTGAACCAGGCGGTTGAAGAGCTTGCCGCCGAGTTCGCGTATGGGCGATTGGCGTCGCTCGAGCCTGCTTCCGGCGACATCGCGTGAGCCGATGGCGACGTCGGCGCCTCCAGCGATCGCGGCTGACAGGGCGGCGATCTCCTCGATCGGTGTGGCGAGATCCGCATCCGAGAACAGCACGAGCTTACCGAGGCTGCGCATCACGCCGTACCGAACGGCGTGCCCTTTGCCCCTGTTGACGTCATACCGCAGGAGTTGAATCCGCTCCAGGCCCAGACCGGTCACGATGGACGAGGTTCCATCCGTGCTCCCGTCGTCAACGACCAGAATCTCGGAGCTGTATGGCTGCTCCGAGAGATACGCGTCTATGCGCTCGAGCGACGCGCGAATGCGGCCGGCTTCGTTGTAGGCCGGCACAACAACCGATAGGTGCGGCTGAGTTGGCATGTCAGTGGCCCGTTCCTCGGAGCGGTGATAGGCGAGACTGCGACGCAAGGATTATAGCAGGATGAGCACGAAGTGACCCGAACGTGGTTTTCGGGGAGGTGGGAGGCGCGGCAGGTATAATCCCGACGCTGTGCCGGATGGAGGAACCGACCCAACATGGTGATCATAGCAGGTTTGGGCAATCCGGGCTTGCGCTATGAAGGAACTCGCCACAACGTGGGGTTCGAGGTCGTTGACGCCCTCGGTGAGCGGCACGGCATCCGCATTGCGCACCGGGCCCATCGTGCGCTTACGGGGCAAGGCATGATCGGCACGCGGAAGGTCATGCTGGTCAAGCCCATGACGTACATGAATCTGTCGGGGGAATCGGTGGGCTCCGTCGCGCGTTACCATTCGGTGTCGCCCGAGCACGTTTGGGTAGTCGTAGACGATGTGGCGCTGCCTGTTGGAGCGCTGAGGCTGCGCCTGAAGGGCTCAAGCGGCGGTCACCATGGTCTCGAATCGGTGGAAACGCATCTGGGCAGCCGGGACTACCCGAGAATCCGCATCGGGATTGGCGGATCGGCGCGGAGTGACCTCGTGGAGCATGTCCTCAGCAGGTTCAGCGCTTCAGAGCGAAAGGCTGTCAATGAGGCGATTGTGAGTGCGGCCGACGCCATCGAGTGCGCGCTGGACGCAGGGTTCGAGACCGCAATGAGCCGGTTCAACGGCTCACAGCAACGCAGCGCGCAGTCGGAAACCGTCGGGTCGGATGGGCGGACGGGTGGTGCCGGTGAGCGAGCAGGGGAAAGCGAACTCAGGTGAATCGGGGTGGCCGGATTCGAACCGGCGACCACTCGCTCCCAAAGCGAGTGCGCTACCGGGCTGCGCTACACCCCGACAGACCCATTATAGGGTTGGCGACGGGTCCAAGTCAATGGCAGCAGGCAATGGAAGGGCTGATGTTCGGGTGGGACATGGTGACGCGCAACAGGACCACGCTCCATCCGGGCTGTCGGCATCCGAACCATGCATCCAGACGGCCGAGGAAGCACATTCGGACGCCAACGAAGCAGCCGACCTGCTCGGGTCTCATGTCGGCGTTCATCAGGCTCAAGCGATGCTGCAGTTTCTCGACATGCTCTACGCTGCGAACGAAACGCTGAATCTGACCCGGGTTCCGCGTTCCGAGGCGCCGGCGCGCCACCTCAAGGAGTCTTTGAGCATTCTGGGCGTTGTGTCGGTGCCAAAAGGTGGGCGCGTATTGGACCTTGGCTCAGGAGGGGGCCTCCCCGGCATCCCGCTCGCGATTGCGCTGCCGGACCGAATGTTCACGCTCATGGATGCCCGTGGCAAGAAGGTTGCCTTCCTGAACTCGGTGATAGCGGCATTGCGGCTTGTGAACGCGCGCGCCATCCATTCGAGGGCCGAAGATGCCGGGCGTGATCCAACGATGCAGCGCTCGTTCGACCTGATCGTGGTGCGCGCCGTCGCGCCTCTGGCGAAGCTCGCCCAATGGGTTGAGCCGCTCTTGGCTTCGGACGGCATCTGCGCAGCCATGAAGTCGAGGGCCGCCGAGGCTGAGATCGTGGAAGCCGAAAGGAACCTCGCCAAGTCCGGTCTCGCGGTGCTCAGCGTCCATCCTGTTGAGGTGTCCGAACAAGGCGCTGTACGCACGATTGTCTTGCTTGGCCGGAGTGGAACCGGACAGGCGAGCCGACACAGGAAAGAGCGGCAGACGCGATGAGCATGGGGGACGTGAAGGTCAAGGCCGCGCGTGTCTCGATCATCAGCAATGCCGCGCTGACGACGCTCAAGCTCGTCGCGGGCATGACGACGGGCTCGGTCAGCGTCCTGTCGGAGGCTGCGCACTCGGCCAACGATCTTGCGGCATCGGGTATCGCATACTTCAGCGTTCGCCTCGCGGACAGGCCGGCCGATGCTCACCATCCCTATGGTCACGGGAAAGTCGAGAGCATCTCGGGATTGCTTGAAGCGCTGCTGATCTTCGCCGCTGCGGGCTACATCATCTACGAGGGGCTGCATCGCCTGATAACCGGAACCTCGGAGGTGGAGGTCGGGCCTGGCCTCCTGGTCATGCTCTTCAGCACTGCCGTCAACCTGGCTGTCTCTCGTTATCTCTTCACGGTTTCGAAGGCGACCGATTCGCTTGCGTTGCGGGCCGATGCCGAGCACTTGCGGACCGACGTGGTCACATCCGTCGGTGTCATGTTCGGCCTCGCGCTGGTTTGGGTGACCGGACGTTACGAGCTCGATGCATTGGCTGCTCTCGCTGTGGCAGCCGTGATATGCCGAACGGCGTACGGCCTCTTGCGTGATGCCGTCGAGCCATTGCTGGACGCCCGCCTGCCGGAGGCCGACCTCAAGGTGGTGCGCGGCGTGCTGGACAACGAGCCCGCTGTGCGCGCCTATCACAAGCTAAGGAGCCGAAAATCGGGCTCATATCGGCACATTGATGCGCATGTGCTGCTGGATGACCATCTGACGCTGGTGGAGGCGCACGACCTGGCTGAACGATTGGAGGACCGCATCCGCGAGCTTCTGCCGCGCGCCGTGGTGATGCTGCACGCCGAGCCCCATGACGCGGAAGTGGCGCATCAGCTTGAGTTTCATGGCTCCGACGGAGCACAATAGTCGGTTAACGACGTCCCGGACCCGGGGCGATCGGAAAGGAGATGTCATTTGAGGCGATATCGAGGCTTGTACGGGCTAGCGGCAGCGGCCCTGGCGATGGTTGCGGCCGGCGCGTCCCTGGCCGTCCAAAAGCCGCCGGCGAAGCGGACTGCCAAGGTCCAGGCCAACAATGAGGTTGTGGCAACAGTTAACGGCGAGAAGATTACCAGGAACCAGATAGCCGACGAAGTCCTTGCCGATCAGCAGGCTCGCATGAATGCCAGGAACCCGCAATACCAGGACCGCGTTCGCCCCGTGGCCGCATCCATCGGCGCGCTTGTGCTCAAGCGGATGGGAGGAGGTCTGACGAAGCCCGTGAGTGTCACGCGCGCCGACATCGTCAAGTACCTTTTCGACGAGAAGCCGCCCGTCATTCGCGAGGCGGTTCAGAATCGCGTGCGCGAGCTGGCGATTGCCCAGTATGCGAAGGCGAACGGCGTGACGCTGACCGAGGCTGAGATCACGAAGCAGATTGCGAAGTCCATCGAGAACGCCAGAACCCAGCTCCGGATGCAGGGCAAGTCCGACGCTCAGGTGCTGGCCGACCTTGGCTATCGGGCCGCTATGCTGAGGCGCGGCGTGACGTCTTCGCTGTACGTCGAGAAGCTCATCAAGAAGGATCTTGAGAAGAAGATCGGTCATGCCTTGGGACCAGACGACTTCCGAGACGGCCGGCATATCCTGATTCGGGTGAACACCGCACCTCCTGCCGCTCCTCCTGGGGCTGCACAGCCAGCACCCGCCCCGGATCCTGAGAAGGCCTTCGCGGAGGGCAAGGCAAAGATTGACGCGATCGCCCAGGAGATAGCCAACAAGGCGAAGACCTTCGAAAAGGCGGCGTCCGATTCCAGTGACGACCCGAGCAAGTTCCGTGAGGGCTCCCTTGGCCCGTTCGTGCGGGGTCAGATGGTGCCCGAGTTCGAGGCCGTTGCGTTCAGCCTCCCGGTCGGGGTGGTCAGCCAGCCGGTGCGCACACCGTTCGGCTGGCATCTGATCCGCATTGACAGGACCGGCAGCCAGTTGACCGAGGCCGAACGCGACCAGGCGTGGCAAGCCTATTTGCGGGGCAAAGCCCAGTCGCTGGTCAGCGAGATACTCGCCAAAGCGAAGATCGTCAACAAGGTCGGGGCCCCGGAGCCCATGATGATGCCCGGTATGCGTTGAGGGCGGTCAATAGCCGGCAGTTGACCCTCGATCGGAGTGCCACCGCCGGAGATGAGCAGCGCACGCAGTCGGTTCGGTGTGCGGACGGCCCCGCAGACACTCGTTGGCGGGGCCGTTTTGCTCGGATCGGCTTCCTACACCGCTCGTGGAGTTTGAAACGGTCTGAGGCGACTCGCGAGGTCCGCGATGACATCCGCAGTCACATGGATGCCGTCATCCCGATAGTCGGCGCGCAGCACTCGGCCGCACTCGTAGCATTGCGCGACCAACTCGGACCGGTCGTAGGGGATCAACACTACTATGCGGAACAACAGCTCCTGGATGGTTGCCACGATGCAGTCCATGAGCGCCGGTATCCCGTCTGCTGTCAGCGCAGAAACATAGCAGGAGCGCTCCGTTGTGGCAACGCGTGTCCGGAGCGAGTACTGGTCGGTTACAAGGTCGGCCTTGTTGTACACGGTGACAATGGGTTTGTGGCCGGCCCCAAGTTCGTCGAGGACGGCAAGGACGGCTTCCTGCTGGATTGCGTTCTCGGGGTGATGAGCATCAACCACGTGAATAAGGAAGTCGGCCTGAGTCACCTCCTCGAGCGTGGCTCGAAATGCGGCCACCAGGTGATGGGGGAGGTTTCTGATGAAGCCGACCGTGTCGGTGACGAGCACCGCCCATCCGTCGGGCAGCACCACCCGCCGCGTGGTGGGGTCGAGCGTGGCAAAGAGACGGGCGTCGGCGTAGACGTCTGCTCCTGTGAGTGTGTTGAGCAAGGTTGACTTGCCGGCGCTGGTGTAGCCGACCAGCGCCGCCGTCGGGAAGGGCAGCCTGCGCCGCATTGCTCGCTGCTGCTGCCGCTGGCTTCGCACCTCGGCCAGTTCCTCTTCGAGGTCGGAGATGCGCTGGCGCACCTTGCGTCGGTCGGTTTCGAGCTTCGTCTCGCCGGCTCCGCCCCGAACCCCGATACCGCCCTGCTGTCGTTCGAACTTGGTGTACAGGTTCATCAGGCGAGGGAGCATATAGCTCAACTGAGCCAGCTCGACCTGCAGCTTGCCCTCTCGCGTATGCGCTCTCTGGCCGAAGATGTCGAGGATGAGCTGCGTGCGGTCAATCACCCTGGTGTCAACAACGTCCTGAAGGTTGCGTTGCTGAACGGGTGTCAGCTCGGTGTCTACGATGACAAGGTCGGCGCGAGTTGCCCGCACCGCATCGCCGATCTCCTCCGCCTTGCCCTTGCCGACATAGTAGGCGGCGTCCGGTTCACGACGATGCTGATGGACCTCGGCGGCCACCTCGGCGCCGGCGGTTTCGGCAAGCGCTCGCAGCTCAGCGATGGCGAACGGCTCCGAAGCCTCATCGTTCTCAACGCACACGAGACATGCCTTCTCCGCGGCATCAACGATATGCATGGACTGTCTGGGCACCAAACACCTCTCTGTGTGGCCGGGAGGGCGAGGCTCCTGCCGAGCCGACGATGTTGCCCGCCGAGCCGACGATCGTGCCGTCCTGCCTCTACGACGAACCCGGTGTCAGTCCGGCTTCGCCTATTCTGCGAACAGCTTCGGCAACGCGCTCACCTTTTCTGTCTCCGGGAACGGTGAGCGACATGCGGACGTATCCGTCGCCGTGGGCGCCGTACCCGACTCCCGGGATAGCTAGAACGCCCGCTCTGTCCAGAAGCGCTGCGGCATAGGTCATGCTGGTGTACCCTTCAGGTACGGGCACCCAGACATAGAAGGTGGCGCGCGGACGAGGGATGTTCCAGCCCAGCGAGTTCAGGCCGTCCACGAGGATGTCGCGCCGGCGGCGCACCAGGTCGAGCGACGCTGCATTCGATGCTCGATCGGCGGCATAGGCCGCCGCGTGGGCGATCGCCCGAAACTGCTTGCTGTCAATGTTCGATTTCAGCTTGTTGAGGGCCGTGACGGCATCGGGATTGCCGAAGGCCATGCCGATGCGCCAGCCGGTCATGTTGAACATCTTCGAGAAAGAGTGGAACTCGATGGCGGTGTCCATGGCCCCGGCGACCTGGAGGACGGAAGGGCACCTGTATCCGTCGAAGGAGACCTCGGCGTAGGCTGCGTCATTGACGAGCAGGATGTCGTAGTCGCGGCAGAAGCGGACGGCATCCTCGAACAGGCGTGGTTCTGCAGTTGCTCCGGTCGGGTTGTTGGGATAGTTAAGCCACAGGATGCGCGCCCTCTTGGCAGCGTCCGTCGGGATTGCAGTCAGGTCCGGCAGGAAGCCGTTGCGTTGGAGCAGCGGCATCTCGACCAGCTCAGCGCCGGCCATCAAGGAGTTGACGCGGTACACGGTATAGGCGGGATTCGGAACCAGTGATACGTCACCCGGGTCCAGGATCGCCCAGGCAAGGTGCGCAAGCCCTTCTTTGGAGCCGATCAGCTCGAGCGCTTGCGCCCCGGCATCCACCGTCACACCGAACTCCCGCTCGAAACGGCGGCAGACGGCGTCGAGGAACGCAGAATCGCCCGCCGGCGATTCGTCGTAGCGATGCGTTTCAGGATCGCGGGCGGCAGAGGCGAGGGCGTCTACGATGTCGGCGGGAGTGGGCTGGTCGGGATCGCCGATCCCGAGATCCACAAGATCCCTGCCGGCCTGCAATGCCTCAGCCTTAAGGCGGGCTATTTCGCCGAACAGATATGGCGGAATGGCATCAAGACGCGAGGAATGTCGGATCACAGGGAGCCTCCCGAGGGTGCGCGCGGATGACTTGGAACGTCGAGACGCGCCGAGCTTGAACGGCCCATTGTAGCATGCCCACGAGTATAATGAGTGGACCTGGAGGGTGGTGTTGAGGCGCATCGAGATCGAAAGGGACGGCATCGAAGCAGCCAGGACGGCTGTGCGACGGTTTCTGCCGGAGGACGACGCTGAGATCAATAGGATCGTCCGTGGCATCGTTGACGACGTGCGGCGACGCGGTGACGAGGCGCTGCTCGAACTTGGACGCAAGTTCGACGCGCCTGGCCTGGCTTGCCTTGCCGTCAGTCAGGAAGAGTGGGATCGCGCTTGCGAAGCCCTGGAGCCCGGCGTGGCGGAAGCGCTCGATGCCGCGTACCGTGCCGTTGCCGCGTTCCACGAGCCTCAGCGCAGGTCGAGTTGGCTGACGGTTGCCGAGGGTGAGGTCAAGGGGCAGATACTTCGGCCCCTCGATCGCGTCGGAGTGTATGTGCCCGGGGGGCGGGCGGAGTATCCCAGCAGTGTCATCATGACCGCAGGTCCGGCCTCTGTCGCCGGCGTCCCTGAGATTGTCCTGTGCACTCCGGCTCGCCGCGACGGGACGATACCGTCGAGCGTCTTGTATGCCGCCAGGATCGCGGGCGTTCGGTCGGTCTTCAAGGTCGGCGGCGCGCAGGCCGTCGCGGCCATGGCCTTTGGGACGGATACGGTGCCGCGCGTTGACAAGATCGTGGGGCCGGGCAACTCCTATGTGTGCGCGGCTAAGAAGCTGCTGTGGGGCGTTGCCGACATGGATATGATCGCGGGTCCGAGCGAGGTCTGCGTGGTGGCCGATGAGACGGCGACCGCCGAGTACGTCGCCGCCGATCTCTTGACACAGGCCGAACACGATCCGGAGTGCGCCGCCTATCTGATCACCCCGTGCGCTCCATTGGCCGATGAGGTCGAACGGTGCCTGGCCCGACAGATGGCGCGGCTTGCACGCCAAGAGACGATCCGGAGCGCGTTGGATGCGCAGGGCGCTATCGTGATCACCCGGTCGTTGTCTGAGGCAATCGAGGTCGCGAACGTCTGTGCGCCGGAGCACCTGGCGCTCATGGTCCGTGAACCGATGGCGCTCCTGTCGAGTGTCCGCCACGCCGGAGCAGTGATCCTCGGGCATTGGACCCCCCAGTCCGCAGGCGACTATGTCGCGGGTCCCAGTCATGTGCTGCCGACCGGCGGAACCGCCCGTTTCTGGTCGCCGCTGAATGTGGACACATTCACGAAGAAGACGAGTTTCATCGGCTATGACGCCGCTGCGCTTAAGCGCCAGGCACCGACGATGATTCGACTGGCCGAGGCTGAAGGCTTCGATGCTCATGCCGCGGCTGCCGTGCTTCGGCTGGATGCCGGAGCTGACAGGTAAGGAGAACGGTCCATGGGCGAAGCGAGTCGGGTGGCCAAGGTGGAACGCAAGACAGCCGAGACGGATGTGCGGGTCCGGCTTAATCTGGACGGGGCCGGCAACGCCCAGATCGTCACCGGCGTCGGGTTTTTCGACCATATGCTGCACCAGCTCGCCCGGCATGCGCGTTTCGACCTCGACGTTTCATGTGCCGGCGACACGCACATTGACGACCACCACACGGTTGAGGATGTCGGCATCACGCTGGGATCGGCTTTGAAAGACGCTCTGGGCTCGCGCGCAGGTATCGCCCGCTACGGGAGCGCGACAGCTCCCATGGACGAGAGCCTGGTGCAGTGTGCACTGGACATCAGCGGCCGAGCATACAGCGTGTGCGAACTGGCGTTCCGCACGGAGAAGATCGGACGGTTCGATACGCAGCTTGTGGCCGAGTTCATCCGCGCCCTTGCCCATCAAGCGCTGATGACGGTTCACATCCGGTCCATATCGGGATGGAACTCGCACCATCTCGCCGAGGCCGCTTTCAAGGCCCTTGCGCTGTCGTTGCGTGAGGCTACGCGCATCATTGATCCGAACGGGTCGGTGCCCAGCACCAAAGGGGTCCTTTGACTTGAAACTGCTCATCCTGGGCGGAACGGTCTTTCTTGGCCGTCACATCGCTGAGGCGGCGATCGCGCGAGGCCACGCAGTAACGCTGTTCAACAGGGGGCGGTCCAATCCCGACTTATTCCCGGAGGCTGAGCGGGTTACCGGTGACAGAGCACGCGATCTGGACCGGCTGTCCGGGCGGAGGTGGGATGCGGTTGTTGATACGTGCGGGTACGTGCCCCGCATTGTCGGTGCCTCGGCCCGTCTGTTGCGCTCGGCTTGCGATCTCTACGTCTTCATATCGTCGGTGTCCGTCTATCGGGACTTCCGTGAGTTCGGCATCACCGAGGATGCTCCGCGGGCGGAGCTTGCCGATCCGACGACCGAGGAAGTGACCGGCGAGACCTACGGGGCGCTGAAGGCGCTGTGCGAGGGTGAGGTGACGCACGAGTTTGGAACCGGAGCGCTCATCATTCGTCCCGGGCTTATCGTCGGGCCGCACGATCCAACCGATCGGTTCACCTACTGGCCGGTAAGGGCGTCGAGGGGCGGCGACGCCATCGCTCCGGGCGTTCCCGGGCGACGAGTGCAGTTCATAGATGCACGAGACCTGGCTCAGTGGATCGTGACGATGTGTGAAGCGCGGCGCGGCGGCGTTTTCAACGCGGTTGGCCCCAGCGCGCCGTTCACCTTCGGCGACCTGATCGCAACGTGCTGCGCCGCAGTCTCGAATCCTGCGCAGTTCTGCTGGGTGCCCGAGCGCTTCCTGTTGGAACAGGGTGTGCAGCCATGGACGGAACTGCCCCTCTGGATTCCCGACGACGAAAACTCACGGGGTATGGATGCCGTATCGGGGGCTCGCGCATTCGAGGCCGGACTCACCTGCCGCATGGTCCAGGACACGGTCCGCGACATCCTCGATTGGTATGCCACCCTTCCGCCCGACCGTGCCATGCGAGCGGGCATGGCTTCCGATCGGGAACAGGCAATCCTGCAGGCGTGGCGGCAAGCCGCACAAAACGAGGCAAACGGCCTGTGATTGCTGTCATTGACTATGGGGCGGGAAACCTCGGGAGCGTTGACAAAGCGCTCCGCTATCTTGGCGTTCCCGCTGTTGTAACGAGCGATCCCGAAACGGTGCTCAGGCAGCGGGGGGTGATCCTGCCGGGCGTCGGCGCGCTCGCCCACTGCATGGACGGTATGCGGCAGGCAGATCTCATCGGAGCGACCCTGGATGTCATCGCGTCGGGCCGGCCGTTCCTCGGCATCTGCATTGGGATGCAAATGCTCTTTGACGAGAGTGAAGAAGGGGGCCGTACTCCAGGGCTCGGGGTGATCAAGGGGAAGGTGCGGCGCTTCAGCTTCGGGCCGAACGACGACCGTAAGGTGCCGCACATGGGGTGGAACTCCCTTGACGCGGATGCGTCTTGTCCGCTGTTCGCCGGGGTGCCGCGGCGTGCCATGGCCTATTTCGTTCACTCCTACTTCTGTGTTCCCAACGACGACACTGTGACCGTTGCCAGGACCGACTATGGCGTCTCGTTCTGCAGCGCACTGATGCGGGGCAACGTGTTCGCGACCCAGTTCCATCCGGAGAAGAGCGGAACCGTCGGGCTGCAGGTTCTGCGAAACTTCGCGGCGCTGGTTTCGTAGGTTTCTGCGATGGTGATTATCCCCGCGATTGACCTTCGTGGAGGACGATGCGTCCGGCTTCTTCAGGGCGACTACTCACGGGAGACGGCTTTCAGGCATAGCCCTCTTGACTACGCGCGACGGTGGTGTGACGAGGGGGCCGAGCGGATTCACATCGTGGACCTCGATGGGGCAAAGAGGGGCGAGCCGACGCATGAGCACTGGGCGATCGTCGCAGAGATAGTCCGATCGGTACCCGTGCCTGTTCAGCTCGGCGGCGGCATCCGGACCATTGATACCGCGCGGGCTGCGCTCGCGATGGGAGTGGATCGTGTGATCCTGGGCACGGCCATCACCATTGCCTCCGCGCAGGCGGCGCAGATCTTCGAGGCGCTTGGCGATGCCGTGATCGCCGGGATAGACGCCCGCGATGGCCGCGTTGCGGTTGACGGCTGGACTCAGGCGACGACGTGGGAGGCAGGCGCTCTGGCCGCGCATGTGGAAGAACTGGGCGCGCGGCGCATTGTCTACACGGACATAGCACGCGACGGCACTCAGACCGGGCCGAATCTGGACTCACTTCGCAATGTTGCCCACCGGGTGCGCATACCCGTCGTCGCTTCTGGGGGGATAGGCACGGAAGCCGATCTGCTCGCGCTGAAGCGGTTGGCGCCGGGCAACGTCGAGGCCGTGATTGTGGGGCGTGCTCTCTATACAGGCGATCTGAGCCTGCGAGCTGCCATCGAACTGGGAAGGGAGCAGTAATGGAAGGCGAACTCGCGCTCATACTGATATTCGGCATCCCGATCGTCGCCATTGTTACGTCGCACATGCGGCGCATGGCAGAGATCAAGCTTCGCTTGCGCGAGGCCGCCGTCAGTGCCGGCGCCGAGGAGATTGCCAACCTGCGGAATGAGATCCAGGAGCTGCGCGACACAACAACGCGATTCGATTTGAGCTTCGACACGATGCTGCAACGCCTCGAAAACCGCGTTGAACGGCTCGAAGGACAGGCTCGCGTTTCGGCGGCCGGCTCGGTCAAGGCCGAAGGAGTGGTTCGCGAAGGGAGCTGAGGATGTACAACCCGTTCATGTTTGTTCTTGGCATACTCGCGCTGGTGTTCGCTGTTCCGCTGATGGCCATCTGGACCGAGCATCGGCGAAAGGTACTCGAGATGCAGTTGCGCCTCAGAGCGGAGCGCGGATCGGATGCGGCGCCCAAGGAGCAGGTGCGCGAGCTGGCGAAGCAGCTTGCCGACTTGCGTTCCACGGCCACCGAGTACGATCTCAGCTTCGACTCGGCGCTGCAGCGGCTTGAATCACGTATGGACCTGTTGGATGAACGGCTGAGGCGCATTGAGGAGAGCCGACCAGCCGCGGCGTCCGATAGCTCCAATGAAGTACGCATAGGGGTGCGATGAGCATATTGGTCGGGGACGATACCCGTGTGATCGTGCAGGGAATCACGGGCCGTGAAGGATCGTTTCATACGCGGGAGATGTTGGCCTATGGCACCTCGGTGGTCGCGGGCGTAGTTCCGGGTCGCGGGGGAAGCACAACACCGGACGGGGTTTCGGTGTACGACACCGTCGAGGAAGCCGTCGAGGCTGCGGATGCCAACGCCTCGATCGTGTTCGTTCCCGGCCCTTATGCCGCCGACGCCGTTCTCGAAGCGACCGATGCGGGCATTGGCCTGGTCGTTGTGATCACCGACGGCATTCCGATCCACGACATGATTCGTGTGCTCCCCGTGGCCCGGGCTGCCGGAACCAGGGTGATCGGCCCGAACTGCCCAGGCATCATCACGCCGCCACGCTGCAAGATGGGCATCATGCCAGGCGATGTGTTCATGCCGGGACCGGTGGGGGTCGTCTCGCGCAGCGGGACGCTGACGTACGAGATCGTTGATGAGCTGACTCGAGCCGGCCTGGGCCAGAGCACCTGCATGGGAATCGGCGGGGATCCCATCATCGGCACGTCCTTTCTGGACGCGCTCCGGCTATACGAGGCTGACGCTGCGACACGTGCGGTCGTCCTGATCGGAGAGATCGGCGGGAGTGACGAGGAGGCGGCGGCGGAGTTCATACCGACGATGAGCAAGCCTGTGATCAGTTTCATTGGAGGGCGCTCGGCGCCGCCAGGCAAGCGCATGGGGCACGCCGGCGCCATCGTCAGCGGACGTTCGGGCACGGCTGCGGCGAAAGTTGAGGCATTGACGGCCGCCGGTTCTCCGGTGGCTGAGACAACGCATGAAGTTGCAGGTCTGGTCGCACGGGCGCTCGCGTGAGGTCCAAGGGAGGAACGATGTACCCTACCAATGCGGGAGGGACGGCGTCCCCGCCGTCCGGGCGCTCGCGTGAGGTCCAAGGGAGGAACGATGTACCCTACCAATGCGGGAGGGACGGCGTCCCCGCCGTCCGGGCGCTCGCGTGAGGTCCAAGGGAGGAACGATGTACCTTACGACGCGGAAAGTGGCCGTCATGGGGGCGGCCGGGGCCATTGGCTCGAATGTGGTGCAGGATCTGCTCAGCACGGGTACGGCCTGTCGAATCGCCATGTACGATCCCTATGCTCAGGGTCTGGAGGGGGCGGCTCAGGAGATACACCATTGCGCTTACCCGGAGGCCGAAATAACCTGGACGACCGATCCTGGCGAGGCACTTGCCGGTGCGTCTTACGTTATCTCCTCCGGCGGAGCGCCACGCAAAGAGGGCATGACGCGCGAAGACCTGCTCCTGGGCAACTGCGAGATTGCGCGGCAGCTCGGGCTCGACATCGCCCGGTACGCGCCTGAGGCCGAGTTCGTTGTCGTTATCTTCAACCCTGCCGACATCACCGGGCTGGTGACACTCGTGCATTCGGGTCTGCCTGCCATGAACGTGACGACTCTGGCGGCGCTCGACAGCACGCGACTGCGCTCGGCGCTGGCGGCGCATTTCGGCGTGCTGCCCGATGCCGTCACCGGCTGCGCGACTTACGGCGGCCATGGCGAGAAGATGGCCGTGTTCAAGAGCGGCATCAACGTCGCAGGCGTGGCCCTGACTGACATTCTGGCCGGCGCCTCCGCCAATGGGCGCTCTCTCTCGGCGTCCGAGTGGGAAGCTGTGAAGGATGCCGTGCGTGGGGGCGGCGCGCATATCATCAAACTCCGGGGACGATCATCATTCCAGTCGCCTGCGCATCAGAGTGTCGCCATGCTGCGCGCGAGGATCGAATGCAGCGCGTACCCGTGGCCCTGCGGAGCGTTCTTCGCCGACGGTCCGTACGCCAACGTGATGATGGCGGCGCCGGTCGCCTTCTCCGCTCATGGCATGGTGGCCAATGTGCCCAGCGGCGATGAAGAGGATACGGCGGCGCTGCAGGACAGCTACTCGCACATCTGCGCCCTGCGGGACGAGGTGATTCGGGCCGGACTGCTGCCGCCTGTCGGCGAGTGGGGCGCCATAAATGCCCGGCTCTGAGCGCGACGGGAGCGGCTTCGACATCGGCCCCGTTCGCGACCTCATTGTCGAAGCCGGGCGCCGGGCGCTCGATCAATGGGGCAACGTCAGAGCCGAGGCGAAGGCCGATCAAAGCCTTGTCACGGCAGTGGATCGCGACACCGAGGACTATCTGGCGGCCGGCATAGCGCGGCTGTATCCGGACGCCGGCTTCGGAGGTGAGGAGTACGGCCTTCGGACCGAGCGGCGGCCCGACGTATGGATATGCGACCCCATTGACGGCACGACCAACTATGTGCGCGGTCTTCCGCACTGGTGCGTGTCGCTCGGCTTGCTGCGCGATGGAGTGGCGGCGGCCGGTGTTGTCTATGCGCCGGCGCTGGATCGTTTGTACTGGGGCACCCGAGGCGGCGGCGCCTTCTGCAACGGTGTCCGTCTATGTGCGCGGGACCCTGACGGCATTGAGTATGAGGACGTTCTTTGCGTTTCGACGAACGGCCTGAAGACCCTTCCGGTGTCGCGTGTTGAGGCCCGCCTGCGATGCCTCGGGAGTATCGCTCTGGAGTTGTGTCTGGTTGCCGAGGGGCGCGCCATCGGCGCCGTCGGGGTGGGCGAAGGGATCGTGGACATGGCGGCTGCCATGTGCCTCTGCGGCGAGGCCGGGCTCGCTTTTGACTATCTGGATGGCGAGGACCTGACGCCTGCGGGCCTGCTGGCCGAGTGGCGAACCAAGCGCCACTTCCTGTGCGCGGGAACGCGGATGAGCGGAATGCTTCGGGAGCGTCTCGGTTCGTAGGAGCGTCGTCCTCCCTAATGAAGGAGCGCGGTCCGGCGTGGCAGCGACGTGGTTGTGAGGTTGCGTCGAACTGCCGGGGTTAGGGTGAGTGGATGTGGCTTGGGGCGGGGCCGATCGTCGCCGCGACGACGGGCGGTACGGTAACCTTCAGCCTTTCGCTTGACGACACGAGAGCCGCCTCGAGTATTGCCTGTGCTGCCGCAGCGTCGGCTGCCGTGGGCCAGATCGGGTCTGTTCTCGCTTGCACGACTGCGGCGATGAATCCGGCGAGAAGCGAGTCATAGGCGGTTCGGCGGTCGGTTGACCCATCGAGCGTGGCTTCCGCCGGGTTTCCGACCGATGCGTCTATAGTGCGGACCGTGAGGGTGAAGGCTCCGGCACCGTCTATGGCTCCCGCAGCCGGCGATATGAGCTCGATCACACCGGACGAACCGGTGGCGATGTAGCGCTCGAATCGCGCAGGTCGTGAGGTTCGATGGATGTGATGCACGGAAACGCCTGCCTCGTGCTGTACGATAGCGTCGGCGCGGACGCCACGGCCGACGCCTGGTACTGCCGAGTCAATGTCGGCGCTGACGGCATGGGCTTCGCCGAGCCACCATCGGGCAAGATCAAGACTGCGTACGGCATGGCGAAGGAGCGCTCCGGACCAGGTCTGCAAGACGGACTTCCGCTCCGCCCATGCCTCTGAATATGCCCACTCGCATCGAAGCTCGCGCACCTGTCCGATTGCGCCATTGGACAGCAGGCGGTAGGCATGGCACACGGCATCGTCGAACCGAAGCAGCATGGAGGGCCATAGCACAGTCCCAAGCCTTCGTGCATACTGTGCAAGGTTGAGACTGGCGGCAGCCTGTGTGGCGACGGGCGCCTCGGCGAGAACGTGCTTGCCGGCGCTCAGGAGTGCCGCGATGTGTTGTTCGCGGACGTCGGGCGGGGTGGCAACGATGACGGCGTCTACCGGCGCATCGGCCAGGAAGTCATCGAGATCCGAGTAGGCTCGTGAGCCGCGGACCTTCTTTGACCACAGACGGGCCGGCACGATGTCAACGTCAAGCAGCGCCGTTAAGATCGCCTGATCCGTTGATGCCAGAGCGCGTCCGTATGTCTGGCGGGAACCCCCGCAGCCCACAACGCCCATGCGTATAGGAGAATGGAGTGAGTCATCTGCCATTGTCGGAACCCATCGAAACCCCATTATGGCACCCAGGCGGCGCGACGACCGAGCAGCGGATGTCGCCGGCGCGCCGGAGAGCGAAATGAGCGGAGTGGGGGCTAGCGCGCCGGGACGCGTCTGTCTTTTCGGTGAGCATCAGGATTACCTCGGTCTGCCGGTGGTGGCCGCCGCGATCTCTCTGCGGATATCCGCAGAGGCTGAGCCGGCAGCCGATGGGTTGCTGCACATCGAGTTGCCCGACATCGGCGAGAGCGCCGTCATTGACCCCAATGCTCCTCAGGAGTACCAGACTCGTCGCGATTATCTCAGGTCATGCGTGGCAGTGCTGCAACGCAGGGGATGCAGTTGGCCGAGAGGCTATCGGGTGCGCATTTCGGGGTCCATTCCCATCAGGGCGGGTGTGAGCAGTTCCAGCGCGATGGTCGTCATGTGGATCCGGTTCCTGCTGTCCATCAGCAATGATCCTGCGCCGATCGAGGCCGAGGAACTGGCGCGCCTGGGCCACATGGCCGAGGTCGTCGAGTTTGGCGAGCCTGGCGGTATGATGGACCACTTCTGCGCGGCGATGGGCGGACTGCTGATCATCTCCACCGTGCCCCCTTACGGAGCCGAGAGGATCGAGGCCGACCTGGACGGTATCGTCCTCGGCGATTCACTGGAGCCGAAGGCCACAATCGAGACACTGGCGCGTGTTCGATCGGAGGTCGGCGAGGGTATCAGGCTGATGCGCGAGAGGCTGCCGGGCTTCGATCTGGCGCATGCGAGCCTTGAAGAAGCCGAGCCGCACCTTTCGGCGATACCGCAGGGACCCGCCCGACGCCTGCGCGCCAATCTGGTGAACCGGGACCTGACCCGTGCTGCGATTGCGGACCTCCGGAAGGGCGATCTGAGCCGACTTGGGCCGCTCCTGTTGGCCCATCATGAGCAACTGCGTGACGGCCTCGATCTGTCAACCCCGAAGGTGGAGCGCATGCTCGGCGCGGCGCTGGCGGCAGGTGCGCAAGGGGGCAAGATCAACGGTTCCGGCGGCGGCGGCTGCATGTATGTTTACGCGCCGGGCAGATCGGACGCCGCAGCCGAGGCGATCCGAAGCGTGGGGGGAGTGCCTCTTGTCGTGTCGGTAGCGCCCGGGGCCCGGAGCGATCAGCCCGAGGACTCCTTGCTGCGATGATTGGCCGGCGGTGTGAGACGCGGCTCGGCGACGCCTCGCACCCGCCGCCTGAGATCGGGTCGGGACGACGCGGCCAATCCCCGCAGCGACGGTTTGAAGGTGTCGAAATGTGTCTGTCTATCGGGTATCATATGGGGCGATGTCGGGATTGACCGAGGGGGTGTTTTGAACGTGGCGAGTGAAGATACCGCGGCGGATGTCCGTGCCGAAATAGATACAGACGACAGTATACATTCCGAGCTTCCTCCTGAGGCTGAGCGCATCGAGACTGTGTATGACGCGCAGCAGATACAGGTCCTGGAGGGTTTGGAGGCTGTCAGGCGCAGGCCGGCAATGTACATCGGCGGCACCGATATCAAGGGGCTCCACCACCTGTTCGTCGAGGTGAGCGACAACGCCATTGACGAGGCTCTCGCCGGCCACTGTGATCGCATCGTGGTCACGCTGCATGCGGACGGAAGCCTGTCGGTTCTCGATAACGGTCGAGGTTTCCCTGTGGACATCAACCAGCAGACCGGCCTGCCGGGCGTCGAGTTGGCCCTCACGCGCCTCCATGCAGGCGGCAAGTTCGACAGCGGCTCATACAAAGTCTCGGGAGGCCTCCATGGCGTCGGAGTGTCGTGCGTCAACGCTTGCGCCGAGTGGCTCACCGTAGACGTCTGGCGCGACGGCAAGCACCATCGAATCGGGTTCTCGCGGGGCGATACGACCGAACCCCTTCGCGAAATCGGTGACGATGATTCACACATGGGAAGCCTCGTGCGTTGGAAGGCTGATCCGGGCATCTTCGGCGACCTTCAGTATGATCCCGAACGCATCACGCGCCGGATGCGTGAGCTGGCCTATCTGAACCCGTACGTCACGCTTGTCTTCCGCAATGAGCGCGATGGCACACCCGATGAGGAGTTCCACTACCGACGCGGCTTGCAGGAGTTCGTCGAGTATCTGAACGAGAACAAGGATCCCGTCCATCCTTCGATCTACTTCTCGGGTGAGCGAGACGCAGTCGTTGTCGAGGTGGCCATTCAGTACAACCTCGGCTATCAGGAGGCGGTGCTGTGCTTCGCCAACATGATCAACACGCCGGACGGCGGCACGCACCTTTCCGGATTCCGGACGGCCCTCACGAGAGTCATCAACGCATACGCGCGCAAACAAGGGCTGATCAAGGAGAAAGAGTCGAACCTTACGGGCGATGACGTGCGCGAGGGGCTTGCGGCCATCATCTCGGTCAAGCTGCCGAACCCTCAGTTCGAATCGCAGACGAAGGTGAAGCTCGCCAACACGGAAGTGGATGGGATCGTCAACTCTATCGTGGGCGACAAGTTGGCCAGCTACCTTGAGGAGCATCCTGCGGTTGGGCGGCGGATCGTCGAGAAAGGCGTGACCGCGCAGCGCGCACGTGAAGCGGCACGGAAGCACGCCGATCTGGTCAGGCGGCAGAGCGCCCTCGAAAGCAACTCGCTGCCCGGCAAGCTGGCCGACTGCAGTGAGCGGGACCCTTCCAAGTGCGAGCTGTTCCTCGTCGAGGGTGACTCGGCAGGCGGTTCCGCCAAACAAGGGCGCGATCGGCGAACTCAGGCAGTGCTGCCCCTTCGCGGCAAGATCATCAACGTCGGCAAGGCGCGTCTCGACAAAGTCCTCGACAACAACGAGATACGCTCGCTGATCACGGCGTTGGGAACGGGCATCGCCGTCGGCGAGGACTCCGACAATGGCAATGATGAGAACGGCGAAGGCAACGGCGCCGCCGCAGGCAACGGCAACGGCAACGGGACCTCCGGGAAGAAGAATGGCTACGACATCGGGCGGCTGCGCTATCACAAGATCATCCTCATGACCGATGCCGACGTTGACGGTGACCATATCCGGACGCTCCTGCTCACCTTCTTCTGGCTGTACATGCGGCCTCTCATCGAGGATGGATACGTCTACGTGGCCCAGCCGCCGCTCTTCCGTGTTCGCGTCGGAAAGGACGTGCACAAGTACGCCCAGAGCGAGGCGGAGCGCGACGAGATTCTCAAGGGGCTCCGCGGCAAGCGCGACGTGATGATCACCAGGTTCAAGGGGCTTGGCGAGATGGATGCGGTGGACCTGTTCGACACGACCATGGATCCTGCGAATCGCAAGCTCGCCCAGGTGGACATTTCCGATGGCTTGGCAGCGCAGGAGATGTTCGATATCCTCATGTCGCAGAAGGTTGAGCCTCGACGTGATTTCATCGTACGCCATGCCCGCGAGGTCTCCGACGTTGACTGGCACGGATGATGCCCGGAGGTCGGGGCGTGAGTGCGGCGCATTGGACGATGATCTGGAGAGGTGCCGGTGTGTGCTTGCGGATCCCGCCTTGCACGCAATCGCCGACAAGATCGGAGAGGGTACAAGGCTCAACGCCGCCGATGGCCGACTGCTCTACGAGACGGATGACCTGACTGGCGTCGGTGCGCTCGCCGACCTCGTACGACAGCGCCTGCACGGAACACGCGCCTATTACGTCCGTAACCAGCATATCAACTACACCAACGTCTGCAACAAGCATTGCCGTTTCTGTTCGTTTGCTGCCAATCCGGGGCGTGGCGGGCCGCAACCATACTCCATGACACCCGAGCAGGTGCGCGGGGCACTTCTGAGGTACTCGGATGCTCCGATCACCGAGGTGCATATCGTCGGCGGCATAGATCCGCGGCTGCCGTACTCGTACTACCTGGACCTGTTGGCGGCCGTACGGACCGTGAGGCCGGATGTGCAGATCAAAGCGTTCACGGCCGTTGAACTGGACCAGATCGCCATCGCAGCCGGCAAGCCGTTGGCTGAGGTCCTGCTCGATCTCAAACAGGCCGGGCTTTGTGCTGTTCCTGGTGGCGGCGCTGAAGTCCTGAGCGATCGGGTGCATCAGCTCCTTCACCCTTGCAAGCTCACTCCCCGCCAGTGGGTCGAAGTATCGCGGGCGGTCGCCCGAGCGGGTCTGACGCAGTACGCGACAATGCTCTATGGCCACGTCGAGACCATTGAGGAACGCGTCGAGCATCTGCTGCGTCTGCGATATCTGCAGGATGAGACGGGGCATCTGGCAGCGTTCACACCGCTCTCGTTTCATCCGGAAGGCACTGCCCTGGACCACTTGCCGGGACCCAGTGCGCTTGATGACCTTCGGGCAGTTGCCGTTGCGCGGCTCATGCTCGACAACATCCCGCATATCAAGACATTCTGGATCATGAACACGCCCGAGGTATCGCAGATCGCCCTCCGATATGGCGCCGACGACATGGACGGAACGGTTGAGGAGTACCGCATCACGTTCGCTGAAGGTCGCTACGGCGACGTGCGTCAGGCACTCAGCGCTGAGGCCATGGTGACCCTGATACGTGAGGCGGGGCTTGAGCCGGTGGAACGAGATGGGGTGTACCGCGAGGTGGTGCGGTGACGTCGCCCTGCGCCATGCCTGCACACGCCTGGACAGGCGAGCGGCTCTCGGCCAGTGACGCTCTTGCTCTGACCGCTTGCCATGACTTGACCGCGCTCGGCGCCTGTGCCGATCGGGCTCGCCGTCGTCACAACCCCGACAAGGTCGTGACATATGTTGTGGGCCGCAACGTCAACTATACGAACGTTTGCTGGGTGCGATGCCGATTCTGCGCGTTCTACCGCGAGCCCGGAAACGCCGAAGGTTATGTGCTCACTCGCGACGAGCTGAGGTCCAAGGTTCGTGAGATGGTAGACGAGGGCGGGGTTGAGCTGCTGCTGCAAGGCGGCCTGAACCCGGCTCTCGATCTGGCCTGGTATGAGTCGCTTTTCCGTGACCTCAAGGCCGAGTTCGGGCCGTCAGGGCTGATTCTGCATGCTCTTTCGCCTGCGGAGGTGATCTACATCGCTCGGCGGTCGCGGCTCAGCGTATCTGACACCTTATCGCGACTCAAAGCGGCCGGCCTTGACAGCATACCGGGCGGCGGTGCCGAAATCCTGACGGAGCGAGTACGCAAGGAGATCGCGCCGCTCAAGAATGGCGCGGACGAGTGGCTGGATTGCATGCGTCAGGCTCACAGGCTAGGAATCCCCACCACAGCCACGATGATGTATGGATCGGCCGACACGTGGGCGGACCGGGTGGAGCACCTCATGCGCATAAGGGATTTGCAGGACGAAACAGGCGGCTTCACGGCCTTCATCCTCTGGCCGTTCCAGCCCGACGGGACAGAGTTGGGGGGAACCCGAACGGGAGCCTACGAGTACCTGCGGACTCTGGCGATCAGCCGATTGGCGCTCGACAATGTGCCCCACTTCCAGGTGTCCTGGGTGACGCAAGGGCCTCGCGTTGGGCAAATCGCGCTTGGGTATGGCGCTGACGATTTCGGCTCAACCATGATGGAGGAGAACGTCGTCTCTGCGGCGGGATGCACCTATCGGATCGGCGCGCGCGAGATAGAGCGGCTGATCCGCACTGCAGGCTACGAGCCAAGGCGCAGGAACACCCGCTACGAGCCTGTCGGGTGATGCCGGAGCGGGGTATAATCCTCGCCATTCGGCCGCCCGAGCACCAGTCGGGTGTGCACCACGTCTCGTGAGGAGACTCCGCGTGTTCCATCCCTCGCGTTTGCCGGCGACACTGAAGTTGCTGCCGGCGGTGGCGTTCATGTTCTTGCAGTCGGCTGCGCTTGCTGCGACCACCACCTGGTACGGCATGTTCATGAACGGGAGCAAGATCGGCTCCCTATCGGCGACATCGGATACCGTTACCGAAGATGGCCTGGAGCGCAGGCGCATGACGACGCGCAGCCAGGTCACGCTGACCATGATGGGCACGACCCTGCGCCAGCAGACGGACGTGGTGACCGTCATGGATGGAGCGCTCCGCCCGTTGAGGCAGGAATACACCATCGTATCCGGCGGGAGCTCGACGCGCATCCGAGCCGCATACAAGCCCAGGGAAATCAGGTGCGTTATTGAGGCCGGGGGCTCGTCATCAACCAAAGTCATACCCATACCCGCCGGGGCCGTGATCGCGGCCGATACAGGCCTGCCGGGTCTTTCGGAAACTCCTCGCGTCGGAACGCGTTCGACCGTCTACAGCCTGAATCCCCTGACCGTCGCATTGGACAAGACCACGGTGTTCGTGGAAGCTCGCGTTCAGGCCGAGCTTGCCGGGTCACGTTACAACGCGTTCCGGATTGTCACCACGACGCCTCTGGGCAAAGCTGTTGGGCTGCAGACAGCAGATGGTGAACTCCTATGGGCCACGCTTCCTCTCCAGATGGCGGTGTTTCGTATGCCGGAGGCGGAGGCTCTCGATCCCAATGCACCTGTTCCTGCTCATTCGGAGGTCGGCGCTGCTGCACCCGCAGGCAAATCCGAGAGGCCGCAGCAGGAGGATTTCGCCGCTCTGACGGCCATCGTGCCCGACCGTCCGATTCCATCGCCCCGAACAACGCGGCACCTTGTTGTGGATCTCGGTGGACTGCCAGACGACGTTAAGCCGCTTACCGATGGCCGACAGACAGCGGTCCGACGGGCTGCAGCCGGCGGCCCAGCATCCGGCACGACTTACCGCTACACGATCACGGCATCACGCCCACCAACAACCGCTGCAAAGCTGCCCGTTGTGTCCGAATCCCTGTTACGTTACATTCGGTCCGGACCGTATCTCGATATGGATCGAGCCGAAATCCGGGACCTGGCACGGCGCCTTCGGGATCCAAAGCGGGATGCCGCCAGAACCGCGGCAAGAATCCGAGCTTGGATACACGAACACATGACCCCGGACTACGGCATCGGCACACCCAGGTCGGCTTGCGATATCCTGGCGCGGCGTCGTGGAGTCTGCCGAGACTATGCCACGCTGTTCACGGCCGTTGCTCGGGCGGCGGGCGTGCCGACGAAGGCTGTCGGAGGCATCGTCTACGCCGATGGACGGTTCTATTACCATGCGTGGGTCGAGTGCTGGGTCGGTTCATGGACGGCGTACGACGCGACCCTGGCGACGGATTTCGTGGACGCAACGCACGTGAAGTTCTCTCAGGGTGATCCTACCGATATGATGCAGGTTTTCCGCGTCATCGGCAAGCTGACCGCGAAGGTCGTTTCATACCGCAAATAGTATTTCTGTGATGTCCAACACGAGCAACAACACAACCCATCAGAAAGGAGGTGACCGGAGCGTGGCCATGCGCAGCTTCCGTCAGGTTTTCGCAATCCTTTTTACGCTTATCACGACGGCCGTGGCCTTTACGCTTAGCCGCGCCCTTGGATGGCGTGGCATCGGCGAGTTTCCGTCGCTGGCCGAGCTGGATCGAGCTCTGCCGGGGTACCGTCTGTTCCTGGTCAGTGCGACGACTGTGCTGGGACTGCTCCTCGGGGCGATCCTGGGCCCGAAGCTGGCCGGCAAGCTGGTCAGCATGGGCAATGCCCTCGACCGGATGTCGGCGAGAGATAAGGTCGCTGTCGTGCTGGGGGTCGTGATCGGGATACTGATCACACTGCCGTTCCTCGTGCTTCTGGCCCGTTCTCCGACGGTCGGCCTTCCCATCGGGGCTCTGCTCTGCATTGCGTTCGTGTATCTCGGGATCAGGGCCGCCATGGGCATGAAGGACGAGTTCATGTTCATAGGGGCGCCGGCCAACGCTGAGGCATCGCGCGGCGGCCTGCCGGAGGTCGAGCACTGCAAAGTGCTTGACACGAACGTGATCATAGACGGGCGGATAGCCGATGTGTGCAAGGCAGGATTCGTCGAGGGCACCATCTACGTCCCCGGGTTTGTGCTCGACGAACTGCAGCATATTGCCGACTCGAGTGACGCCCTGAAGCGTGCAAGGGGGCGTCGGGGGCTCGATATCCTGAACGCAATGCAGAAGGAGCTCCCGCTCGTGGTGCGATCGTACGACGACCGCCTCGACATCCACGCCAACGCGGGCGTCGAAGTGGACACAAAGCTCGTGTACCTGGCCAAGCGGCTGAACGCGAAGATTATCACCAACGACTTCAACCTGAACAAGGTGGCGGCGCTTCAGGGTGTGACCGTTCTCAACGTCAACGAGCTTGCCAACGCCCTCAAGCCGGTGGTCCTTCCGGGCGAAGATATGACGGTCACCGTCATCCGCGAGGGCAAGGAGATGAATCAGGGCATAGCCTATCTGGATGACGGGACGATGGTGGTCGTAGAGGATGGCCGCAGATGCATCGGCGAAACGACCGAAGTTGTCGTTACCAGCGTACTCCAGACAGTCGCGGGCAAGATGATCTTCGCGAAGCTCAAGGAGTGTGGTACGGAGCCGGAGGAGAACCATGACGGTGGGCGCGGTCGTTCCGGCGGCGGGCCGAGGAACAAGATACGCCCGTAGCGAGTCCAAGTTGTTCACCAGGATCGGCGGGCGGTCCGTATTGCGGCGGTCGGTTGAATCGCTGGATGCGCACGAGGGTGTCGCCGACGTCGTCGTGGTGGCTGCCGGAAACGAGCTTGACCTCGTCGAGCGTGAGCTTGCGGGAGTCGCCAAGGTCGCCGGCATTGTTGTCGGAGGCCCGACACGATGCGATTCCGTGCGTGCAGGGCTGAATGCATTGCCTGAGAGGGTTGATACGGTACTTGTTCATGACGCCGCGCGGCCTGCTGTCACGCCCGCGGTGATTGATGCTGTGATCGCCGGCGTCGTCAGATGGGGCGCGGCAATACCGGGCGTTCCCGTGGCCGACACCGTGAAGCGAACAGATGCCGATGGTCTCATCCAGGAGACGGTACTGCGGGAGCGGCTCTGGCTGGTGCAGACTCCGCAAGGAGCAAGGCGCTCGATCCTGGAGTCGGCATACCGCAGCCTTGACCCGGCAGCGGAGCCGCCGACCGATGAGGCAGGTCTTCTGGAGCGGGCCGGTTTTCCTGTCGCGGTCGTCGAGGGGGATCCGGAGAACGTGAAGCTGACGACCGTGGCCGACCTGAACCGCCTTGAAGGCGCACTGGCGGCACACGAACGGATCGGTCCCGATGGGATGGGGCGTGACGGCGGCGACGGCATCCCGCCGTATCGGACCGGCTTCGGCTACGACGTGCATCGTCTCGCGGAAGGCGTTCCGCTATGGCTGGGCGGCGTGCGGGTGCCGCATTCGCATGGCCTGATTGGGCACTCGGATGCCGATGTTGTCATGCATGCCGTGTGTGATGCGCTTCTCGGATCGGTTGGCGCGCCGGACATCGGCACATGGTTTCCGAACACGGACGAATGCAATCGGGGGCGGGCCAGCCGCGAGTTCGTGGCGCAGGCGGCCTCGGTCGTGCGTCGTGAGGGCTACGAGATAGGGAACATAGACATCGCGATCCAGGCCGAACGGCCGCGGATCGGGCCGTATCGCGAGGCGATGCGGCAGGCCATTGCGGCAGCGGCCGCCATCCCGGTCGGTCGGATCGGCCTCAAAGCGACGACCAACGAGCGACTGGGATTCGTGGGGCGCGAGGAAGGCATCGGCTGCTGGGCAGTGGCATCGGTCTATCGGACGGCACAATCTGGCCCGTCGGACCAGGCTGCGATGGGGCGCCCCTTCAGGGCTTAATCGAACCGCGTGCCAAAGCAAACTGACCATGGAGGGATGATATGACACTTGAAATACGGGCAACCGGGTCGGAAGTTGACAACAGGCTGCGAGGATACGCTGAGCGCAAGGCGGAGAAGCTGGAGCGTTACTTCACGGACATGCAGCGCATGGACCTTGATGTGGCTCTGGAGCGGGGCCTATACGTGGTCGAGTTGACGGTTGAGGGGGATGGGGTGCTCCTGAGGAGCCAGGAACGGAATGACGATCTCCGCGCGGCCATCAAGAGCGTTACCGACAAGGTGGAGCGCCAGGCGATCAGGTACAAGTCGCGCGTTCGGGACGACCGACGGAAACCTCAGGCGGACAAGTTCGCGGATCTCGCAGGAGCTGAGATCGAGCCGGAGGAGCCGTTCGTTCCGGTCGTCGCACGTCGGAAACGTTACGCAATGAAGCCCATGTCTGTCGAGGAGGCGGCTCGCCAGATGGAGCTGATCAGCCACCCGTTCTATCTGTTCCGAAGCGAGGAAACCGGCGAGATCTGCGCCCTCTACCGACGACACGATGGCAACTACGGCCTGATCGAGCCCGATGTGTGACGAAGGGTGGAGAATCGAGGGTTGAGGGCGCAGGCTCTATGACACAACACAGCGGCGGAGGTCGTCCGGGCAGATCGGCGGTGCGGCGCGTTGGTGTCCTCACAAGCGGAGGCGACGCGCCGGGCATGAACGCGGCAATCCGAGCGGTCGTGCGGACGTGCGTCAGTCTCGGCATCGAACCCATCGGGGTCGAGCGCGGTTTGCATGGGCTGGTTCACGGCCAGGTCCGGGCACTGGATGGGCGGTCGGTCAGCGGCATCATCTACCGTGGCGGAACGATGCTGCGTACGGCCCGGAGCGAGGAGTTCCGTACTGCCGAAGGCAGGGCTCAGGCTATCGAGACCATACGCCGCGTCGGCATGGACGGTCTGGTCGCTATCGGAGGCAACGGCACCTACAAGGGGATGGCTGCCCTTGCCGCTGAGTGCAGTGTCGCCATTGTCGGTGTGCCGGGAACGATTGACAACGACATATCGGGCACGCTGTACACCATCGGCTTCGACACGGCGGTCAACACGGCCCTTGACAGCATAGACCGTATTCGCGACACGTCGGAAGCCCACGAACGCGTGTTCGTCATCGAGGTGATGGGGCGTGAAGCAGGCTTCATTGCGATGGAATCCGGTCTCGCGGGCGGCGCCGAGGCTGTCCTGGTGCCCGAACTCCCGGTGAACATGGACGAACTCTGCGAGAGCGTCCGACGCTGGCAGGCCGACGGCAAGAAGTCCTGCATCATCGTTGTGGCTGAGGGGGCAGCCTCGGGCGCCGATGTTGCGGCTTGTATCGAGCGTGGTTCAGGTGTGCCTGCTCGGCTCACCGTTCTGGGGTACATCCAGCGAGGCGGAAGACCGACGGCGCGTGATCGGTCGCTGGCGACGCGACTGGGTTACCACGCTGTGCGCCTGTTGGCCGAGGGGCAACGCTCCATCGCAGTCGGCATCTCTGAGGGAGAGAACGTGTGTGCGTGTTCCCTTGATAAGGCGATCACGGGAAGAAGGCTGCTCCCTCCGGAGATGGGTGAGATTGCCACGGTGACTGCCGGATGAACGGTTCTGACGCGCGGTCCCGATGGACATAGACGAGTTTCGCCGCCGTGTGCGCGATGAGTTCGGACCAAACCTGGAGTACGCGACTCCGGCGAATGTGCGTGAGTTCCTCGACGGGCTGAGCCTGAAACAGTTCGAGGGCAAACTGAAGCGCCGCATCGTGCTGAATGAGCCCAAGACGACCTACGAGGAGATCCTGAAGGACTTCTTCTCGCGTGTGCTGGATCTGCCCAAAGACGAGGCGCTGATGCTCCTCTGGACGATGGCATTCGAGCTGTCCTTTGAGGTTCTGCAGCACCATCTCGCCGATAGCTTCAGCTCGCTTATTGGGGAGTGAAGGGGAGTGAAGGTGTGGCCGTTGCCTGGCCCGTTGGACCGGGCTGCGATGGGTCGCCCCTTCAGGGCCTGGTGAGGTGGGGTACGGAGGCGCCTATTGGACGAAGGTGATCTCAGACACGGGCGGTACGAACCCGCGTGCGGCGCCCTCGGCCAGGAAAGTCCGTAGGCTGCGCCTCCCGGCGTCCCCCATGTCTATGGTCCAGTCGTTCACATACATGCCGACGAACTCGTCGGCAGTCTGCGTGCTCAACCCGCGAGCGAAGCTCATGGCGTAGGCGAGCGCCTCTTCGCGATGTGCTAAGCCATACACGATGCTGTCACGCAGCGCCTGCGACGCTGTCTTCTGTACATCGGCGGGCAGGTCACGTCTGATGGTGTTGACGCCGAGAGGCATGGGCAATCCTGTTCTGTCACGCCACCAGGCACCCAGATCCACGAGCTGATTGAGGCCATGATTGCCGTAGGTGAGCTGACCCTCGTGGATGATCAGACCGGCGTCCGTCTCGCCGCTGATGACGGCCTCCATGATACGATCGAACGGCATCACACGATAGCGAATGTCGGTCTGCCCTCCACCTTCGGCTTCAGGCGTAATGCTGCCCGGCCACCAGAGCTTCATACCCAGGAAGGCGCTCGTCATCTCGCCTGGCACGGCTACGAGACATCCGCGCAACTGATCGGCATCCGAGAGCCGGGACGATACCACCTTCGGTCCGTACCCATCGCCCATGCTGGCGCCATGAGACAGGACAGCATACTGATCGGCGACATACGCGTAGGCATGCGCCGAGACTGCGGTGCATTCGAGTTCGCCGTTCAAGGCGCGCCGGTTCAGAGTCTCGATATCCTGCAGGATGTGCTCGAACTCGAGCCCCGAAGCGGAGACGCGGCCTTTGGCCAGTGCCCAGAACATGAATGCGTCATCCGAGTCCGGACTGTGACCGAGTCGAAGCAGCACCTTTGATCCTCCTGTGCCCGGCGCATGGGTTGAGCCGAGGCATCATGCCATACGATGGTACCCGAGTGGGTCTCCCGTGAGCGCGGAGTGTGGCGGTGGCGGCGTGCCAATGAGCGCAGGAACTCGCTGAAGAAGGAATCCGCGAAGATATTGTAGAACCAGCCTGCATCAACCGATTCAGGACCATGAGGTCGAACTATGTTCAGAGTAGCCATTGTAGGTTGCGGCGGGATGGGCAGTACCCATGCGCGTTGCTATGGCCGCATTGCAGGTGCCGAGGTCGTTGGGGTGATGGACCAGGACCCGGAGGCCGCCGCTCGGCTGGCGGCCGCCGCCAATGCCCGTGCATATACCGATGCACACCAGATGATGCAGGACTTGACGCCTGACATTGTTGACGTGTGTGTGCCGACGCCGTGGCATGCCGAATACGTATGCGCTGCGGCTGATCGCAAACCGCGCGGGATCGTCGTGGAGAAGCCGATGGGGCGCACGCTTGACGACTGCGAGCGGATGATCGAGGCGTGTCGGCGCAACGATGTGCCTTTGTTCCCTGCGCAGGTTCTGCGCTTCTTCCCGGAGTTTGCTGAAGCTCGCCGGCAGGTTCTGGCGGGGTCTGTCGGCGACGTTGCCTGCGTCAGGACCAGACGCGGCGGACCGTTCCCGCGTGCATGGCAGAACTGGTATGGCAAACCGGCATGGAGCGGCGGTGTGGTGATGGACCTGATCATCCATGACTTCGACTGGCTCAGGTGGACGTTTGGGGATGTCCAGAGAGTGTATGCGCGGGCATTGGCTGCTCAGCAGGCCGCCGCTAATCCTGATGTAGAGGTCACGAAGGACTACGCACTGGTCACCCTGCGTTTTGCCTCCGGAGTCATCGGGCACGTGGAGGGCACGTGGGCAGACCCGAGCGGCTTCAAGGTCAGCTTCGAGATCGCCGGCAACGCGGGTCTCCTTGAGTATGCGTTCAACCAGCCCGCGTCTCCGCCTTTCGTAGCCGCCCTTGAGGGGGACGATGCGACGAGGGCAGCGGTTCCTGTGCCGGAAAGCCCGACAGCATCGAATCCGTACGAGTTGGAGTTGGCGCACTTCCTCGGCTGTCTGGAACGCGGCGCTCCTCCGGACGTGACGCCCGAAGATGGAATGGAGGCCGTGCGCATCGCGCTGGCCGTTAACGAATCGGCGGCAGCCGGCCGTCCGGTCACGGTTCGTTGAGCGCTCAGGCAGGGAGAGAGAACATGGCAGTTCGTATCGGCATCATGAGCATGGCGCACATGCACGCGTTCAGCTACGCGGGCGCCATCAACCAGATCGAAGACGCGGAGTTGGTCGGCATTGCCGATCATGACCCCGACCGCGCCGCCGAGAGTGCGCGGCGGTTTCAGACGCGCGCCTATGCCTCGTATGATGAGCTCTTGGCGTCAGGGCTTGATGCGGTCGTGATTGGCTCGGAGAACGTGCGGCATCGCGAGCTGTGCGAGCTGGCCGCGTCGGCCGGCAAGCATATCCTGTGTGAGAAGCCGCTGGCGACGACGGTCGAGGACGGTGAGGCGATGATCGCCGCCTGCGATCGGGCCGGAGTCATGCTCATGACTGCGTTTCCCTGTCGCTTCAGTCCCGCTATGGTGCGCCTGAAGGCGGCTCTGGATTCCGGCAGCTTCGGCTCGATTATTGCGATTCGCGGGACCAACCGGGGGCGATGCCCGTTCGGTTGGTTTGTGGATCGCGCCCTCAGCGGCGGCGGAGCCGTGATTGACCACACCGTCCATGTCACGGACCTGATGCGCTGGATCACGGGGCTCGATGTTACAGAAGTCTATGCTGAAACGTCGAACCGAATGTTCGGCCAGGACTTCGAGGATATCGGGTTCTTGACGCTGGGCTTTGGCCGCGAAGTGTTCGCCACTCTCGACTCCTCCTGGTCGCGTCCCAAGTCGTTCCCGACGTGGGGCGATGTGACCATGAGCGTAGTGTGTGAGCGCGGCGTGTTGTCTCTGGACATGTTTGCCCAGAATCTCGTGCTCTACTCGGATCGGACAGGCGGCACAAGCTGGGTTCCGTGGGGCAGCAACATTGACTTGCTGATGCTCGAGGCGTTCGTCGGCTCGGTGCGGGACGGTGAGCCGGTTCCGATTACGGGCGTGGACGGGCTTCGGGCGGTTGAAGTTGCCCTGGCGGCGTACCGCTCGGCAGAGCGCAAAGAGGTCGTCAGGTTGCGATAGCTCAAACGCAAGAGCGCGTATCGAATGAGTCCTGAAGGGGCGAACCATCGTAGCCTGGTCCTGCGGGCCAGGCCGCGGACCTGGGAGGGCGAGGCTCCGGACGAGCCTCCGGAAGGGGGACTGCGATGGACTACGTGAACATAGGCGTGATCGGGTGCGGGCACATGGCGCGGGATCTCGCCCATCGGTGTATCAAGCTTGGGCGGTGCAGAGTATCGGCAGTCACGGATCCGGATCAGGAAACGCTCGCTGTCGCGGCCTCGGAGTTCATGGCCGAGCCGGTTGCTGATGCCGAGACCCTCTGCAACAGGCCGGATGTTGACGCCGTCATTGTCGGTTCCCCGCCCGGCGCCCATCTTGAGAACGTACTGGCGGCGGCGGCAGCCAGGCGGCCCATCTTCTGTGAGAAGCCGCTGGGTGTGACAGTGGCGGAGTGCGACAGGATGATCCAAGCCTGCGACAGCGCCGGCATCATGCTGTTCGTTGGTCACGTTCTCCGGCTCTTTCCGCTGTTCGCCTATTCTCGGACCGTAGTGTCCGAAGACAAGATCGGTGAGCCGCGCGCGATCTCGATCTGCCGAACGGGATACGGCACGGCATTTCATCGAGGGTGGAGGGCAAAGCGCGAACTCGTCGGTGGGCTTCTCCTGGAGGTCAACGTTCACGAGCTCGATTACATGCGAGTAATGATGGGCGAGCCGCTTCGAGTGTTCGCATTGATGGACAACGTCTATGGCAAGATGGACTTCGAAGACCAGTGCTACGTACTCATCGAGTTCGAGGCCGGCAAGACCGGATGCCTGCACGCGAGTATGTCCTCACCAATCGGCGAGTACCGGGTTCACCTGCAGTGCACGCGCGGCAACCTTGTTCACGGCGGCTTCGGGGGCTCGCTGAAGTACCAGCCTGCCGACGGCCAGGTAACCGAGGTTCTGTCGGCTGACCTGACCGGGATGAACCCCTATGACCGCGAGTTGTCATCCTGGATAGATGCCATGACTGGCGGCGCAAAACCGCTCATTACGCCACACGATGCCCGTATGGCAGTGGCAATGGCTGAGTGCGCATACCGATCGGCGGCCGAGCGCCGACCTGTTGAGTTGAGCGAGGTCCTCAACCGCCGAGGCTGAGCTGGACCAAAGCGGCAAGCCAGACGATCAGGTAGAGGCCCAACGCCAGTCTCAACAAGAGCTGAACGAACCGCGGATGACGCGAGCGAACGACCTCCGCAACAGCCAGCGGCAGGCCGACGAGGAGCGCTTTCGCCGCCACGAAGCCGTTCGGACCCCAGGCGCGCAACATTGCGGCCATGAGGGGGTTGCCCTCGTATGCTGTGCCTGTTGCCAGAAGGTAGCACGTGTACAACAGGTCCGCAAGTGCAACGGCGGCGAGTGCGACCGTCTCGGGCAGCACGTAACGTTGCGATCGCAGCCCCTCCACTCTCCTTTGCGTTCAGCTACAGATGCCAACCGCGTCGGTAACGGCGCCGGATATAGCGTTCGGCTTCCCGCAGGCCTCTGGCGCGCAGGCGTCGAGCGTCCCAGTCTATTCGAGACCCGGTTCGATAGGCCACATTCCCGAGAAGGACGGCCTCCGTCAGCGCGCCGGAGTAATCGAAGTTGCACGTCGTGGTTCCGCGCGTCTTGCACGCCTCGATCCACTCGGCGTAGTGTCCAATGCTGTCGGGAATGGTCCGCTCCGGCGGGACGTAGCCGACGTACTGCTCGCGGGGCAGAAGGACATGACGGTTGTAGTCCGCCAGGAGCATCCCTTTGCTGCCGACAAACAAGGTGCCATTGCCCCAGGCAGGCAGCTTGCCTTCGGCAAAGTGCGGCGGCCTTCGGTCACCGTTGTACCAGGTCAGTTTGACGGCCGGCAGCATATCGCGCGCGGCGAACTCGTAGCGGACAACCAGCCACTCCGGTGTGCACTCAGGATGGACAGGCGGTCCCTCGGCTTCGACAGTCAGAGGATGCCGCAGGTTCAACGCCCAGAACGACAAGTCCATATGGTGGCAGGCCATGTCGCCGAGCGTTCCGTTGCCGAAATCCCACCAGCCGCGCCACTGATGGGGCACGTAGGCAGGATGGTAGGGGCGCTCCGGGGCCGGACCCAGCCAGAGGTCCCAGTCCAGCGATGCCGGTACGGGCGGACAGTCGGTCGGGCGCTCGTGCCCCGTGTAGCCGCCTGCACACCAGACGTGAACTTCAGACACGTCGCCAATGACACCTGCGCGGACGGCTTCGACGGCGCGCCGATAGTTCGACTCTGCGTGAATCTGGGTGCCCATCTGCGTTACGCGCTTACGTTGCCGGGCAAGGTCGGCGATCACACGCGCCTCGTGGACCGTGTGGGTCAGGGGCTTCTCGCAGTACACGTCGAGATCGTTGCGCAATGCCATGGCTGCGCACGGAGCATGCGTATGGTCCGGTGTGCTGATGACCACCGCATCCAGACGCTCTTTATCGAGCATGCGGCGAAAGTCGGCGTACCTGGCTGCATTGGGATAGGCGGACGCTGCTGCAGCGAGGTATGCCGAATCGACGTCGCACAGTGCTGTGATCTCCTCGGCGGCAACGCCCGCCAGATTGGCGGACCCTCGATTCGCGACGCCGACAACGCCGATTCTGAGACGCTCGTTGGCCTGATAGGTGCGAGCCCGGGCCGGCGCTATGCCTACCAGCGATGCCCCTGCAAGCGCCGCCCCGGCAACGAATCGGCGACGCGTGATCGGCTCGGTGACAGTCTCGTTGTTCATTGGGTTCGGGGCAGTTCACGGATATAGATGTTCTTGAAGCTGAGCTCTGCGCCGTGGTGCTGGAGCTCGATCTGTCCGACCGGGTAGATCGGCTTGGCACGCTCCCAGTAGTTTTCCATGGTGACTCCGCGGACAACCAGAATGTCGTTGAGGAAGACATGGACCTTCTCGCCGACCATGAGTATCCGGAAGCGGTTCCACTGCCCGGGGCTGAGGTCGGCTTTCTCCAACGGCCGGCTGGGGTTCTTCTGGTTGTTGAAGAGGCCGCCCGATCCTTCCGGCCGATCCCAAATCTGCACTTGCGGACTTCCGCGCAGATAGATCCCGCTGTCTCCGCCAGGGCCGATCCGCCAGTCCACGAGAAGCTCGAAGTCGCCATAGTCCTTGGCCGTGCAGAGGCTGTTGTTCTTGCCGTCATACACAATCGCTCCGTCCTTGACGATCCAGTGCTTGCGCATCTCTATGTCGGCCTTGGCCTGGGCTTCGGCAAGCGCTTCCGGGGTCATTCGCGCCCTGGATGGCGGGTCGCCGACAAGCGCTTTCCAGCCCTCAAGATCGCGACCGTTGAAGAGAGCGGTAAAGCCTGGCGGCGGGACATTGTCGCTCTCGGGCTGTGAAAGATCACGGATGCGGATGTTGCGGAACTCGACGCGGCTCGGCCCGTGACCGAGAAAGCCGATGTGTCCTTTGCTGCGGAGCATGCCCGGATGGGCGATCAACGTTGCCGGATCGGTGACCTTGTTGAGGTCGGCATCAACGACGGTCTTTCCGTTGATCGTGACCCGTATTCTGCGCCCTATGGCGCTGATCTCCTCGGTGTTCCATTTACCCGCTTTCTTGGTCGCTCCGCGCTTGGCGGCGGCCACCTTGTAGATCGAGCCGCAGTACTGCGCAGGCAGAAGAGATGCGTAGACCGGATCGTAGTCGTCCAGAATCTGAACTTCCATGCCCGAGTACGCAGCGTCGCCTCCCAGAGGGGCACGTATGCCGACGCCGTTGTTGCCCGCCTTGTCGAGACGGAACTCGAAGCGGAAGACGAAGTCGGAGTACTCCTTCTGCGTGTACAGATTCCCGCCTCCATCGGCCGGGGCGACAAGTATCCCGTTTTCGACGACGTAACCGGGGCCGGCCTTGCCGACCAGTTGCCAGCCGTCCAGGTTGCGGCCATTGAAGAGGGTTTCGAAATCCGCGGCGACGGATGCCGGCGCGATCAGAGCGCAGCAAACAACAAGCGCCGCGCTGAACGCGGCCATTCGCATCGAGCGGAGCGACATGATGACCTCCCATCGAGGGCTGATGCGCTCAGGCCGTCCAGGAAATCGCCCGAGCCGACATCGGCTCATGCCTGGGCCAGCTCACGCGCAGCCTCATATTCTCTCGACTTCATTCGGCGTGCGGCTCGACGGTTCCTTTTCAGCAGATACGAGGCAGTTGCTCGCCGCTGAGCATGTCAACCGGCCGCATACCGCCGACCGTCTCGATGAGTACCTGGCCGCCGCCATTCTCTGCGACGGAGCCAACCACGCACGCACCGGAACTCACCGGGACATCACGCAAGACAGCGGCGGCACGGGCTGCTTCGGACGCGGGCACGAACGCCACGAAGCGACCCTCGTTGGCGACGTGCAGCGCGTCATACCCGAGGATCTCGCATGCGGCGCGCACGGGCTCCGTCACGGGTATGGCCGCTTCGTCCAGCGTGATCGTCACATCGGCGGACTCCGCAATCTCGACGAGGGCGCTCGCCAGGCCGCCGCGCGTGAGGTCCCTGAGGCAGTGAACGGTGATCCCGGCTTCCAGCAGAGCGCAAACGGGCGACCAGAGCGGAGCGCAGTCACTGCTGATCTCGGCTTCGAACACGAATCCTTCTCGAACGCTCATCACTGCTATTCCGTGTCTGCCCAGGTCACCGCTGACGATAACCGCATCGCCCTTGCACACCCGATCGGGACCTACAGCTACACCGTTCTCCACAGCCCCGACGCCTGTAGTGGCGATATACATGCCTTCACAACGGCCCTTCTCGACGACCTTGGTGTCACCGGTCACGATGCTGACCCCCGCACATTCCGCGGCGCGGCCCATCGAGGTCACCACACGCTGCAGCGTTTCGATCGGGAGCCCTTCTTCCAGTATGAAGGATGCGCTGAGATACATGGGTCTGGCGCCGCCCATGGCGAGATCGTTGACCGTTCCGTAGACCGCCAGTTCGCCAATGTCCGAGCCGGGGAAGAACAGGGGGCGCACGACGAAACCGTCGGTCGTCATGGCGATGCGCGTGCCGGGTCCCTGCAGGACCGCTGCGTCGTGGAGATGCGCCGTCTGGCCCGGCGCAAAGGCGCTGATGAAGACGCCTTCGATCAGGTCCCGCATGAGGCGGCCCCCGCCTCCGTGCGCCATGACGACCGATGAGTACCGCGAGAGCGGTATTGGACATGCTGCGCCTGGGTTATTGGTCATTGGATTGTCGCTGCCTTCTTCGGCTCGGCGGAGCCTCGCCCTCCCGAGCCTCGCCCTCCCTCGTTGCGCCCTCCCGATCGGCGGTAGCGGTAGTATGCTGCGCAGGCGCCCTCGGATGAGACCATGGTTGCGCCGAGGGGGTGTTCGGGAGTGCATTGCGTTCCGAATGCCGGACACTCGTGAGGTCGCCTGAGACCTTGCAGCACCAGTCCGCTGATGCAGTCGGGCGACTCTTCGGCCTCCACATCGGCAACATCGAACCGGCGCTCGGCGTCATAGATCGCATACTCGTCGCGCAGTCGGAGGCCGCTTTTCGGTATGACGCCGATGCCGCGCCACTTGCGATCAGTGACCTCGAAGATGCGGTCAACGGTCGCGGTTGCCGTCGGGTTGCCATCGTACCGCACGGCACGCGCATACTGGTTCTGCACCTCGTGGGTCCCGAGCTCCAGTTGCTCTACGCACATGAGGATGCCCTGCACGATGTCCAGCGGTTCGAAGCCGGTCACGACAATGGGAACGCGGTAGCGCTCGGCAATGGGCTCATAGTCGGCGCATCCCGTCACCGTGCAGACGTGACCGGCGGCGAGGAAGCCATTGACGGCCCGATTGGGGGCGCTCAGGATCGCTTCGATCGCGGGCGGCACGAGCACGTGAGAGACGAGAAGCGAGAAGTTGGTGAGGCCGTGCGCTCGGGCAAGTTCCACGGCGCCGGCATTGGCAGGAGCTGTGGTCTCAAAGCCGACCGCAAAGAACACGACCTCTCGATCAGGATTGGCGCGCGCCAGCTCAACCGCGTCGAGGGGTGAGTAGACCATTCTCACATCGGCTCCGGCAGCCTTGGCCGCCAGGAGGTCTTTCGACGAGCCGGGGACCCGCAGCATGTCACCGAACGAACACATGACGACTTCGGGGCGCATGGCAAGGGCAATGGACCTGTCTATCATCTCCAGCGGCGTCACGCAGACCGGGCAGCCGGGTCCATGGACCAGGTTGATCTCTTCGGGCAAGATCTGGTCTATCCCAAACCGCACGATCGAGTGGGTCTGGCCGCCGCATATCTCCATGATCGTCCATGGAGAGTGCACGATCTGTCGGATGCGGTCGGCGAGTCGTCGAGCATCCTCAGCGCGGCGGTACTCGTCTACGAATCTCATTGGCTTCCGGCGAGGACGGAGGCCATTTCTGCCGGGCGTCCCTCAACGCCGGCGGCGTGTGTGCTCGGATCGTGTGGACCAGACGGGGTTTCCTGATCAGTCGTCCCCGGACCCAGATCGCCGGCCTCTTCCATCTGCCGAAGATACTCGAACACCTCGTTCGCCTCGGATTCGTCCATGGTGCTGATGGCAAAGCCCACGTGAACGACGACGTAATCACCGATCTTCGCTTCGGGCACATAGGCGAGGTTGACGTCCTTCACCACACCGCCAAAGTCAACGCTGCCCGTTCGCATGAGCGGGGAGGCATCCGGGCCCTGGGGCTCGGCAATCTTGACTAGCCTTCCGGGTACTGCGAGACACATGCTTCACCTCCATGGCTTTCTTGGTGCGTGGTGTGAATCGGATCGCTATCCAGCCGGGCGCCGCTCATCGCTCGCCTTGCAGCCGCCAGTTGGCCCAGGGCGATGCCTCCGTCATTTGGCGGAACCCGCTGGTGGACGTATGCGCGAAATCCCGACCGGGTCAGCATCTCCTCGGCGGTCTCCGACAGGATCCGGTTCTGAAAGCAGCCTCCGGACATCACGACGCGACCGATTCGAAGGCGAACGGCAACTTCGCGGATGGCAACGGCCAGAGCGCGGTGGAATCCTCGCGCAACCGCGGCATTCGAGACGGACGCCGCCACATCGCGGAGAAGGCTGCGGAGCATGGGCTCCCAGTCCAGAACCAAGCAGTCGTCGCGGTGTCCGTGCGTCGTGCACTTCACCACCGGTATTATGTACGGCTCCGGAGGAGTCTGGGATCCAACGAGCCATTCCAGTTCCATCGCCGCTTGACCTTCGAACCGCGAAACGTGTCGAAGCCCTATGATGGATGCCACGGCATCGAAGAGACGCCCGGCGCTCGTAGTCAAAGGGGCGTTCACGCCTCTCTGGATCATGCGCATCAGGACCGGCGCTGAACTGCGATCCCAATGAGGGTTGTCGGTCGTAAGCATTTCAAGCGCGGCGTCACCGAATACCGCGTAGAGGAGTCCGAGAGCGCTGCGCCGCGGTTCGCGCATGGCCGCGTCACCTCCAGGCAAGCGGAACGGCCTGAGGTGGGCGACACGTGTCTCTCCCCTGTCGGCGACGAGGATGAACTCACCCCCCCATATTGTGCCGTCGTCGCCGAGCCCGGTGCCGTCCCAGGAGACGCCGAGCACGGGCGGTTCCAGCCCGTTGTCGGCCATGCAGCTCAACACGTGGGCAACATGGTGCTGTACGGGCACGACCAACGCTCCATCATGGCCGAGCCGTTGTGCCGCGAGGGTTGATGCATAGTCCGGGTGGCGGTCACACGCCACCACTCGCGCCTCGACCTCGCGCAGGGTCTGGAGGTCGCGCATCACCCGTTCGTGGGCGGCCCGGGCGGGAGCCGTGTCGAGATCCCCAATGTGCTGGCTGATGTAGGCAGAATCTCCGACCGCCAGGGCCACCGAGTTCTTCAGGTGAGCGCCGACGGCCAGTATGACCGATCCTCCGGCAGCGATGGGGACCGGAAGCGGAGCGAAGCCGCGTGCTCGGCGCAGCACCTGCTCGCGTTTTCCTATGATGCGAACAATCGAGTCGTCTACATGCCTGCAAATGGGCCGATTGTGCACAAGGAATAAGTCGGCCAGTCCCTTAAGGCGGATCAGCGCTTCGCGTTCATCGGTGCAGATCGGCTCATCGCTCACATTGCCGCTGGTGGCGACTACCGGCAGGCCAATCCCCGCCAGGAGAAGGTGGTGCAGGGGAGTGTAGGGGAGCATCACACCGAAACACGGATTGTGAGGCGCAACCCGATGGGAGAGCGAGGCTCCTGTCGAGCCTGGTGTCATGCCAACCCGTCGCCGAAGCAGGACGATCGGGTGCTCAGGCCCTGTCAGGGCCAGCTCCTCGAAGGGGTCCACTTCGCAGATGCTATGGACCATCTCCAGGGACGGGCACATGATCGCCAGAGGCTTCTCCTCGCGCCTTTTCCGAGTGCGGAGCTCTTGAACAACCGCATCCGAATCCGCACGTGCAAGAAGATGAAAGCCGCCGAGTCCCTTGACAGCAACGATCCTGCCGGCGGTGATCGCCTCGACCGTGGCGACGATCGCATCGTCTCCCGAAGCCATAGGGTTGCCGTCCGGGGCCCATAGCTCGACTGCCGGTCCGCATCGGGGACACGCGTTCGGCTGGGCATGGAATCGGCGATCCAGAGGGTCCTCATACTCCCTCCGGCAATCTGCACACATGATGAACCCATCCATGGTCGTGTGCGGGCGGTCATAGGGGAGGGCGGTGATGATGCTGTAGCGCGGACCGCAGTTGGTGCAGTTGGTGAAGGGGTAGCGATAGCGCCGATCGGATGGATCGGCCATCTCGCGCAGGCAGTCCTTGCACGTCGCGATGTCCGGCGGCACATGAGCGAGACGTTCGCCGGTCTGCACGCTCTCGCGTATCTCGAAGGATGCGTATCCGACCGGATCGAGGCGGGTGATCTCCAGGCTGTGGAGTGAGGCGCGTGGGGGCAGCGCGGCACGCAATCGCATGGTGAGCGTCTCGACAGCGGCGGAGCTCCCTTCCGCCTCCAGCAAGGCCCCGCCGGGAGTGTTGGTGACGAAGCCGGTGACGCCGGTCTCCATGGCCAGGCGGTACATGGCCGGACGGAAGCCGACGCCCTGCACGACACCCTGGAACACGGCTCGGATCCGCACCATATCGTGCGAACCGGTCCTGGACAGGTCATGATCCTCTGCGGTCGTGGTCAGGCGAGCGCCGGTGTCGCTGTCCGAGGCGACTCTCATCGAATGTCTACGTCCAGCGGACTTCCTGCGAGGCGGCTTCGCGCTGCTGGGCCTGGACGACGGCTATGGCTGCGAGGTTAACGATGTCTTGTACCTCCGCATTGCGCATGACTACGTTCGCGGCCTTGCGCATGCCGACAAGGATGGGACCGATCGTCTCGGCGTTGGCCAGCTTCCGCGTGATATGGCAGGCGACCGCGCCGGCCGAGAGGCTCGGGAACACCAGAACGTTGGCCCGGTTCTGCAGTCTGTTGAACGGGTACGTCTCCACCAGCGCGGCCGTGTTCAGTGCCGTCTCAACCGACATTTCGCCATCAACGATCAGGTCGGGCTGTCGCATTCGGACCAGTTCAACGGCCATTCTGACCTTCTCCGACTTCGGGTGTCGGACGCTGCCGAAGTCGGAGAAGCTGATCATGGCGATGCGCGGCGTCACATCAAAGTCGCGTGCCAGTCTGGCCGTGCGCATGGCGACGTTGGCAAGCGTGTCCGGATCGGGGCTGATGTTGACGGCCGCATCGGCGAAGAAGAGGACGTCATGGCGGGTCGCAACCAAGTAGACACCCGCTGCGATGCGGCAGTCGGGCAGCGCCTTGATGATTTCCAGCAGCGGACGCAGCGCGTCGGCGTAGTTGCGCTGCAGGCCTGTGACGAGTGCATCCGCCTCGCCGAGGTCGAGCATCGCTGCACCCAGATAGTCCGGGTTCGCGATCAGGTCGTACGCCTCTGTTCGGGTGATGCCCTTGCGGCACCTCAGCTCGAATATGCGTTCGGCGCACCGGCGGCGAAGGTCCTCATCGGACGGGTCAACGATGCGGATGGCGCTCATGTCAATATGGATGTTGGCCGCTTTGGCACGAATGGCCTCCGGGTCTCCCAGGAGGATCGGGACCGCTGTACCTTCGTCGAAGAGCTGGTGCGCGGCCCGAATCATCTTCTCGTGTTCGCCAAACGGCAAGAGCAAGCGCTTCGGCGCTCGCTTGGCCTTGTTCATAACGATGCGCATCATCTCGCGGCTCTTGCCCATGCGGGCTTCGAGATACTCGCGATACCGCGGCGCATCGAGGGGAAGGCGAGCGACTCCCGACGAGACGGCAGCCTCGGCAACGGCTGGAGCGACCCACAGGAGGGCGCGGGGATCGAAAGGCTTGGGGATGAGGTAATCGGGACCGAAGCGCAGAGCCGAGACTCCATAGGCGCTGACCACCGAATCGGGAACGTCTTCGCGGGCCAGCGCGGCCAGCGCCTTGGACGCCGCGATCTTCATGTCGTCATTGATGTACTTGGCCCGAACGTCGAGTGCCCCGCGGAAGATGAACGGGAAGCCGAGCACGTTGTTCACCTGATTGGGGTAGTCGGAACGGCCTGTTGCGACGATCGCATCCGGTCTTGCCGCGCGGGCCTCGTCAAACGTGATCTCAGGGTCGGGATTGGCCAGCGCGAAGACGATGGGATGGCTTGCCATGGATCGAAGCATGTCCGCCGATACCGTACCGGCGGCGGACAGACCCACCAGCACGTCAGCTCCGACGAGGGCATCGGCGGCGGTTCTGGCATCGGTGCGCACCGCGAACTCCGCCTTGATGGGATTCATGTGTTCGGTGCGCCCCTCATACACCACGCCAGTACGATCACACAGGACGACGTTTTCCCGGCGTGCTCCCAGGCGGAGGTAGAACCTGGCCGTCGCGATGGCCGCGGCACCGGCCCCTATGAATACGATTCGAGCGTCCTCAATCCGCTTGCCGGTGAGCTCCAGGGCGTTGAGCAGTGCGGCCCCGGTGATGATCGCCGTCCCATGCTGGTCGTCATGGAACACCGGGATGTCGCATTCGGCCTCCAGACGGTGCTCGATCTCGAAGCACTCGGGGGCACGGATATCCTCTAGGTTGATGCCGCCGAACGACGGCTCGAGAAGCCGCACGGTGCGTACGAACTCGTCCGGGTCGTCGGTCTTGACCTCGATGTCTATGGCATCTATGTCCGCCATGCGTTTGAACAGCATGGCCTTGCCTTCCATGACAGGCTTGGCAGCCAGCGGGCCGATGTTGCCCAGCCCGAGCACCGCCGTCCCGTTGGTGATGACCGCCACAAGATTGCCTTTGGCCGTATAACGGTAGACATCGTCGGGATTGGCGGCAATCTCGAGACATGGGGCCGCCACACCCGGTGTGTAGGCCAGCGAGAGGTCGCGCTGTGTGCTGAAGGGCTTGGTCGGAGCGATCTCGAGCTTGCCCGCGGGCGGGCGGCTGTGGTATGCGAGCGCCTCATTGCTAAGCGACGCCATTGTCCCTAACCTTTCTGGGCCGTGTGTGATGACGCTGGTCCATCCCCGTCCACCGCCACCGCTGCTACCGGATCAGGGCACGCTGTGTCTCGATCCATGAATGCCACTCGGCCATGCCGAGACCGGTACGCGAGGAGACCTCGATGATCGGAACGCCTGGACACGTCCGGTTCAGAGCGCTGATTGCGGCCTGACGATCGAAGCCGATGGCGTCCGCGATGTCCATCTTGGTCACGAGGATCAGGTTCGCAGTGTGGAAGATGCGCGGGTACTTCAGCGGCTTGTCCTCGCCCTCAGTGACGGAGAGAAGGACGACGCGAGCATGTTCGCCAAGGTCGAACGCCGCCGGGCAGACCATGTTGCCCACATTCTCAATGAAGCAGACTTCCGGGGTCCTGTCGGTGAGCTGCTCGGCGGCTCGCGCCACCATAGCGGCGTCGAGATGGCATATGTCGCCGGTGTTCACCTGCACGATATCGGCGCCCCGATTGTTCATCCGTTGCGCATCGTTATCGGTGGCGAGATCGCCAACGATTACGGCCAGCCGACGCCGTCCGTTCAGGTCCGAGAGTGTTCGCTCGAGGAGTGCGGTCTTACCGGCTCCGGGTGAGCTCAGAAGGTTCACGGCCAAGCACCGCCATGCGTCGAATCGCTCTCTGTTGGCGCGGGCGATGGCGCGGTTCTTGTCGAGGACCGATTCGCGAATGACGATAGTGCGCGGTGAAACGGGGTCAGACATGGATCTAGGATACCTCCATCGAAGCCAGCTCGATCTCACGGCCCTGGATGAGCGTGGCGCGTCCGGCTCCACACTGCGGACATGTGGCCATGGGGTATTCCGTGTCGAACTCATGCCCGCATTCGGCGCACTTGCACCGAGCCGCGACGCGCTCGACAATCAACTCTGCGTCTGCGGCCATTGTGTCCTGCGCCAGAACGTCGAAGGCGAAAGTCAGGGCGTCAATGGAGACGCCGGACATGTCGCCGATTCGGAGCGTGATGGCGTGGATCCGGGTGGCGGATTGTTCCTGGGCATGGCGAACCGCTATCTCCAGCACGTTGTCCATGAGGCTCAGTTCGTGCATACCCTACTCCCGAGGCCGTTCGATCCGCTTGGCCAGGCGGCGTACGGCTCTCGAACCGTTGCGTACGCCCCTGCGAGCAACGGGTGTCAAAGACGCGCCGAGCTCCATAACTTCGGTGGGGAGCGACAGCACCCAGGCCATTGGCGCGTGTCCGTAGAGGGCTTCGGCCATGGCCAGGAGATCGCTCGGATCCGAGATGTGCCCGATGCCAGGCGATGCACCACAATGGGATGGCATGCGGCGCAAATGCGTTCTGCGATCGCCATCCGGAGCGCGTGCGTCCACAAAGACCGCGTAGAGTGCCCTGCTCAGCGGCTCAGCGAGTTCGGGTAGCAGTTGATGAAGAACGATGACCTCAGCGTTGGCGATTGGATGGCGCTCGAGTAGGCGGCCAAGCGTCGGTCCGGCGGCGTCATCGCCCATCAGTTCGTTGCCGTACGCCACAATGAGGAGGTGTCTGCGCGGACTTCTGATGTGTGCGGCATCCATGGACGGGCGCCGAAGGGATCGGACCGCGTTGGGGACGGACCTGCTCCCGTCCCCAACGCAGATGCGGTTCAGCGTGACAGCCTCGTCACGGTCTCGCCATCGCTATTGACGACGTCCACGACGAGGGGCATCGAGCCCAGGGCATGGGTGGAACAGCTCAGACACGGATCGAAGCAGCGGATGCCGGCCTCGACCCGGTTGAGGAGTCCCTCTTCGACTTTCGGGCCGCGGATGTAGTGCCGGGCGATTTGGGCCACGGTCCGATTCATGGCAACGTTGTTCTGGCCCGTCGAGATGATCAGGTTGACGAACTCGAGCCTCCCATAGCGGTCAACCTTGTAGTGATGGAAGAGCGTACCGCGCGGCGCCTCACTGACGCCCACCGATTCGAGCTGGTTGACGCCAGCGTCAGCGCGCAGTCGCTCGCCCATAATGTCGGGATCGTCCAGGAGTTTCTCGATATTCTCGAGACAGCACAGAATCTCGATGAGCCGGGCATAGTGGTACATGAACGACGAGTTCACCGCACCGGACTTGCCCCGGAACTCCTGCAGCTCCGCGTCGGCTAGCGGCGTGCCCATATGATCGCAGACGTTCAGCCGAGCGAGCGGCCCAACACGATAGCAGCCGTCCGGGTATCCCATAGGCTTGTAGTACGGGAACTTCAGGTACGACCAGGGCTCCACGGCCTCGCCGATGTAGCTCTGGTAGTCCTCGGCGGCCAGGTTGTCTGCGATAATGTTCCGCGCCGCATCTACGAAGCGGATCGTGCCGTCATGATGCTCCCATACGCCGCCCTGACCAACGAGACCCATGAAAAGAGTCGGGAAGTTGCCGAAGATTTGGGCCTCGCGACCGAACTGCTTCAGAAGCTTCTTGAAGAGCTCGATAGCGATCTTGGTGGTCTCGAACGCCTCGGGCAGACGACTGCGGATGTCCTGGCGCGCCTCCTCGGTAAGCGGCATGCGGACTCCGCCGGGCGTTGCCCATGCGGGGTGTATCTTCGAGCCCCCGAGGTGGCTGATGACGTCCTGACCGAACTGCCTGAGGCGGATGCCGCGCCGTGCCAGGGTGGGATCGGCCTTGATCAGCCCGAACACATTGCGGGTTGCAGGGTCGCTATCGAATCCCAGCAGGAAGTCGGGCGAACTCAGATGGAAGAAGCTGAGCGCATGGGACTGGGTGATCTGGCCCAGGTTCATCATGCGACGCAGCTTGTTGGCTGTAGGCGAGATCTGGACGGCCAGAATGCCGTCGCCGGCCTTCGCCGATGCCAGGACGTGGCTGATCGGGCATATGCCGCAGATTCGGGCCGTGATGCCGGGCATCTCCCAGAACGGGCGACCTTCGCAGAACTTCTCGAAGCCTCGATACTCGGTCACATGAAATCGGGCATCGGACACCTGGCCTTCGTCGTCCAGGAAGATGCTGATCTTCGCGTGCCCCTCTATCCTGGTGACAGGATCTATGACAATCCGTTGCGACATGGATGTGGTTTCTCCGTTTCTTAGCGCACCATACGATACATGCGTTTCCGTTGTGCCTAACCGGGTTTGAGCTCGGAGCCTTCGAGGACGGGCGCCTCGCCGGCCACGATCTTCTCGAGCATGTGGCGAATGCGCGGCGCCGGCGGCGGGCAGCCGGGCAGGAACGCGTCAACAGGAATGATCGCGTGGAGCGGCTCCACACGGTCGAGCAACCGCGGAACGATGCCCTTTTCGAAGGGGATGCGTCCATGGAGTGTGGCGGCTTCCACGTACACGCGCTGGAGTATCGGCTCGACCGCACCCAGCGGGTTTCGCATGGCAGTCACATTGCCGGTCACAGCACAGTCGCCGAACGCCACAACCAGGCGCGTGCGCTCCCTGATGATGTGTGCGAGCTCTACGTGCTCGTCGTTCGCTACAGCGCCTTCAACGAGACACACATCAACGTCGGCCGGGTACTCCTTAACATCGGCCACCGGGCTGTACACAACGTCCACAAGGTCCGCGAGGTCAATGAGAAACTCGTCCATGTCAAGGAACGACATGTGGCAGCCGGAGCATCCGCCCATCCAGACCGTAGCCACTCTCAGCCGAGCCATTGCTTTTTCTCCCGTGCCGTCACGATGAAGTCGAGACGGGTTCTGTCTTTGACCTGCTCGGCGACGGTGGCGCCGACGCGGAAGATCGCACCCGTTGGGCAGGCCTGGACGCACTTGCCGCACGATGTGCAGCTCGTCGCGGAGCCCCAGGGAACGTTCATGTCGGAGATGACGCGGGCTTTGCCGCCGCGGCCGGCCATGTCCCACGTGTGCGCGCCTTCGATCTCGTCGCAGACGCGAACGCAACGTGCGCACAGGATGCATCGGTTGTGGTCTATCCCGTACTTGCCGTGTGTCGTGTCTACGTCGTGCTTCGGATGCTGGTATGCGTACCGGACATGCGTCATGCCGACCGAGATGGCCATGTCCTGCAGTTCACAATGGCCGTTGGCGACACAGACCGAGCAGATGTGGTTCCGCTCCGCAAACAGGAGCTCGATGATCATCTTGCGGTATTCGCGGAGGCGCTCCGAGTTGGTCGTTACCTGCATGCCCTCCTGAACGAGGGTGACGCACGCGGGCAGCAGTTTGGGCACCCCGGCGACCTCGACCAGACACAGGCGGCATGCTCCCAGGTTGCTTACGCCGGAGAGCTGGCACAGCGTCGGTATGCGTATGCCGGCCTCGCGAGCCGCCTCCAGAATGGTCTGGTCCTCTCGCGCGGATACCGGCTTGCCATCTATCGTGAGTGTCCTGACAGCCATCTATCTGTCCTTGCCCTCTATGGATTTCATGCGCTGACTTCCTCAGCAGCGTGCTTCGGCTCGGCCTTGATGAAGGCGTCGTACTCGTGCCGATAGTAGCGCAGCGTGCTCAACACCGGATTCGGGGCCGATTGCCCCAGTCCGCAGAGGCTGGTCTGTTTGACCATGTCGCAAAGCTCGCGCAGCGTTTCGATATCCTGGGGCTTCGCTTCGCCGTTCCGTATCTTGGTCAGGATGTTGTAGATCTGCACCGTGCCGGCGCGGCACGGAACGCACTTGCCGCACGACTCGTCCATGCAGAACTCCATGAAGAATCTGGCGACATCAACCATGTTGTCCTTCTCATCCATGACGATCATGCCGCCTGACCCCATGATCGAGCCGAGCTGGGCCAGGGATTCGTAGTCCACAGGCGTATCGAACCGATCGGCGGGTATGCATCCGCCCGAAGGCCCGCCGGTCTGAACAGCCTTCACCTTGCCGCCGTCGGGCACTCCGCCGCCCATCTCCTCGACGATCGTACGAAGGGGAGTGCCCATCGGCACCTCGATGAGACCGGTGTTGGTGATCTTGCCGGCCAGAGCGAACACCTTGGTGCCCTTGCTCTTTTCGGTGCCGATGCTTGCGAACCAGTCTGCGCCCTTTCTCACAATCGTGGGAATGTTGGCCAGAGTCTCCACATTGTTGATGAGTGTCGGGTATCCCCAGAGCCCACGCGCCGCAGGAAATGGCGGACGCGGGCGCGGTGTGCCTCGCTGACCCTCGATCGAGCGCATCAGGGCGGTTTCCTCGCCGCAGACGAAGGCTCCGGCGCCGATGCGGATGTCAACGCGGAAGTCGAAGCGGGTCTCGAACACACTGGATCCCAGTATCCCGAGCCTGCGCGCCTGGGCGATTGCTGTTTTCAGACGGCTGATTGCCAGCGGATACTCGCCTCGCACGTAAACGTAGCCTTGAGAGGCTCCGACAGTATAGGCGGCGATGGCCATGCCTTCCAGGACACGGTGAGGATCGCTTTCGAGCACGGAGCGATCCATGAACGCGCCAGGATCGCCTTCATCGGCGTTGCACACCACGAACTTGCGCTCGGCCTCAGTCTTGGCCACCGTTGCCCATTTGAGTCCAGTCGGGTACCCGGCGCCGCCTCTGCCCCGCAAGCCGCTATCTGTGATCAGATCGCATACGTCCAGCGGCTGCAGCTCGCGGAGGACATGGCACAGGGCCTGGTAACCGCCTGCAGCAATGTACGCCTCGATGCGCTCCGGGTTGATCTTGCCGCTGTTTTCAAGGACGATCGGCACCTGTTTGGTAAAGAATGGGATGTTGGCATCTCCAGCCTTCGGAGCCGGCGGGCCTCCATTGAGCGATGCGACGATGGCAGATGCGTCGGCTGGGGTCACCTTCTCGTAGAGCGGACCGTCGGGATCAATCTGCACGAGCGGCCCCTGACTGCACAGGCCCATGCAGCCTACGCCGATGACTTCCACCTTGTCGGCGAGTCCGGCAGCCTCTACTGCATCCTCGAGAGCCTTCTTCAGAGCCTGACCATCCTGCGAGAGGCATCCGGCGGCGGTACAGCAGCGTATCCTGGTGTGCTTCCGCGCCGCGTTTTCCTTGTCTGCTATCTCGATGAGATCGGACAGGTCCATCAGGATAACCAACCTTTCACTGTCTCGGTCAGGGTCTCGGGTGTCTGGTATCCGGCGACCTGGCCGTCCAGCACGACTGCGGGAGCTATGCCGCATGCGCCAAGGCACCTCGCCGTGATGAGCGAGACTTTGCCGTCGCTGGTGGTTTCGCCTGCCTTGATGCCGCATAGGCGCTCAATGGCGGCGACGAGATTGCCTGCGCCTTTGACGTAACACGCGGTGCCCATACAAATCACGCACGTATGCTCGCCTTGAGGCTTCAGGGAGAAGAAGTGATAGAACGTTGCTACGCCAAACACGCGACTCGGAGGAACCTTGAGGCTGTGAGCGACGTGCAGCAAGAGGTCCATGTCGAGAAAGCCGAACAGCTCCTGGGCGGTATGGAGCACCTCAATGAGAGCGTCCGCTTGATACTGGTGCCTCTTCATGGTGGCTTCCAGCATCTTGAACCGGTTGTCGCCGCTCGGATGGGACCTCGGCGAGACCTCACTTGGCGGCGGCGCTTTGGGGGGTGCGGCTGTCATGCATGTCTCCTTGGTGTTTCGCCGCGATGCAAAGCGCCTGAGCGACGGCAGACGGAGCTGAAGGCGAGGCGAGACGATGGCGCTTCCGCCGTTCGCGCCGACTTCAGACGCAGTTCGATCGGGGAAATCGGGTGACGGTTGTAATGGTTAAGGTTGGGCGTTCGCAGCATTGCCGACGGAACGCTTGAAAAGCTTGCCAGAACGATGAGCGAGGTGTGCGGCACAGTGGTTGCGATATCCAGGGGTCTTGCCTTCGATGAGGAGTATACCTCGGCTCATGGCCCTGCCGAACACATCTGCGCGATTTTTCACAAGTGATTCAGCTTGCCTCGATGATCTCCACATTGGCTCGCGGCACGATGACATCACGACCGTCGTCGAGCCGCGCATGAAGCACGCGGACGTGGGTCTCGCTCTCTATCTGCTGGAGTTCAGGCGGCAGGGCAGTGACATGCCCGAGCCGGCCGAAGTACGGCTCACGGATGACTCGAATGTAGGTGCCCACGCCCAGTTGCCCAAAACCTGTATCGTCTGCGACAGCGCCATCGGCCGTTTCAGAGGGCGCAATGACCTCCGGCCTGATGACGCCGGCGCGTATCTGTGTCGCTCCGTTGACAGAGGCCAACGAGCCGTCCAGCGACTTCAGCAGCTCGAACGTGCGGTTGGCCATCCTGATGGTGCCGAAACCTTCTGTCACTACGAGCGTGAACGGGATCGGCTCATGACCGGTAATAGCAACGCCGATATCGAATGATGCGTCCTTGAGCGCCTCGCGCAGGTACTCGATGAGATCTCGGTCAACGATGCCTCCGACGACAATCGCTGCGGCTCCGACCTGCGCGGCCTTACGCAGAGCTGCAGCGGTCACGTTCGAACCGCCCACCAGGATGCAGCCCGCATGTTCTGGCGCAATCAGCGTATCGGCAAGGCCGGCGTCGGGTCCATCGGTTACGACGGCAATGCGACCCTGACGCTCACCGCCGACCCCGAAGATGCCCTGCACAAGCGCGCCGCGGCATTGGACTATGACGCCTTCTTCCGGGATGATCTCCTTGACCACGCCGCGTATGTAGGCATCCTTCTCGACGGGTGTGGGGGGCATCCGGATTCCGATGTGGCCGGTCTGCTCCGAGAGCATCTCGATCGTGCCGGAGACCGGCGACTTGAACTCGCTCTTGAACCATCCGAACAGCCCCTTGGTCTGGGCGAGAAGCGTGCCTTTCTCGACCTTGTCGCCGATCGCGACGCGCAAAGCTGCGCGCACCTCGGCAGGCTCGACGCCCATCTGCTCGGCCAGCTTGATGGTTTGCATTGGCCCCGGCAACTCGGTGCGCGCAACGATTGTATTCGGCTCAACGTGGTCACCGACGTTGACAACCACTGTTCCCTTGAGGGGCAGTCGTCGTGTCTTCTCGATGAGGGTGTTTGAGCTGACTTTCAGTCCGGGTGTATACGCTGTTCCCAACTTTGTCCTTCCTCTGGCACTGGGGACCTCTATCTGCCGCTAGAATCTGCGACCCGCATAGCTGTCCAGCGTCTCGCGAGTGCGGAACCAGGCCCGACCGCTGCCGTAGATCATTGAGCCTGTCGGCTCGGGCATTGTGTGCGGCAGGTCCATGATGCTCCGAACTGCGTTCCAGTCTGGCATCGGTGCATGGGCATTGTCGGCCGAGCCGTGCTTCTCGAGGACCAGCACGGCTCGGTCGAGACGCCGCAACTGCCGCCTTCGGGCGATCATCTCCGGATCATTGCGCCGGACGGTCAGACTGAGGCCCGCCATGAGCTCGTTGTACACATAGCTGGACGGCGAGTCGGTTTTGTCGCGAGGGCACTTCAGGTACCGGTCAGGGTCTACGGCCGCCATACGACCGCGTACCGCGTCGAGCCAGACGCTTGAGATTGGGTAAGTGTCGTCCCATTCCTGAGCGTAGATGCCGAGGCTCTGAGCGATCTTCCGGACGTTGGTCTGGCACGACTGGAAGTCACGCACTTCGACAAGCCTGATGAAGATGGGGCGGAGCGCAACGGCCAGCAACGCGACGATGATGGCGATGACGGCGGTCTGCAGACGAACGCGTTCTCGGGTGCCAAGACGCAGTGTGGCGCGCCTGCGCTCCGGTGTCTCTGGATTCCCCACCTGTTGCGGACCTGGTCCTTCCTCTAGCGGTTGTTGACGGTGATGCCGGGCCAGTCGTCGGTTCGGAATGGGCCTGCCGGCAATCCCGCTGCGTTGTAGAGGGTCGCAGGCGGATTGTCGGCCCATGCATACCTCACCGCGACGGGGTTTTCGACGGCGTCACTGGACACGATTACCGTGGATCCGGATATCCTCGCCTGTGCCCAATGGAACTTCCGATCGGGGCCTGCGACGGCAAACCCGGACAGAGGAAGTCCGTCCTTCGACACGAGCCCGCCGCCGATGTTCGTGAAGGTAATGGTCACCTTCGATCCGCTCACCGTCATTGCCTTGTAGGTGGGTCCTGACGCGACGACATCGCGGTCCCCATAGTGGATGTACTGGGCAGCCAGGCACAGTCGTATCCCGACGTCCTGCTTGTTGCGCGGATGGATGTCGTTTGCCTCACCGATGTCTATGGCCAGCGCCTGCCCGGTATGCGGCAGGCTCAGCGTCATCGTTTGTGCTTCGCGCAGTTCGGCCCAGGCGCTGTCTCCAGGTTCCGGCTGGCGCTTCATGAAGTTGGCAAGCTGCACCCATAGGAATGGGAAGTCACCCTGGCCCCAGGCTTCTCGCCAGCACTTGATCATGGCCGGGAAGAGCTTCCGGTACTGATATGCGCGTGAGGCGTTCGACTCGCCCTGATACCAGATAGCGCCCGCGATTGAGTAACGCACAATCGGGGCGATCATCCCGTTGTAGAGACCCGTCGGAGTCCACCCATCCCAGGCGGGCTTGCTCGGATCGTTGGGCTTGACTGTCTGCCCCGGTGCGGGTATGCGGGCCAACATCGGCGAAAGATCAGGATCCGTCTCCAGCCAGCTTCGGGCCGTCCAGGACTCGGCGGGTGTGCCGCCCCACGCGGTCTGGATCAACCCGATGGGTACCTGAAGGCGGCGGAACAGCGCCCTGCCAAAGAAATAGGCCACGGCCGAGAAACCGGGGACGCTCTCAGGCGAACATACGGACCACGAGCCGCTCAGCTCGCGCGTGGGTTCGGGTCTCGAAGCCTTGGCGACCTTGAAGAGTCGGATGGCCGGATTGGTCGCGTTCTTGATCTCGTATTCGGCGTTGCGCGATCCCGCGACAGGCCACTCCATGTTGCTCTGGCCCGATGCAATCCATACCTCGCCGAACATCACGTTGTTGATGGTGACCGTGTTCGACTGACCGGAGACGGTGATGGTGTGCGGACCGCCGGCCGGAAACGGTCCAACGCGAGCCTCCCATCTGCCATCGTCTCCGGCCCGAACAACCACCTTGCGCGGCCCTGTTACAATCGTCACGGACTCTCCGGGGGACGCAACGCCCCATATTGCGGCACGAACGTTTCGCTGAAGCACCATGTTGTCGCCGAATAGGGGCGACAGTTTTACCTCTGCGCTTGCGACAGCCGGAAACAGCGATACGGAGGCACACACCAGCATCCATGCACGTCTCACGCGCATTGCAGCATTCTCCTTTTCATCGTTGGGAGGCTCACGGGCCGGTCGGCAGGCCCATAGCCGTCAACCATTCCCTGACGCGGGTGATCCGCGCGTTGTCGTCGGACGGCAGCGTCAGCGGGCGTCCGCGAGCATCAATGATGAGGCCCACCTCGCCGCCGGTCGCGACGATGGTGCGGGCACGCCCTTTGCCGGAACCAACATCGAATCCGCGAACCGGTTGAACGTGGGCATCCACGCGCAACGGGGCTCCATCAGGTCCATAGCCGAGCGGCAGAACACGGATGGATCCGTAGGGTACCGCCACCGACTCTGTGCCGATCTTCACAGTTACACACGGGTCGCCATCGCGGCCTGTGCCCACGGGGGCGACGCATGTGCCCAGGTAGACAAGGCAGTCGCGCTCGAAGACCTGGGTGGCAGCCTCGGGCAGGACCGTCGAGAGAATCCCAAGCTGCGGCATCATGAAGATGGAGTCTACTGTCAGGAGCGTCACGCCTTCAGGCTGGTAGGCATCCATCATCATCATGGCCGCCTGACCGCGTCGCGGCGAATGGGACAGAACGCCGCCGCTGCCGACAATCATGTCGAGCGCCATCAGGTCCACCAGGGTCTTGCCGGATCCCTCCTGAGTCATCGCGTCGCCGATGGTCCGCTGCTGCTGAACTCCTGTCAGGCCGCGCGCGAGCGACTTATGATGATCGAACGCAAGGCGCAGCGCTTCTCGTGCGACTGCCTGCTCTACGTGCAGGTCCGCGAGCCGCTGCGGAATCGTTGTGGGCCGGATCATCTTGTTCCGGAGCTGGTTCCTCAACTCCGCCTCGCTGATCTCAAGGGGTATCCATCTGCGGATGTTCTCCGGCGCAGCTTCGGTCAGCACATTGCAGATTGAGTAGCTCATGCCGAGGTTGGCCGAGACCGTACGGTTGTAGATGCTGTCTCCGTTGGGATTGCGGAAGACGGAGAAAACGTCGGTCGTGGCTCCGCCGATATCCACGCCGAGGACGGTTATATTGCGCTGGGCGGCGATCGTCTGCATGATCTTGCCCACAGCGTTCGGCGTTGACATGATGCCCGTGCTGACCCACGAGGACAGCTTGCTGTATCCAGGTGCCTGCTGCATCACGTGCTCCAGGAACAGATCGTGGATGGCCTCACGGGCAGGCAGCAGATTCTCACGCTCGAGGGTAGGACGGAGGTTCTCGACCTGACGGAGAGCAACGCGACCCTGCAGCAGTTCATGGACGGCCGCGTACGCGTCACGGTTGCCTGCATAGATGACGGGCAGATTCAGGCCGATCCCGAGACGCGGCTTGGGATCAGCCGCAACCAGCATCTCCGCCAGTTCGACGAGATGGTTGATCGTCCCGCCGTCCGTGCCTCCTGACATGAGGATCATGTCAGGCCGCAGGGCGCGGATGCGTTCAACCTTCTGATAATCGCGCCGTCCATCGTCAACGGCAATGACATCCATGATGATGGCGCCGGCTCCGAGCGCAGCCCTCTGTGCGCTCTCGGCGCTCATGGCCTTGACGACTCCCGCGACTGTCATCTGGAGGCCGCCGCCGGCGCTCGATGTCGAAAGGTACATGTCGGTGCCGGTCTTTGGGCCCGACGAAGGAGTGAGGATACGGTTGTCGCCGCTGATCAGCGACTTGCCTGAGAGTTCCTCCACTTCTCGAACGGCATTCAGCACACCGACGGTGACGTCGTCAAACGGCGCTTCAACCGTAGTGGGGGCTTCGCCGCGAACAACCAGGCGATACTCATCGCCCTGTTGCTCTATGAGAATGGCCTTCGTGGTCGTGCTTCCGCAGTCGGTAGCGAGGATCGAACGGACGTCTGGCATGGTGTTGGTGGCGACTCCGGACAGAAAGGTGGAAAACGGCTTAGTTTAGCACAACGGCGCGGGCCGGTCCGCTGTGCAGGGGCATGCCGAAAGCCGCCCGAATGACTAGAGGTCGCGTCGGTTGAACCAGACAACCGCAAGAAGCGCGGCGCATACGGCAGGAAGTCCGAAGCCCAGGACGTACTTCCATGCCGTGACTTCCGCGTGGATCAGCGAGTTGCCCCGCACCGATACAGGATTTCCGGCTGTGTCTCGCACATCCGTCACGGTCAGCTTGACGGGCACCGCAAGGTCGAGGTTCAGCCCGCTAAGAAGCACGGTCCGGGTGTCGGATCGGTACGTGGCAGCTCGCGCGGATTGGCGGTTGCCGACGGGGTTCTCGACCACATAGTGGGCTGTGTCCTCTGCCGACTTCAGGTCGAGGGGCTCGCTGAATGTAGCCCGGAGGCTCGATTGTGTTGCTTCGAGTGCTGTCAACCGCGGCGCGGTCCGATCGTGCGGGGGCTTGGCGGACTTCGGCGCCTCGGTGCGTGGGGAGACCCCGGGCACAGTGCATGTGGCGGTGTCGGATGCAGCGCTGATCGTGGTCCCTCCCGGATCGGTGACTCCCCGGACCGTAACGGTGACCTTTTCGCCCGGCGTGAACGACAGGCCGCTCAGAGTGACGGTTGTCCTGGGGCGGTCGTAGGCAGCGGTTTCAGCTTGGTGCGAGACACCGGTCGGGGACTCGATGGAATATGCCGATGGATCCTCGGCGGAACGTGGATCAACGTGTTTGGAGAAGGCGATGGAGACGCTTGTCTCTGTGGCCGAGCACTGGACCACCTGGGGCGCCTGCGGGTCCTTCAGCATGGCTGGAAGGTTGCGTATGAGGCTTGCGGGCGACAGGTAGTCGGCACCCAGGAAGCTGAAGATCGGCGACGCAACGTACCATAGAAGCAGAAGCGCAACCACGGAAACGACCGTGTTGTTGAAAACAACGCTGAACAACACACCAAGCGCCACGAGAAGTAGGACCGCCAGGCCTACGATCCCGATGCTGGTCAGGAGTGTCTGCAGAGTCACATCGGTCGCCGCGTACCTGTATGCCACGAAACCGGTCAGGCCGGCTCCGACGGCGTAGACGGCGAGGATTACCCCGGCACGGCTGATGAGCTTGGCGACAATGAACTGGCTGCGGGTGCAGGCACGGCTAAGGATGCTGTCGGAGATGATGTCGGCCTCCGGGGCGACGGAACCGGCGCTGAGTACGATGATGAGCGTGGACCAGACGACGAGGAAACTGGCGAGCGTGGTCGTGACCAGCATGCTGGCCGGAACTCCTGCCACGCGGTTGCCTGCCATGGTCGTGGCGATGGCGGAGAACTCCGCCAACACCAGCGCAATGAGCCAGCCCCGCAGGACCCAGCTTCGCGCAAGCTGTGCAATATCAGCCTTGATCAGGGCCGCCGACGCCAGAAGCGTCCGTCGGCCCGGTGTTGTACGCGCGTGAGAATCCATCGGCCTGATCAGCCTCCAGCAGTTGGATGAATGCGTCCTCCGTCTGCGCCTTGGTCGAACTCAATGACAGGATTGCGACACCGGTCTCGGTTGCCGCCCTCAGCACGTCCTGAAGGGGACGTTCGAGCGCCGCATCGGGACGGAACCTGATCTCAATCCAGTAGCCTCGCACAGCGTGGCCAATAACGTCGGGAAGTGCCTGGAGCTTCTCGATGAACTGAGCGATGTGCTCGTCCGGCGCTTCAACCTCGATCTCGATGTGGTTGCGCCCGATGGTCTGCTTCAGGTCACGCACCGACCCCGAGTAGATGATCTGTCCGTTGTGCAAGACGCCCACATGGGAGCACACACGGTCAATGTCGGAAAGGATGTGCGACGACACGATAATGGTCTTGGTGCGCCCCAGCTCCTGGATGAGGTCGAGCGTGTACTTGCGACCCGCCGGGTCGAGCCCTGCGGTCGGCTCATCCCAGATCAGGAGGTCGGGCTCGTTCAGGAGTGAGGCCGCAATCCCCAGCCGAGTCGTCATGCCCGTCGAGAAGCTGCGGATGGGCCGTGACGCGGCCGAGAGCAGGTCCACCGCTCGGATCAGCGAAGCCAGCCTGGGCTTCCGAACCTCCGACGGCATACCGAAGAGCTGGCCGATCAGGTCAAGGTAAGTGATCGGGCTCATATAGGGTGGAAACTTCGGATTGGTTGGCAGGTACCCGATGCGCCGGCGAACCCCGGCGGCATTTGGCGATATGCGTGTGCCGAAGATCTCGGCGCTTCCCGCCGTGGGGCGTTGAAGGCCTAACAGGAGCTTCAGGAGTGTGGTCTTTCCGGCACCGTTCGGTCCAAGCAGACCGAAGATGCATCCCTCTTCGATCGTCAGGTTTACGCCGTTAACCGCAATGACCTTGTTGCCGTATATCTTAGTCAGGTCTCGCGTGGTTACGATGGCCATTCCGTTTCTCTCCGATATGCCCCCTGCTTCGGCCATTGTACGGGTGTGCGTCACAAGGTGTCAAGGCGAGTGCATTCAGTGCCCTTGACGCCTCGGCGCGCATCCGGTACGCTAG
>DYKI01000279.1 GCA_020722705.1 Chthonomonas calidirosea | reverse complement strand
GCCGAGTGAACGACGCGAGCATCGAATCCCGCACCCTCGCCGCCCTGCGCGATGCACTGCTGCCGAAGCTCATCTCCGGCGATCTGCGGGTGAAGGATGCCGACAGGTTCATGGAAAAGGTGGCTCCATGAGCAGGCGCCCGGCCAGCACCCACCGCGAAGGGCTCAAGGCCGCCCGTTTGTTGATGGTGCTCAGCAGCATCTCGCCGCTCTTCATCCTGTGGGCGATTCGTGGGAACAGTATCATCCCCGACCGATGGTTCATCGGCTTCTGCGCCTTCATGGTCCTCGTGCCGAACACGTTCCTGTGGCTGCGCATTCGGACGGCGAAGAGGCAGGCCGACAAGCGCGAGCTCACCGTCGGCACGGCCGACGACCACCGCGACCACATCCTCGTCTACCTTTTCGCGATGCTGCTCCCGTTCTACTCGGAGGCGATCGGTACCTGGCGAGACATCAGCGCAACACTCGCGGCTCTGGCATTCATCGTGTTTCTGTTCTGGCACCTGAATCTGCACTACATGAACCTTGTCTTCGCAGCATTTGGCTACCGAGTGTTCACGGTCTCTCCGCCGGCCGACGGCAACCCGCTCACCGGAAGAAGCCGTCAGGCCGTCATCACTCGGCGAGTGAGCCTCGCCTCCGGCGACCGGATCGTCGCCTACCGGTTGAGTGACACGGTGTATCTGGAGGTTGAAGCATGAGGCTGGAGTTCGACCTCGAAAACGTGATGGTCACGGAGTTCGGCGTGGGCCGGGACGACGGCGAAGGCCAGACATTCGTCGCGGTGCCGGTGGATGCGGGCGTGCAAGCCGCGCTGCGCGAGATGGTGCAGGCAACCTGGGACGCAATGCAGAAGGTCGAGGACGGGCCGGCGAAGTACGAACCGTCCGAGAAGCACGGGAGCACGGAGTATCTCTATCTGCCGCTGACGGACGCCATGGCGTCATCCGTGCGGGAGCTGCATGAGGCGACGAACTTAGATATTGACGGCGGTGCGCTCGGTGAGCCAGCGCACGTGTTTTGCTACTTTGCATGGCTGACCGACAAGAAGCAGCGACGCTTGACCGCGCTGCGCCGCGCTACCCAGTTCAAGGGCGTTCTCAAGAGCAAGAACCGCCTCATTCGGATGATCGACGATACGCTCAAGATCATCGAGGACACAGTGTTCAGGCTCGACAACGACTTCGACCTGCTGGTCGACAGTGCGAACGTCCACATCCTGCGGCCAAGCGGCTTTGAGTTTGCAGGCAAGCTCCAGCAGGAGATTCTGAGTGCCGTACCACAGAACATTCAGGCCATCCGAAATGACTTACCGTTTGTGAATTTCGATGGCATCGAGCAGTACGCCGGCAAGCATCCGCGGGCGGCGCGCTATCTGGCGTCTATTCGCGCGCAGGCCGAGACAACGCACATCGACAAGGCGGCACTCAAGAAACTCTGCGAGAGCACGGGCGTCGAGGTGAGCGAGTGCGGGGGGAAGATCGCTGTTTCGCCCAGTCACGAGATGGGCTTCCTCGAAGTTCTGGATCGTCGGCGGTACGAAGTCGAACTCGTGAAGGGGCAGCCTGAGCGTTTCAAAGCTGCTAGCAGGACCAAGCTGAATGGCTAGAGGAGCTTTCACCGAATTCACCGTCGAATCCGCCGTCCTCTCCTGGCTGGAAGCCGGCGGGTGGCAAATCGACACAGCGGGACATCACCCCGAACGGTACGCTTGGCTGTGTCGCAGCCGCGGCGGAGAGTCCGTCCACACGACGCCCCGGCTTGACATCGCTCACTGATGTGAGTAAAAATACTCAAAA
>DYKI01000103.1 GCA_020722705.1 Chthonomonas calidirosea | reverse complement strand
GAAGGCTGAAGGCTGAAGGCTGAAGGCTGAAGGCTGAAGGCTGAAGGCTGAAGGCTGAAGGTCGAAGGCTGAAGGTCGAAGGCTGAAGGCTGAAGGTCGAAGGCTGAAGGCTGAAGGCTCGACGGATGGTAACGGTGAAAAGGCGCGGTAAGAGCGCACCGGCGGCCGGGAGACCGGTCGGCCTGCTAAACCCCATCGGGAGCAAGGCTCGAGCAGGGGGGGATGAGGCGGCCCGCGGACCCTCCGGGTAGAGCCGCTTGAGGTTCTGAGCAATCGGAATCCCAGATAGATGGCCACACAAATACAGAACCCGGCTTACAGACCTTCTGTCCCAATGCCTGACTGCCGCAACCTTTCGGAGCGCTTTACGTAGTCCCTGCAAGGAGGCTGGTATGCTTGTACCCACCATTTCGGGGCTTCTTGCGCTGGTGTCTCTCGGATGCTGGCTGATCGTGCTGGTGCATGCGTTCGGAAACTCGGTCTGGAAAGGCATTGCGGCGCTCTTGTGCGGCCTATACTGGATCTTCTATGCCGTCTTCGAGTTTGAACACGAGCACAAGCTGCTCATCGTCTTGCTTGCGTTGTTCGGAGGCGGAGCCGCAACTGCCGCGAGGTTGATGGGATAGCGGACACACACGGGACTGACCGACCTGCAGTCCAGAACATAGCATGGATGGGCGTCGTCGCCTCAGCGGCGCTCTTGCTTACGCTGATCATGGCTCACGGGCGCCTCCATGGCCCGCCCTGCCTGTTTCGAGCAGCATTCGGCATTCCATGCCCGGGATGCGGACTGACTCGGTCGCTCGGTTGCCTCTGGCAAGGCCGCATCGTTCTCTCTGTCCGGTATCATCCTCTGGGTCCCATTGCGTTCGCCGCTCTGGCAGCCACCTCCCTCTGGTCGGCTCTCTACGTAATGCTCCCCGGAGCCCGGCCCATGCTCCGACGATGGACCCGCCATCTGCGTGACGGATCCATGGGCTGGCCGGTTCTGGTGATCCTGCTGCTGGTGTGGATCATTCGGTTGGCAGATGCGTACCTTCAAGGAGGCGTGTTCCTATGGTGAGGAGGCTCGGCATGCGTTGCGCGACGTTGGCCGCAGCGATCGTCGTGACGATGACCGGGATCGGGTGCGCCCGAGATTCCGGGGGTCATTCGTCCGATGGACGCACGCTGGTGTCCGTGTGGCACCCGTGGGGCGGAGCCATGACACCGCGCATCGAGAAGATCATGGCCGAATATGAGAGACAGCACCCGGATGTGAAGCTCCGAGTGCTCTTCACGCCGAACGACCTCTCCAATAACCAGAAGTTCTTTACCAGCGTCGCAGCAGGAAGGCCACCCGACGTCATCTTCGTGGACGGACCGCAGGTCGCCGAATGGGCCGAGCGAGGAGCGCTGCAGCCCCTCGATCAGTTTGTCGCAGGATCAGGAATACTGCCCACCGACTACTTCGATCCCTGCTGGCGTCAGAACAGCTATCGCGGCAAGACCTGGGCCATGACATTCTGCGCCGACCCCAACTTCGCGTTTGTGTGGAACAAGGCCGACTTTCGCAGTGCCGGTCTCGATCCTGAGAAACCTCCTGTGACGATCACGGACCTGGATCAGGCCTGCGATCGGCTGACAAGGATCGAGGGCGGCAACATCAAACGCATCGGTTTCATTCCATGGGCACAGTACGGCGGTACCAACTCGCTATTCACCTGGGGTTGGGCATTCGGAGGCTCCTTCTACGACGACAAATCGCAACGGATTACCGCCAATCATCCGCGCGTCGTGAAAGCTCTGGAGTGGATGGTGTCCTACGCGAAGCGGTACGACGTGACGCGCATCACCAGCCTCCAGCAGGGCTTCGGCACCGCACAGCTTGATCCGTTCTACGTCGGCCAGATGTCCATGCGCTGCTTGCACATCAGCGGCATCGAAGACATCAAGCGCTACGCCCCCAACCTCGAATACGGCATGACGTTTATTCCGGCTCCGCCGGACGGCGAGCAGCACTCCTCCTGGGTCGGAGGATGGTGCATGGCGCTTCCCAGCGGCTCGAAGCGCCCCAAAGAGGGATGGGAGCTGATCCGCTGGCTATGCGCAGACGATGCGGGTACATTCCTGATCGGCCGCGAGATGGGCCTGATGCCGGGAGCGAGACGGTCACCGGCCTTCAAGGCCCTGAGATCCGCGCGCGGCTTCGACCAGTTCTACCGCATCCTTCTCGAAACGCGCCACCAGCGCCCCGTCATGCCCGTCCAGGCATACTACATGGGTGCCCTGCAGCGGGCGGTTGACGCCGCGATCTACGGGAAGAAGAGCCCGAAGCAGGCGTTGGACGACGCCACGGCCGAGACGCAGGCCGAACTCGACGTGATCCTGCGAGCCGGCAAGTGAGACCCTCCTCGGCGACGGACGCCCGTGCAATCCACGGGTACAATGGGGTCGTATGACCGCTAAGAAGGCCGAACCCCAACTTCACGCCAGGCCGGCAGGCCCCGCTGAAGCGCCCAGCGCGCATGGGGTCGAAGTAATCCCCCTGGGGGGCGCCGCAGAGATCGGCAAGAACATGATCGCCGTGCGCAGCGGCGACGACATTATCGTCATTGATGCCGGCGTAACCTTTCCTGGAGCCGACCTGCCCGGCGTTGATCTGATCATTCCTGACTTCGCGTATCTGATCGAGAACGCCGCCTGCGTTCGAGGCATTGTCCTCACTCATGGGCACGAGGACCACATCGGCGCATTGCCCTTTCTCCTGAAGCGCCTCTCGGCTCCTGTGTACGGTACTGCGCTGACCATAGGGTTTGCCCGTGAGCGTCTCGATGAGCACGACCTTCTGGACCGCGCACCGCTGCACGTGTTTGAGCCGGGACAGAGGATCACCCTCGGCAGCATCGAGATTGAGCCCATTCGGGTGACGCACTCCATTCCGGGCACGGTCAGCCTTGCCATCCACACGCCGGTCGGACTCATTGTCCATACCGGCGATTTCAAGGTGGATCACACGCCCGTTGACGGCAAGCCGTTCGACGCGGCCCGGTTCGCCCAGTTGGGCGACGAAGGAGTCATGCTCCTTATCAGCGACACGGTCAACGCCGAGAAGAAGGGCTGGGTGCCTTCGGAGAGCGTTGTCGGGAAGGTCTTCGATCAGCACTTCGGCGACGCCGATGGTCGGGTCCTTGTCACGACATTCGCGTCCAACATCCATCGGATCCAGCAGTTTCTCGACACGGCTGATAGGCACGGCCGCAAAGCGGTGATTGCCGGACGGTCCATGATACGGAACATCAGAGTGGCACGCGAGCTGGGCTACCTCAAGTATCCCGATGAGCTGCTGATCACCGTAGAGGAGATGGACGAGTATCCTCCGCGCGACATCGCGATCCTGACCACGGGCAGCCAGGGTGAGCCGCTTTCGGCTCTGTCGCAGATATCCAGAGACAGCCACAGGATCCGCATTCGTCCCGGCGACACCGTTGTCATGTCCTCGACTCCGATCCCGGGCAACGAAGATGCCATATGGCGCACGGTGAACCGACTGATCAGGCTCGGCGCCCGCGTGTTCTACGACCTGCTGAGCCCCGTACACGTCTCGGGTCACGCCAACCAGGAGGAGCTCAAACTCGTCCTCAGTCTGACCCGGCCGCTGTACGTCGTGCCATTTCATGGCGAGCCCCGCATGATGCAGGCCTACACCGACATGGTCACAGCCATGGGCTTCGATCCGGACCGGATTCTCTGGCTAGACAACGGCGACCGCCTGTGGCTCGATGGCGTTGATGCTGAGCTGCGCGCTCCGGTGCCGACCGGCCGGGTCCTCGTAGACGGCATCTCTGCAGGGGCCGTGAGCGATGCAGTCCTGCGCGATAGGAGACATCTGGCTACCGGCGGCACAGTGGTCGTGACCGTTGCCCTCGATGAGAGCACCGGCGAGGTTCTCGATGATCCCCAGATCGTCTCACGGGGCTTCCTCCATCCCGAGGAAACCGATGGCCTCTTCGAGGAGGCTGCGGAGTTGGTTGTCCAGGCTCTCGAGGAACTGCGTTCCGGCGGCGGCATAGACGACGAGAACGCAGGCACAGTTGCCAAAGATACTGTGTCACGCTTCCTGCGCCGGCGCACCGGCAGGCGGCCCGTCGTGGTTCCGGTGGTGATGGAGGTGTAGGAGTGTCCGCAATGGGAGGGCGAGGCTCCCGCCGAGCCGCGGTGCCTGTCAAGGGAGGGCGAAGCGGTGATTGAGCGCGAAGCCTATAGTGACCCCGCCGAGCCGCGTTGCCTGTCAAGGGAGGGCGAGGCTCCCGCCGAGCCGTGCCGTCGCAGGTCGCTCCGAGCCCAGCGGCTAGCAGTCGCCCTGCTCACGGTCATTGCTGCCTTGAGCGCCGCAGCCCAGCCCGCGACCATTCGTAGAGGAGCTTCCGTCATGAAACTGAGCGCAGTCCCGTTCACGAAGGTGAAGATTGCCGACCGCTTCTGGGCGCCGCGCTGCGAAGTCAACCGCAAGGTTTCCATCCCTCACAGCCTTGACCAGCTCGAGAAGGCCGGCAATATGCGGAACTTCGATCGAGCCGCCCAGGGCAAGCGGGAGGGCTACGAAGGCCCGGTGTTCATGGATTCCGATGCGTACAAGGCGCTCGAGGCAGCATCGTATTCACTGGCTGCGCACCCTGACCCCGGATTGAGCGCGCGCGTGGACGAGTTCATCGCCCGCATCGCTGCCGCCCAGATGCCCGACGGCTACCTCAACACCTGGTACCAGGTCAACGCGCCCGACAAGCGCTTCACCAACCTGCGCGACAATCACGAGATCTACTGCGCCGGCCATCTGTTCGAGGCGGCCGCAGCTCACTATCAGGCGACGGGCAAGAAGACCCTCTTGAACGTGGCAACCAGGTTCGCGGACCACCTTGTCGCCCGATTCGGAGACGGTCCGGGCCAAGCGATCGGATACGGAGGCCATCCGGAAGCCGAACTGGCGCTCATGAAGCTCTATCGCGTGACCGGAAAGCGGCAGTACTTCGACCTTGCGTACCATATGATCAACCATCGTGGAGACAAGCTGTTCGCACGTGAGCACGGTACGCCGCTCGACCGCTACGACGGCTCCTACTGGCAAGACGACGTGCCCATACGCGCACACAGAGAGATCAAAGGGCATGCCGTCCGAGCGGCCTATCTGATGTCGGGAGTTACCGACGTCGTGGCCGAACAAGACGATCCCGAGCTCAGGGCAATGCTCCGGCGCGTCTGGCGCAACACGACCGAGAAGCGCATGTACATCACTGGAGGCATCGGTCCGTCGGCCAGCAACGAAGGATTCACGACGGACTACGACCTGCCGAACCTGACCGCATACCAGGAGACGTGCGCCTCTGTCGCTCTCGCTCAATGGAACCACCGCATGGCCCTGCTCTACGGAGATGCGAGGTATGCCGACCTCGTTGAGCGCTCGCTATACAACGGCGTTCTGGCAGGCGTTTCGCTCGATGGGAAGCGTTACTTCTACGTCAATCCGCTCGAGAGTCTCGGAAACCATCATCGTCAGGAATGGTACGGGTGCGCCTGCTGCCCGCCGAACGTCACGCGGACGCTCGCCTCACTGGGAGGCTACGCCTACGCCGTGTCCCAGAACGCACTCTGGGTCAACCTTTACATCGCCGGTTCGGTCTCCGCGAAAGTGGGGGACACTCCCGTCACCCTGAAGGTCAAGACCGACTACCCATGGGACGGCAACATCACCATCGCCGTGCAGATGACGGGCGGCAAGGCGGCCGGCACCCCGTTCGAGCTGCGGCTCAGGATACCTGGATGGTGCAGAGCGGCGCGGCTCACCGTCAATGGACGCAAGAGCACCAGAATGGACACAGATCGAGGCTACCTCGTGCTTGGCCGAACGTGGCAGACCGGCGACATCGTGCAACTGGACCTCGACATGCCCGTCGAACGCATCGAGTCCCATCCCGCTGTGAAACCCAACATCGGGCACACGGCGCTCCAGCGCGGCCCGCTCGTCTACTGCATCGAGCAGTGCGATCACGAGGCCCGAGTGAGCGACATCGCCCTGCCGCTTGGTGCTCCGATCAAGGCAGAGAAAAAGGGCAAGCTGCTCGGCGGTGTCGTCGTGCTCAAGGCTGCGGGCGTTGCCGCCGACCCGCTCGGCTGGGGCCGGGAGCTGTACCGACCCGCAGCCGATCCCCAGCGCGTAGCGCTGACGGCCATCCCGTACTATGCATGGGACAACCGCGAGGCCGGTCCCATGCGTGTGTGGCTGCCCGTGACGACGCCCGTTGCCCCCGCCGGCGGACCGGAAATGTCCGCTAAGGTCACCGTGTCCTTCCGGAACTCGAACTCCGAACCCGAAGGCATCCACGACGGCATCGAGCAGCTCAAGTCGCGCGATCGGGCGCTTCAGCTCTGCCACTGGTGGCCGCACAAGGGCACCGACGAGTGGGCTCAGTACACATTCCGCAAGCCCGTTACGCTCTGCGCGTCACGGGTCTTCTGGTTCGACGACACCGGCTCCGGCGAATGCCGCCTGCCCGAGCGGTGGGAGATACAGTACCGTGACGGCGACAAGTGGGTGGCGGTGAAGGCGCGGGGCGAGTATCCCATCAAGCTGGACTCCTGGTGCAGCGTGGAGTTCGAGCCTGTCACCAGCGATGCATTCCGGCTGGTCGTGAAGATGCAGAAGGATTGGGCCGCGGGCGTGCACGAGTGGCAGGTGACCGAGCTGGACGAAGAGGAATAGCGCAGCGTGACCGGCTTGGCGAATGCCGCACCGCACGTACCCGATCTGTCGGGCAAGGTCGCTCTGGTCACGGGCGCAGGTCGGGGCATTGGCCGTGCCATCGCGATCAAACTGGCCCGACATGGCGCCGATGTTTCCATCGTGGCCCGCAGCGAGGCCGATCTGAACGAGACACGCGCTCGGATCGAACAGATCGGACGACGGTGCTGCACTATTGCTGCGGACCTGACCGAAGCTGAGGCCTGCACGGCGGCCGTTGCCTCGACCGTATCCGCCATCGGCTCCCCGGATATCCTGGTCAACAACGTCGGCGCGGCAGCCTTCAAGCCTGTCTGGGAATACTCGGCAGAGGAAGTGGACTGGCACTACCGCGTCAACTACCGCGCGATGCACCTGTGCAGCAACGCCGTCCTCCCGCACATGATCCCGCGTCGGATCGGCACGATCATCAACATAGCGTCCAGCTCCGGCAAGAAGCCCTACAAGCACCAGGGACCCTATTGCGCCATGAAAGCAGCGGTGATCTCCCTCAGCAAGGTCATGGCCCTTGAGCTGCGCGAGTATGGCATCCGTGTCCACGTCGTCTGCCCCGGCGCCGTGGATACGAAGATGGCGGACGCAGTCCACCCCGAGCGTGATCGAACCGGCTGGATGCAGCCGCAGGACGTCGCGGAGATCGTGTTGGACCTGCTGGCGCTGCCCGAGCACCTGACCGTGGACGAAGTCGTCATGCGCAGGTACCTGGCGGATCCGATGTAGGGGCGCAGTTATCCGCGGCCTGCGCCCGGGAAACATGCGAACATTCCCTTAGAGTATCCTCGGCAATGGAAAGGCGCGCCCATCGTGTTGTTGATCTCGTCGCGTTCGTGGTATCAGCCCTCGCCAGTCCCTTCATCACGGTCTCCGCGTGTGCCGTCGGCGTCATCGCCCGACACACCGCATCCATAGCCGACGCTGCGGTTTTCGGGACTCTCTTCTTCGCGCTGGTCGTCGTTCTGCCCGGAGTGTGGATCGGCATCGGCGTTCGCAGGGGCCGGTATACTGACCCTCACGTGATGCTGCGGGAGCAGCGTGCCGAGCCCTTCCTGGTCGCCAACCTCGGCGCGCTTGCGCTTGTGCTCCTATATGTCGTGCTGCGCGCTCCCGTTGCGTTGCAGGCCGCCGCAGTGAACACACTGGTGAACGGCGTCCTCTTCATGCTGATCACGAGGTTCTGGAAGGTCAGCATTCACTCCGCAGCCTACGCCACGTCGGTATTCCTGGCTAGCGCGTTGGTGCATCCGGCCGTCGCCTGGCTGGGTCTGGGTTTTCCCGTGGTTGTCTGGGCGCGGCTCCACCGGCAACGGCACAGCCTGGCACAGGCACTTACCGCAGCCGCCGTGGTCCTCGCGAGCACGGTCGCGGTGCTCGTGGCGTTCGGACTGCTGCCAACCTCGCACACCTGACCGACGCCGCCGAGCCGCGAAGTCACGCTTCAGTCCGTCCCGGTGCTGCGACTGAGGTCAGGTCGCCGGTCCGTCCGCCACAGGCACCAACCGAATCGCCCTCAGATTGAGCACGGCCTGTTGGGCCAGGGCAAGACAGCGGAGCTGAACAGTCACCTGTCCGGCTCCCAGCCGAACTGTTCCTATGGTGAACGGGCGGTAGTCCACCCAACCCGAAGTGGCATGCGTTACCATGCGCCGCTCCGCTCGGCCCAAGCGCACCGCAACGGCGCTGCCCTGCTGCCCCGGCGCCACACCGCACTCCAGAACGACACGATATTCGCCCGGCTTTTCCACGCGCAACCTCCACTCGGCCCAGTCGGCGGGTGTCATCCATGCTCCCAGGTCGTCGTAGTTAGGCTGGTAGATGAGCTGAACGCCGTGGATGCGGGCGGCAGCCGCAGGAAGCGTTATCGTGCCGTTTGCATCCACCTGCGCCCCGACGTTCTCGGACACGATACCGTCGGTTTCAATCGCGATAACGCTCACATCCTCCGCCCATCGTTCGGGCTCGACATCGAACTCGATGGCGTCTGCATCCTGTCGCCATGCAACAGGCTTGCGGTCGTGGAGCAGACGTGCCGCGCGGACCACGCAAGCGCCGAGCTTCACCCGGACCGGTTCCTTCGGAGTGCCGAACACCATTACAAAGGCCCGCTTGCCCTTCACGGTCACGGCCCCTGCCGGATAGGCGTTCCTCGGCCCAGCTTGCGTTCCGTAGATCGCCTGGCCGTTCACACGCAGCCAAGCCCCCATCGCCTCGAGCCGCTGGACAGACTCGGGCGGCACCGAACCGTCAGCCTTCGGTCCCACGTTCAGCAGGTAGTTGCCGCCACCGCCCGCTGTGCGGCAGAGGTTGCGAATCAGGTCGGCGGCCGGCTTGTACGCGTGGTCATTGGGATTGTATCCCCACGTGTTGTTGATGGTCATGCACGTTTCCCATGGGCGAGCCATGCCGCCGACGGGGATGGTCTGTTCCGGCGTCGCGTAATCCCCCTGTCCGGGAAGACGATCATTGACAACAATGCCGGGCTGCAGCTTGCGGATCATGGCCATCAGTTCCGGCGCGCGCCACTCCGCCGGCGTGTGCTCCCATCCTCCATCGAACCACAGCACGTCCACCTTGCCGTAGTTGGTGAGCAACTCGCGCACCTGCCCGTGGAGGAACGCAACGAACTCTTGCCAGCGTGCAGGATCCGGCGTGATGCGCCCAAATGGCCATGCGCCTGTCTTGGGCCACGCCGCATAGCGCTCGTCATGCCAGTCACACAACGAAAAGTAGAAGCCGACCTTGAGCCCGGCCCTGCGGCAGGCCTCGACGACCTCACGCACCAGGTCCCGCTTGAGCGGACCGTGCATGACGCTGAAGCTGGACAGTTTCGTGTCGAACATGGCAAAGCCGTCATGATGCTTCGTGGTCAGCACGAGGTACTTCATGCCCGCCCGCTTGGCCACACCGGCCAGATCGTCGGCGCGGAACGACGAAGGGTTAAAGCGCTGCATCTGGCCTTCATACTCGGCTCGTGAGTACTGACCGCTGTGCAGCGGCCACGACGCTTCCATGCCGATTACAGAATAGAAACCCCAATGCACGAACATCCCGAAGCGCTCATCCTGCCACCATCGGGGCGGCGTTACACTCGAAAGTGGCCGTCCGCCATCGGCTGAATCCGATCGTCCGGCCCAGGGCGTCGGAACCTGATCGGGGATCCCAATCTTCTTGACCGGGATAGGCCTGAAGCCCAGCTTCTTCAGCGGCGAGTCCGGCTTCAGGCGCAGGTCGAGCGCACCGATATCAACGAACCCCGGGTCACCCTCTGTGACGTTACCCTCGAAGCGGACCTCCTTGTCCGTCAACCCATCGAGCATGTCAATCCACCTGCCCCCGACGGAAACGTTGCGCACGATGGCGTTGCCTTTCGCGCGTCCGGGCTGGTCCTGAAGCAGACCGACGAGCTTCGGGTAACGAACGGAGTAGGGAGGCTGGTCATGGTTCACCTCCTTCAGGCCGTTCATGATAAAGGGATCGCGGCCATCAAACCAGAAGCTCGCCCAGCCGGTTCCACGCGAGTCCACATGCACCGACGGGTTGCATTCCACGAACACGTTGTTCTCGATGGTGTTGTCGCGTCCCCCGCCGATCATGGCGGCTCGGCCTGCGCGAACGAATACGTTGCCGCAGATCGTGGTCCCGCAGAAGCAGTCGTCGAGATAGACCGACATCACGTCCACAAAGTGAGCGCTGTCGCCGATCACGCGGCTGATATCGTGGAAGTAGTTCCAGCGGATCACCGTGCCGCGCATGGTCATGTTGCGCCCCGCATAGATCGCTCCGGCGTCGCCGGTCTGGAGGCAGACCCGGCTGATGTCGTTAAGCTCGATCACATGGTCGTTGCCGCCGAAGAGGATCGCGTTGTGCGGAGCGTCGTGGATAGCGTTGTTGGCAATGCGGTGCCCCACACCGTCAATGCCGATCGCCGGCCGATACGTGCGACACCAGAGGCTGTAGTTGTGGATGTGGTTCCGAAGGACCCGATGACCGCCGGGCGCGAGCGTCTTCCGATCGCCGCCGCTCACCCGTATGCCGGCCTCGCCGATGTCGTGAATGTGGCAGTCAGCCACGACATGCTTGGTGCCGCCCGTCACATGGACGGCATCGTTGCCCAGACACCGAAACTCGCACGAGCGAACGGCGTTGCCCGATCCGCCCACCACCTCAACCGCCGATCCACGAGCAGCTTCGAAGCACAGCCCCTCAATGGTAACGTTGGCGGCATCCCGAACGACGATGAGCGGCTGCTCAAGGACCGAAACAACCGCATCGCCGGATTGAGGAGGCTCCGGCGGCCAGAAGTAGATAAGGCTCGTTTGCCGATCGAGATACCATTCCCCCGGCTCATCCAGCTCCTCCAGCACATTCAGAAAGTAGAAGCGCTTGCCGGCGGTGTAGCCGTACTGCCCGTGGGGCGGAACGGTCGTGACGGTGCGCGAGCTTACGTCGAGGGCAGCCACCTTCTCGTAGGTGTCCGCCCAGTCGTAGGTCCAGTAGCCGTGGACCCATACATCCGTGGGAGGGCGAGGCTCCCGCCGAGCCGCCCGGGAGGGCTCAGATAGGTCCTTCCACCGTTCCGGCATCCCGCCCTCGAAAGTGAACTGCCCGCCGTGCTGACCGTTCGGCACGGTCTTGATGGAAGCCCACTCCCGGTTGGGCCAACGCGCCATGGTCATGGGTTTGCCCCGGAAGAAGAGCTCAAGGCCCGCCGGTTCCACGGGTCGTCCAAAACCTCGCGGACGCATGCGCCCGAGATCGCCAATACCGAGAGCCTTGAGGTCGGCACAGATGACCCGTGACCGTGCAGCCTCGGGCAAACGGGCCAGGGTGTCAGCGTCGGTCACGCCGCGCCAGTTGTTGACGGCCTTGCCGCCGCGCATGATAGCGACTTCGCCCGGCCGGCTGCGGAGGATGAGTTTCTCCCCGCGAGCCTCCTCACGCCCGATAGCGAACGAAGCCCCGAGCTCGTAGACGCCGCCTCGCAGCGTAACCGTCACAGGCACGCCGGCGGGAGTCGATCGTATCGCTTCGCGCGCCCGTTCCAGCGTCCTGAACGGCCCATCGCTTCCCGTCGCCTTGGCCGAACGGCCCGACCACGTGTCCCGTCCGTCAGGAGCCACGAAGTACTCCACCGCCCCCGAGCCTGCAGCGCACGTCAGAGTCGCCATGGCCGTTATCACTGCCAATCCTCGCATCATCGTTCCTCCCCCTGTGGTCGCGTGCCCGACTGACGCGCCCATTCCTCGTCGAAGACGGCGTGCCGCATCACTGTGCGCTCGTCAGTCGTGGTTGCCTGTCGCGGCAGGGCGAGG
>DYKI01000016.1:34322-52721 GCA_020722705.1 Chthonomonas calidirosea | reverse complement strand
GGGGCATCGTCCCCGATGACCCATGTTTCGGACGGCGGGGACGCCGTCCCTCCCGCAGTCTCGATGACGCATGGGGACCCTAGCAGGGAGAGCGAGGCTCCCGCCGAGCCACGTCGTTTGATGGTTCGTGATGGAGCGATTCGGTGACCAAGCGCGAGAGGGTCCTGTCAGCGGTCGAGGGACGCGAGCCGGATCGTGTCCCCTACAGCCTCTGGTATCACTTCCGCCTGGATCCGCCGGCGGGGCGCGGTCTTGCGGCGGCAACGCTCGAGTTCGCGCGCACGTATGGTCCGGATTTGCTCAAGGTGATGCACGATGCGCCGTACGATATGCCTGAAGGTCTGAGCACGATTTCGGATGTGGAAGACTGGCGACGGCTTGGTGAACTCGGAGGCAAGGACGGCAACTTCGGGAGCCAACTGGAAACGATCAAGACGATACTTCGCGAGCGCGACGATGACTTGCCGGTGGTCGCGACCGTCTTTGGGGTCTATGCGACCGCTGAGAAGATCAGCGGGCAACGGGTCGCCGAGCATCTGCAGCGTGATGCCGACGCAGTCGAGGTTGGCCTCGACGCGATTGCCCGGTCGCTGTGCAACTATGTGTCAGCACTGACTGAAACGGGCGTTGATGGCATTTTCCTGGCCATGGTGGGGGCTTCAGCCGACACCCTGACTGCGCCTGTGCATCGAGACCGCTTCCTGCCGCGTGAACAGGCGGTCCTTGATGTGGCGCGTTCGCTGCCCTTGAACGTGCTGCATCATCACGGCTGCGGCATCTACCCCGAGAACGCCATGGCCATCGAGGGATACGCCATCTACAGTTGGAGTGATCGCGCTCCCGGCAACCCCGGCATTCGAGAAATGCGCCTTCGGACGCAGAAGTGCCTCATGTGTGGTGTCAACGAGATCGGCTTCGGCGAAGCAGAGCCGTTCGAGCTGCTTCAGCAGGCCCGAGATGCCGTCAGGGCTGCCGGCAAGACCAGCTTCATCCTGGCGCCGGGCTGTGCATTGCCGACGCCGCCGGCCTGCACCGAAGACCAGTTGCGCGTCTTCGCTCAGGCGGTCGGCGAGGTCGTGAACGTGAACGAGGAGCGACGATAGATCTATGGGGTCTCCCACCCAGGCGATAGCCGATCTGAGCGGAGTTCTCCCGCTGCTGGTGATGTGGGGCGCCGCTTGTGTCATCCTGCTTGCCGCTCCATGGCTGCACAAGGGGGCCGGACCATCGGTGCCCCCCATGCTCGGCGGAGCCGGCGTTCTTGGCGCACTGGCGGTCCTGATGCGCTCTTCATCGCGCGGTTACGGGACCGATCTGTTCGCGGGTGGGCTTGTGACGGACACGCTGTACTCGTCCGGCCTGGTGGTCTTGCTGTTGTCCGGCTTCATATCGGTCCTTGTTGCGCAGAGCTACCTGCGCGCCAGAGGCATCGAGCATCCGGAGTACTATGCGTTCCTCTTGCTCGCGCTGTCGGGCGCTGCCCTCATGCTGCAGGCGAACGACCTGATCGTCTTGTTCCTGGGGCTGGAACTCATGTCGTTCGGGCTGTATGTTATGGCCGGCTTCGCGCGGACTGATCCAAAGAGCGACGAGGCCGCGCTGAAGTACTTCCTGTTGGGGGCGTTTGCGTCCGCTCTGTTCCTGTACGGCATCATGCTCATGTTCGCCGTTACCGCCTCGACGCAGTACACGCACATACAATCGGCTGTAGCACACGGTGCACTCAAGCAGCCCATGGGGATCGCAGCAACGCTCCTGCTGCTGATCGGACTGTGCTTCAAGGTTGGCGCTGTGCCATTCCACCAATGGTCTCCGGACGTATACGAAGGCGCGCCCACGAGCGCCACGCTCTTCCTTGCCACGACTGCGAAGATCGGCGCTTTCATTGCTCTGCTTCGGTTGTTCGACTCTCTTGCAGGCGGCTATGACGCGTGGCTTCCGGCTCTGCGTGCCATCACAATCCTGACGATGGTCGTCGGCAACCTGCTCGCCATAGCGCAAACCAATATCAAGCGCATGCTGGCCTACTCGGGCATTGGGCATGCAGGCTACCTGCTGTTAACCGTTGTGAGCGTTGGATTGCAGCATGTTGGCAGACGAGGAGCAGAGGCCTCGACGCTTGCACTGACGGCGAACGTGTTCTATCTGTTGGCGTACGCACTGGCCCTGGGAGGCGCACTGGCGGTGCTTTGCCACCTGAGCTCTCGGGATCGCGACGTGCAGACCTTGTCCGATGTTCGTGGGCTAGCCGGGGCGCAGCCTGCCATCGGATACTCGATGGTCCTCTTCATGCTTTCGCTGGCAGGCATACCGGCTACAGCGGGCTTTGTCGCGAAGTGGCAGGTCTTCTACGCAATCCTGACCGGAGGCGACGTGGCGCTTGCGATCATCATGGCTCTCGCAAGCGCCCTCGGTGTCTACTACTACCTGCGCGTGGCGTGGTACATCGTCTTCGATGACCCGGTTCCGGCGGCGGCGCACGCAGGCTCCGCGGCGGTTCGAAAGCCGGCAGGCGGCGCCGGAGCGGCCATCGCCCTCTGCGCGATCTTCACCCTCGCACTGGGACTCGTGCCCAGCGCCATATCCGGGTTTCTGACTGTCGTCAGGTAGGCCTATCCCTGCGGGCCGGCCAGCTCCGGAGGATGCTGCTCTTTCCTCAGCATGTCCGTGTATATCCCGGGCGAGCTGTCTGGAATCACGGTCGCTCCTGCAGTGCGCGCGTAGAACTCGGTGGGTCCCGCACCACCGATGATGCCGTATACGTATCCGAGTTCACGCATGCCCCAAAGGCAGGCTAGCAGCAAAGCGGCGCCGATGCCCTTCTGTCTCTGGGCGGGCTCGACACCGGTGGGACCGAAAAACGCGCGGCGTGTGCACTCGTACGCCCCGAATCCGACCACGCGTCCTTCGTAGGTTGCGATGTAGACGGTCACCGGCTTGTTGGCAAAGCCGACGGACGTCTCATCGGCCCAGCCGGTGCCCCATTCTCGCTCGATGAACGTCCTGACCGCCGTGATCTCGAAGGCCTGAGCACGGCGTATGTTGATGCCCGCCTCTCGGACGCGCGCAAGCGCGGCCTCCAGCGGCGGCAGATTGAGCAGGTTCACAAGCATGTCCGGCATGGATTGGCATCCTCTCTCTAGGCGTTCAGCGTTTGGCCCTGAGCGCTCAACCGGCGGCAGACTCGATCAGCACAACGGACCGGTTCGGCGGCAAGGGTACCTCGTAAGTGACGCTGTCTGCATCCTCGCTCACCTGCGTTCCATGGACGCGTGCGCCGACGAGCGCCGATCGAGGAACGGTGAAGCGCCAGCCGTCCAGAGCCTCGCGCGCTGATGCCATGATAGTCGGGCAGCGATTCGATGCCGACTCGCCGGAGATCGTGACGCCATGGCCTCCTCGAAGTCCTCTGAACGCAATCTCGTTGCATCTGGATGGAATGCCGGACCACAGGTGCGTTCCTGCGTCGGATACCCAGGCAATCGTGGCGTGCAGCCCGTAGAGCCACGCTCCGACGCCCGTCGTGAACCACGGGACCCTGGCGATGCCGTTTCTGTCGAGATGCTCACATGGGATCGGGCCGGGGCCGGATCCTTCAGGACCGACGCTCACAGCTTCCCATGCACGCTCTGCGTCGCCCTGCATGGCATGAACGATGGCAAGATGCCCGGCTGTCCATGCCCAGTTGCTGTCGGTGTAGGCGTCGGCGGCGCCGGGCCTCCAGCCATGCGAGCTTCGGCACACCCGATGGATGTAACGGGCCGTTCTGCGGGCTCGGTCGGACCACGGTTCGGTCATGAAGGGAAAGATGTGGCCAAGGACACTGTAGTGCAGAGGCACGCCTTCCGGGATGCCGAAGACCTCGCCGGAATCAGGCGCGTCAAGATGGGCTGCAACAATCGCGTTGCGCAGTTCTGCTGAGAGTGCACGCCAGCGGGAAACCGCGAAAGTATCTCGCCCCAGCGCCGATGCGGCTTCTGCCGCCCAGTGCAACGCTGCTGCGGCTCCCGAAACGGTGAAGGGACCATTCTTCACCGCGCCGACGGACTCGTCGAAATCAACGCACGCGCGCGTACCCGTGACGCCGGACTCCGACCGTTCGATCACGTTCAGTTCCATGTATCGAGCGATCTGCTGAAGCACAGGGTAGAGGTGATCGAGCTCCTCGATGTTGCGCTCGTACAACCAGTGCGCCCATATCTGGGCAGAGAACTGGGCGAGGTGGAAGCGCTCCGTCAGCCATAGTCCTTCGGGATCGCGTTCTGCTCCAGTCTCTGTGCTGCTCCATGGATACAGAGCGCCGCGTCCTCGGGCTCTCCGGACAGCTTCGCCAAGCGTCAGCAGCCGAAACCTGGGCAATCGCAGAGCGAGATCGGGATGTCCGGACGAGACCAGGCCAAAGAAGGGGTACATCTCGTCATGGAAGGCTCCTCCGCCCCAATAACGCTCGGACAGGGTTGGCCCAATGGACCAGTCCGACAACTGGGCTCGAATCGTGTAGAGCGAGACAGCGCGAAAGCGGTCTATGGTGTCGTTGCCGGTCTCAAGCGCCGAGGTCGCATGGAAGTCCCTCCAGGCGTCGAGGTGCGTCTCCATGAGGTCGGCCCAGTCTTTCAGGGCAACCGGGAACCCGTAGTCGAGCCGATCGCTGAACTGGATCAGCGTTCTGATCACGACAGGGCATCCGGGATCGAGCGTCAGCCGGTAGCTGAAGCGGACAGCATGGGCTGTCACAGAAGTCAGGGGCCGTGTCCCATCGGATGCGGCGCTTGATATCCTGACCGTGCCGACATCGTTCCGGGTTGAGTACGGTATCGCGATTGCGTCCGCCTGCACCTCCGGCGGACCGAGACGACGCGAGATGTCTCCCGTCGTGTACAGCACGTCGAACCGCGCAGTGCACCGGGCCGTGGCTGCCAACTCCGTCTCAGCCATGAACACGTTCGCGCCGAGCACGGCAAGGCTGCGTGTCGTCTCGGCGAGGTTCGGGTGCCGCAGGCGGGTTTCCACGATCGCTTGACCGCAATCGAGGCGCTGTGTCCAGTCGGCGTCGGACATCCGACCGTTGTTCACGAAGAGCGTGCGACTGAGCGATCCAAAGTCCGTGAGACGGTGCCTTGGTCCGGGCTCGCGCCTGCCGGCCCAGGCGAAACGTTGGGTCGCATGCGCTTCGTGGCACTGCCGGTCGGGTGATGCATGGTATCCGGTCGGACCGACGGTTGTGCAGATGGAGCCGTTGCCGATCAGCATCGAGCACACGCCGTCGTAGGTGGCCGGTGTCAGGGAAATGGTCATGTTACGATCTCTGAGCGTGGGGTACTCTGTGCATCAACGTTTCCACGTGCGCCCGAGCGACTCCTGTCGCTGTGGCGCAAAGGTCGAGGGGGTGATGTGCATGAGGTTCGTCGGTCGCCGGCTCGTTTTCGTATCGGTTCTGGGACTGATCTGTGCTTCGGCGATCGGGCAGCATTCTACATCGGTCGGCGTGGAGGAGCTGCGGCTGGCTTTGTATGACTACGATGCGAAGCTTCCGCTTGAGGCGGTCATTTCGGCCGCTCCGATTGTGAAGAATGAGCCGCAAAAGCTCAAGGCCCTGCGGTCTCGGCATCTCGTGAAGTTCACCAGCACCCACGATCAGCGGGTGCCCGCGATCCTGGCGTTGCCTCGATCCGCGCCGAAGCCCTGCGGGGCGGTCATCCTGCTTGCAGGATCGGGTGGACACAAGGAGACCGACTATGTTCGATTGGCCTCTGACATGCTCAGCACGATGGGGCTTGCCACTTTGAGCATTGACGCACAGTACCACGGAGACCGCGCGCGCAAAGGTCGCTCGGGCGACATTCACCTGATACACGAGGTGACCAATCGCGATGCCTGGATCCAGACGGTGTGCGACCTTCGCCGAGCGGTGGACTACCTGTGCACGCGCAAGGACATTGATGCCGCTCGGATCGGCTTTCTCGGTTTCAGTCAGGGCGCCATGCTGGGGGGCACGTTCATCGGAGTCGAGCCGCGGATAAAGGCGGCATGCCTCGCCGTTGGAGGCGCGGGGTTTGTCGAATGGGCCAGGGAAGCAGGTCTCGTACCGGCGGGTTCAGAGACAAGACTGCGGGTTGGAGCCATGATGACGGACCCGATGTATTTCGTGGGCCGCTTCGCGCCGAAGCCGCTACTCCTCCTGGCCGCCCGCAAGGACGAGCTGATCTCGAGATCGGCGACCGAACGCCTGGCAGGGGCGGCCGGCGAGGGCAAGACGCTGATCTGGTACAACAGCGGGCACGTTCTTGCGCCGAACGCGATACTGGTTGACGCGCGAGGGTTCTTTGCGAAGCATCTCGCCCGACCCTGAGCTGCGGCCAACAGCCGTGCCGCGCCGCCTGATCTCGCAGCGCACCATTTCGATGCGCTCGCGTAGCCCCGTGCCGGAGTATACGGTCAAGATCGGCGCGTACTCCAGCCATGCTTCGGCCGCGATTGCGAGACTTGCGGCAGCACGGCGTCGCGATCCGCAGCGCATGGCTGCCTGCGCGGCGTCCAGATGCTCCTCGATCCGGGCTTGGAGCGTTGCGAGCGACATGCACTCTTCGTTCTCAGGATTGCTACCAAACGGCGAACCTGCGCTGTCGAACGGTTGGGAAAGGTGGAGCATCGGCGATCTCTCCTTTTCGGTTGGAAGTGGCACGATCACCACGGTCGGCTTCCCTTACACACTCGTCAAGTCGCGAGGTTTCCGGAACTTCGCGCGAAGATCGTTTCCGATTCTGCTGCGCTCCCGCGAGTCCGCCAATGAATGAGACCTCACCTGCCGGCACGGGCACCTGCCTCGATGCTGCATCCGGTCCCTACCGGCGCGAGCCTGAAGCAGCGAGTGATCTCAGAGAGCTTGCAGGAATGACGATGGACAGTGCCATTGCGAACGCTCCGACGCGGCGACCGGAGGCGGTGGTGGCGTTGTTGCGGATGTGGGCCGCTCAGGACGAGATGGATGGTGCGTGGAGGCTTGCCGAAATCCTGGTGAGGGGCATCCAGCCGTTTCTGCGGAAGTCACTCGCCCGATACGCGTGGCTAAGTCCGGACGCACGTGAGGACCTGGCCCGCGATCTGGCCCTTCGGCTGTATGAGGAATGGTTCGCGGGCGATGGACAGCATGCGTTCTGGGAAATCCGGTTCTGGCACTGCTTGCGGCTGAGGATCATAGATTTGCTCCGCAAGGGGCGGGTCGCTGCATCCGACTTGGTGCCGGGTGCGGAGCTGATCGAGACGATGAGCGGTGTGAGCGGCGGTGCACTGCAGCAGCCCGACGTGGATCGCATTGCAGCCCTCGCGTTGCTTGCCAAGCTCGACGAGCCCCTGAGGCGCACGTTCGTCATGAAGCACTATGCCCAGTTCACCGACGACGAGATCGCCGATGTGATGGGCGTATCGGCGAGGACAATCCGAAACTGGCTGCAGCGGGCTCGGAAGAGCCTTAGCGAGATGCAAAGGAGGTGACTGATGAAGCCCGACAGAGACGAAGTGCTCTGGCGGTTCGCTGAGGAGTACAAGGCAGATCCGACCGCGTTGGCCCGGTGGTGCCGCCGTTATCCCCAATACGTCGAGGACTTAGTGGCTGAGACGGCGTTGAGTCCTGGTGCCGCTCTGCCGTCAACCGAAGAAGCGAAGGCGTTCAGCGTGGCCGCCCTCGGTGGCGAGCCCTCTCCGATAGCAGATACGATGCTTGCCGCGATGCGTGCCCTGCATGACCGCCGCATCCGTCACCTGGACAGCATCGTGGAGCGGGCACGGTCGCTTGGACACGACGCCGCCCGACTGAGCGCCATGCTCGGTCTCGGGAAAACCATCGTTGCAAAGCTCGAGCGGAGACTGCTCGACCCGGCCACGATACCGGATGACTTGCTTCGACGGCTTAGTGAGATCCTCCGGGTCCCGATCGAGTCCGTCCGGAGGTACCTGGACGGGCCGCCGACATTGGCGAGGGCTGCGAGTTACCGCGCCGGCAGGGCGCCACGCCTGCAGGTGACCGAATCATTGGCCGCATACAGAGCCGAACTGCGTTTCCTTATCGCCTTACATTCCGACAGAAACGCTGAAGAGACCGTGGATCGGAAAGAGAAACCTCAGGCTGGAACGAGCAGGGAGTCCTTCCTTACGGCGGTCCTGAGCGCTCCCGACATGGCCGATGCGCAGAAGAACGAATGGCTGAAGCACGCAGAGTGAAGGACGGCTGTTGGCCTGTGCCTGCCAGCATGATGCTGAGGAACGCCGCGGCCACGGCGATACGCGGCTAAGGTGATACCTTTCGGCCTTGCCGAGGCCATGGCACGTGCCCTCGAAATACGTGCCGATCTCGGGCTGGGCTCTGACCTATGCGCTTGCGACGCTGTGGTGAGCCGAGCCATCGAGCATGCAGGGCTTGATGCGGTGGCCCTGCCGCCCGACGACCCCATACTGTCACAGGCCCACGGCGTTCTCGACCGTCAGATGGGGAGCATCTGGTACCGGCAGGACCTTGCCGGTCACAAGAAGAGCCACCTCCTTGCCCATGAGCTTGGCCATTGGTGGCTGCACGACGACCGGCTTGATACGCCGGACGGCGAATCGGAAGTCCGGGCCGAATGGCGCGGATACGACCAGGCCATGACTGAGGTGGACGGCTACAGCCCCGTTCAGCGGCGCGAGATGGAGGCGAACGCGTTTGCGGCGGAGCTGCTTGCGCCGTTGACTCAGGTCAAGGAAGCGTTCATGAACGGCTCATCGGCACGGAGCATCGCGCTCTCTCTCGGTGTTGACGAGTCGCTCGTTGTCGGTCAGCTTGTGCTGGGCGTGCTGATGGCATTCACGCCTGAACCCGGGGATCGAACCGGGACGACAGGTGGACCGGATCTGGATGCCGATCAGAGATCGGCAGCGCGTTCGCAGGAATACAGGACCCTCGTGTTGGCTGGACCAGGGTCGGGAAAGACCCGTGCGCTTGCAGCCCGAGCGGCGTATCTGCTGGAGTGCGGCGCTCGTCCGGAACGGATTCTGGCCCTTACGTTCACGCGGAACGCCGCAGAGGAACTGCGGCGAAGAATAGTACGCGCGGCTGGATCCGCGGCCCGGAGCCTTGCGGCGTATACGATCCATGGCTTCGGTCTGGAGCTCTTGCGCCGATTCGGCCACCATGTCGGCCTGTCGCCATGCCCTCTCATCGTGGATCGTGTAGGATCCATTCGCATTCTCGAGGAGATCATCGCTCAGGGCGATGGAGGCGAACTGGAGTGTCTGGACGCGCCGACATACCCGATTGCCGAGCTTGGCGACGCGATTGTGGCTTGGAAGGAGCGCGGCCTCAGGCCGCATGATCTGCACGTCTCCGAATGCACTGGCCAGGCCCTGCTTCACGCGATGCGCGTCTATGAGCTTTATGAAGCTCGACTTCGCTCAATGGACGCAGTGGACTTCCCCGATCTGGTGGCTCGGACTGTTGACATGCTGTCAGGTTGTCCGGAGGCCCTGAACACGGTTAGGGACGAGTATGACCATGTGCTGGTTGATGAGATACAGGATGTTGACCCCCTATCGTGGCGGCTCGTTGAGCTGATTGCGGGTCTACGAGCCCGTGTGTGGGCGGTCGGCGATCCGCTTCAAGCGATCTACTCGTTTCGCGTTGGGCAGGCGACGGTGAACGAGGCAGAGGATCGGTTCGACGATGTCCATTGCCTCCGCCGAAGCTACCGGTTTGGGCCGCGGACGGCATCTCTGGTGAATGCTCTCGCGCAGCGTCTTGGGCTCTCGGAGAGCGCGGCGATTCGGAATGTTGCAGCCTTGCCTGACGGCCCGATCGTTGCCGCCCAAGCAGCCGACGAAGAAGCGGAGATCAACGAAATCGTGGCGCACTTGGGTCGCATGGAGACATGGCTGGGCCGCGGCTGCCGGCAGGCAGTCCTGTGCCGAACCAATGGCCAGGCGAAGGAGATAGCGAACGGCCTGCGCATGCGTGGCATCCCGGCGTGTGGACCGGCCGGTGCCCTTGACGTGAGCGCAGTTCGTGACGCGTTGGCCGCGATGGTGGGTTCAGTTGGGCTGAGCATGACGGGAGGTATGGCGGACGATGGAGCCGCGGTCTGTCCGGACCTGATGGAAGCGCTGGAGCCGATCGAGATTCTGGCCCGCTGGCTGTTCGGTGATACCGGGGCAGCACGAGCGCTGGCCGGTCCGAACAGGGCTCTCGATCGGTCGGGGCTGGTATGGCTATGGGGCATAGCGGCCGGACGGCGCATGGAGGAGTCGCATGGGGTGGAGGGGTCACCGGGGAAGATGACGCTGCCTGTGCAGGAGTCTGTTCGACGTGTGCTGGCCGACATACGCCGGGCAATGGCGCTCGGCGACGATAGACTGACGCCGAAGGGCGAGCAGGAAGCGGCCGGATCTGTCGCGGTGATGACGATCCATGCCTCCAAGGGGCTCGAGTTCGACGCAGTCGTCGTTCCGCGAGTGAACATCGGCTGCTTTCCGCCACGCCCTCGGCCGCGGATGCTCGAGTTGGTGGGCGACGAGCGTCATGGCGACGGGTATAGCGCGGACGAAGCGCGGCTTCTTTACGTCGCAGCATCTCGGTCGCGTCGCTCGTTCGTCGTCTCGTGCTGCGGAACGGTTGGCGGGCGTAAGGCGAATCCGTCGCCGCTTTTCGATGCCGCCAGGGATGCGGTCGCGGCCGTTGGCGGAACGGTGTGCGCGTGGCGTTCCTGCTCTGCAGGGGAAATGCAGGCTCCGGCCGTCCGACTCCCGCAAGCGGTTGGGCCTCGAGTGTTGTGCTCGAATGGAGCGCTGGAGACCTACGCTCGGTGTCCGAAGCGCTACTGGTTCGAGCACGCTGCTTCGCATTCCGCTGTCGAAGTCGGGCCGTATGTCGTCTATGTGACGGCGCTGCGGGAGAGCCTGCGTACCATGCGGAGGGCGGCCGACCTGGCCGACCATGTCCTCCGCGAAACGGCAATCCGGAAGTGGGATGATGTGTGGAACTCGTCTCGGGTTGCCCACGACTGGACGCCGATGTACCGGAGGAGGGCAGAAGAAGCGATCAGGGTCGCCTGCGAGCATCCTGAGTGGCGCAAGGGAGACATGGATGTTAGCCTCGCGTTGGAGGTGGAGAACGGCACCGTCGAGCTGCACGCGGACCGGCTGGAGTGTATTGCCGAGGGTTCGGTCGTGCTGGAGCGGTTCATCTGGCGGGGACGCCGCAAGAACACCCCAGCGTCGGGACGTGCCCGATTGCTGTACGCCGCTGCGAAAGCGCAACGGCCTGATGCGGACATCCGGCTGCAGGATCGGTATATGCTGACCGGCGAAGTCGTTCCTCTGGAGAGGCCGAAGGACCGGGGAGCCGGCGCGATGGCTCGCGCGGACCGGCTTCTGCAAAGCATGCGGCTTGGGCGGTTCGATCCCAGGCCGGGCGACCAATGCGTCTCTTGCCCGTATCTCTTGCTGTGTGATCGCGGGGCATCGTCGGGACAGGGCGTGGATATGAACAACGAGGAGCAGGAAGATGCATGATCTGCGTGGCCGGGCTGCGATCATCACGGGCGGGGCGTCCGGCATCGGTGAGCAATGCGCCGTATGCCTGGCCGCTGAGGGGGCGAAAGTGCTGATCGCCGACATAGAGCACGCACGCGCGATCCGTGTAGCCGAGGCTATTGGCGCAGGCTGTATCGCATGCGCGTGTGACGTGACAGACCCGACCAGCGTCCACGGTGCGGTGGATCGTGCGCGCAATGAGTTCGGGACACTGAATGTGCTGGTGAACTGTGCCGGCATCGGATTCGTGGGCTCCATCGAGGAAACGGAGCCGAACGACATAGAACGCCTTTGGTCTGTGAACGTCATGGGTGTTTACAATGCCTCTCGGGCTGCGCTGCCCTACCTGCTGGAGGCACGCGACGGCGTGATCGTCAATATCGGCTCCGTAGCCGGGCTGGTTGCCGTAAAGCGCCGCTTCGCCTACTGCGCCACGAAGGGCGCGGTGCTGGCCCTGACACGCCAGATGGCCATTGACTACGCCGGAACCGGACTACGAGTTAACTGCGTCGCTCCGGGGACAGTGGAGACTCCCTTCGTTGACGCGTATCTCGCGCGGTTCCACCGTGGAGAGGAGGATGCGGTCCGCCGCGATCTGCACGCACGGCAGCCGATCGGCAGGATGGGGCGGCCCGAGGAAATCGCGTCACTTGTGGCTTACCTCGTATCGCCCGAGGCGTCCTTCATCACGGGGAGCATCATCACCGCTGACGGAGGCTGGACGGCTCAGTGAGCATCCTGAAACTGGTGGCTCCTGATGCGGCCTGCGTCTCCAACACTCCGGCTGTCATTGAGCCGATGCTGGCCTCAGATGTTCCGATCGTGGCTGCGATCGAGCGCGCATGCTTCACCAGTGCCTGGGAGCCCTCCGCCTATTACAACGAGTTGGGCAATCCTGCCGCTGTCTACCACGTCGCAAGGTGCTGCGGGTCGGTTGTGGGCTTCGCGGGCATGTGGATCGCCATTGATGAGGCGCACTTCACCCTCGTTGGTGTCCTCAGAGGGCATCGAGGACGTGGGATCGGCACACGGCTGGTAGTGGGGCTGCTCGATGAGGCAGTGGAGCGCGGTGTGGTGCGGGCAACACTCGAAGTGCGTGAGCACAACACTGTGGCCCGCCGTCTGTATGAGCGACTGGGCTTCGTGGAGGCCGGCTATCGTCATGGGTACTATACGGACACGAACGAGACAGCGGTGATCATGTGGGCCGAAGACATTGACGGCGTCCCGAGCCGGACCCTCCGACGAGATGCGATCAGAGCTCTAGACCAGCGGGGCTCGGCATGATCCTGACGACAACGTGCGTGCTCTGGCTGTTCCGGCGAGCCTTCTGCGGGGCCATGCGGCTCGGCGGGAGCCTCGCCCTCCCGGATTTTGGGCTCGGCGGGAGCCTCGCCCTCCCTGATCGTGGGCTCTGCCGCGGATGAACGTCCTCGGTATCGAAACGTCGTGCGACGAGACCTCGGCGGCTGTCGTTCGGGACGGCGTGGCGGTGCTGTCCAGTGTTGTGGCCAGTCAGGCGGACCTGCACGCGCGATGGGGCGGCGTCGTGCCCGAGGCTGCCAGCCGGATGCATGTCGAACGCCTGCTCCCCGTGATCCACGAGGCGCTCGGCGACGCCCGTGTGGACGCGGGGCAACTCGACGGAATCGCCGTCACCAATCGCCCCGGACTTGTGGGAGCGCTTGTGGCAGGAGTGGCGTGTGCCAAAGCCCTTGCGTATGCCTGGGACAAGCCTCTTGTCGGTGTCCACCATGTGGTGGGGCATGTGCAGGCAGCGAGGCTTGCAGAACCGTCGCTCGAATACCCGTACGTTTGCCTTGTGGTCTCGGGCGGGCACACTGAGATCATTCTCGCTGAGTCCGATGCGCGGCTGAGCACGATGGGACGTACGCGAGACGATGCAGCAGGCGAGTGCTTCGATAAGTGCGCTCGCCTGATGGGGCTTCCGTACCCTGGAGGGCCGCACATCGAAAGGCTGGCGGCGCAAGGTGACCCGAAGGCCATTCCTTTCCCGCGAGCTTGGTTGGGCGACAGCCTGGACTTCAGTTTCAGCGGGCTGAAGACCGCCGTGGCGCGATTCGTGAAACAGGACGCGGGCCGAGTCCGTCTGGAGGATATGGCATCTTCACTGCAGGCCGCGATCATGGATGTACTCGTTGTCAAGACGCTCCGCGCGGCGAAACAAGCCGGCGTTCGAACGGTGGCGATCGGGGGTGGAGTCGCCGCGAACCGTGCTCTCGCAGGCGCGTTCACTCGCGAAGCGCACGCCAACGGCATGGATTGCGTGACGCCGTCGGTCGCCCTATGCACCGACAATGCGGCGATGATCGCCGCTGCAGGGCATTGGAGGCTGATCCGGGGAGAAAGTGACGACATGCGTCTGGATTGCATGGCCACCGACTGCATGCCGCTATGGCACGGCGGAGGAAACGCGTCGTGAGTGGGCCGCCATCCTCGCGTCGTTCACGGCGCATGCTCATTGCGGCCTCCGGAGCCTCCGTCCTCTTCTGGTACATTCCGGGCGCATTCGTTGTCACGTACCCGATTCGGCTTTTCGTGACACTGGTCCACGAGGCCGCCCACGGAGTTGCCGCCGTGCTGTCCGGAGGCGTCGTCCATCGGATCACCATTGCGCCATCCGGAAGCGGGCTGACCGAGGCGATCGGCGGGATGCCGCTGATGATCTATCCGGCCGGATACATTGGGGCGGCTGCCGCAGGAGCGGGCTTGCTCCTGCTGACGCGCCGCATCCGTGGAAGGCCGACGCTGGTGATCATGGCTGCCCTGACCCTCGCGATCACACTCCTCTGGGTTCGGAACCTGTTTGGCCTTGGCGTCGGTTTCGGGCTTGCCTTCGTCATCGCCGCGCTCGTTCGGTGGCTGCCGAAGGAAGCTGCCGACTTTGCGGCGAGCTTCCTGGCCGTGCAGCTATGTCTGAACGCCATTCTTGATGTGCGGGGACTCCTGTGGTTGACGACGGCCACGGAGGTCCCAAATGACGCCGTCTTCATGGCTCGCACCTTTGGGCTGACCCCATGGTTCTGGGCGATCGTTTGGTCGGGTATCACGCTGGTCATTCTGATCGGCGCCATGCGGGCCTATTGGCGTCCCGCGCGGTCTTGACGCGTCGCCGGGTGCACCGTATACTTAGCCTGTCGGCGACATCACGCTTCGCAATCAACCACCAGGGGACTTGTCCGCCGTACCCACCCGCTTGTTTCAGGTATTCCACGATGGAGCCTATCCCGTGCACATAGAGGTTGTCGCCGCACAAACCAAACCGCAGAAGGGCAACTACGCGGCCAATCTCGATGCCATCGGCGCTGTCTTCGCTCAACTCGACGAGGGTGTTGCCCGGCCGGATCTGGTCGTCTTTCCTGAGACGGCTCTCACGGGCTACTTCCTCGAAGGCGGCGTTCTGGAGCTTGCCCGGAGCGCAGAGGATGTGTACGCAGACCTCCTGTCGGTCTTTCGCGCCAATGTGACCCGAGCCGAGGCGGTCGTGGACGTGTCCGTCGGCTTCTACGAAGCTCTCAACGGGCATTGCTACAACTCCGCCCTGTACGCAACCCTCACAGGTTCCGACGAAGCCGCCAATGGTTACAGCGGTCTCCGGCATGTTCACCGAAAGTTCTTCCTGCCCACGTACGGAGTGTTCGACGAAGAGCGCTTTGTGTCGCGGGGTCGGACCATCCAGGCATTCGACACGCGTTTCGGGCGGGTGGCGATGATCATCTGTGAAGACGCATGGCATTCGATCTCCGGTGCGATCGCCGCGCTGGATGGCGCCAAGATCATCTTGGTCCTCAGTGCATCCCCGGGACGCGAGTTTGGAGGCACCGGAATCGGCAATCTCGAGAGATGGGATCGCCTCCTGCAGGCCATCGCGGAGGAGCATGGTGTCTTCGTTATTTACTCGGGGCTGGTTGGATTCGAAGGCGGCAAGGGTTTCACCGGCTCATCACGCGTGGTGGACCCGTGGGGGCGTACGGTGGTCCAGGGACCTGTGACTGAGGAGTGTCTCGTTCGCGCCAGGATCGAGATGGATGACATCTCGCTTGCTCGATCGGCAACTCCTCTGTTGACGGACCTGGAATCGGCGCTGAGCGACATCCTGGACCTTCTCGGTGTCGTCAGGCGCAACACGTTCGATCGCACCTTTGGGGAGCAATGCCGTGGATAGACGGCTGAAGGAGGTAACGGCTCCGTGCTTCGATCCCGAAGCGGACTCGTTCCTATCCATCAACTGCAAGGTTGTGGCCGAGTGGCTGAGCGCCTTCATTCGTGATGAGGTCACCGGACGCAGGGGCTATCGAAAGGCGCTCATTGGCCTCTCCGGAGGTGTTGACTCGTCCGTCACTGCGTACCTGTGTGCTCGGGCGCTGGGACCCGAGAACGTCATCGGGGTGCGCATGCCCTACCGGACAAGCAGCCCTGACAGCCTCGAACATGCGAATCTCGTCGCAGAGGCCCTCGGGATCGAATGTCGGACCGTTGACATCAGCCCGGCTGTGGACGGCTATCTGGCCGGCGCACCCGGGGCCGATCAGCGAAGGCGAGGCAACGTGATGGCCCGGATGCGGATGATCGTGCTGTTCGATCTATCCGCCGAGCTGACGGCGTTGCCCATCGGCACCGGAAACAAGACCGAACGCCTATTCGGTTACTTCACGTGGCATGCGGACGACGCGCCTCCGGTCAACCCGCTGGGTGACCTGTTCAAGACGCAAGTGTGGGAGTTGGCACGTTACCTTGGAGTGCCCGAGGTGATTGTCAGCAAGCCGGCTTCAGCCGATCTCATCGTCGGCCAGACCGATGAAAGCGACTTCGGCATCTCCTACGCTCGGGCTGATCGAATCCTGCACTTCCTGCTTCGCGGCTATTCGGTTGCGAGGCTGGTGGCCATGGGCTTCGCAGAGCCGAACGTCCTTCTGGTGAAGGGGAAGGTCGATTCGACGCACTGGAAACGCCACATGCCCAGCACGGCGATGCTGTCTTCGACCGCCATCAACGATTACTATCTGCGGCCTGTGGACTACTGACACGATGGGGGCTGTCGTTCTGGCTCGGACGATCGGGCACACCGTCTTCGCGCATCCGTATCTGCTTACCTGGTATCTGCGCAGCCGAGGCCGCCGACGGTCGCTCATGAAGGAGATGCAGGGCGGTGGCTCGATCAGCTCAAAGCCGATGGGCATCACGCTGAAGCCGACCTACAGTTGCAATCTGCGCTGCTCTATGTGCTCGTATGCCGCGTCGGGGGCGGTGGAAGCGCATCCGAGAGACAGCCTGCCTGTGGAAGCATGGGCCCGGCTCATTGACGAGGTGGCTCCTTACAAGCCGTACCTCTGGTTGACCGGCGGCGAGCCGACTCTGTATCCGGGCTTTATACCCCTCCTGCGAATCGCGCGAGAGCGGGGGCTGCTCTGCGGCGTGACAACGAACGGGACGACGCTCGAACGTCTGGCCGACGAGATAGCCGCCGCGCCGATGCACGTGCTTGTGGTTTCCGTTGACGGAGGGCCCGAGGTCCACAACCGCGTTCGTGGCATGCACAACGCGTACCAGCGCGTGGAGGCTGGACTCGCGGCGTTGCGGAAGGCGTGCCGCGAGAAACGAACGTCCGGACCTGCCCTCGTTCTCAACTGCTCGCTGTCGCCGGAGAACTACCGAGACGCAGCCGGTGTCGCCGACCTGGCCGATCGGTTCGGTGCGGAATGCATCAATGTGCAGCACCTGTGGATGATCACTGAGGAGATGGTGACAGCACACAACGAGCGCTGGGGGCACCTGCACCGTCTCGAGGCTGCCGACGTTGTGACCGGAGGCGTGCCCGAAATGGACCCGGATGGCGTCGTGGAAACGATTGCGGCCATCAGGCAGTCCGCCAAACACGTGCCTGTGTTCGTTCATCCCGAACTGACGGAGGCTGAGACGCGCATCTACTACACGGAGCCGGCAACGTTTGTGCATCGAACTCGGGCCGCCTGCGCGTGGATGAACACGGATGTGCTCCCCAATGGCGATATCTCGCCTTGCTTCGGCGTTGTAGGCGGCAACATCACACGGGACCGTTTCATGGACGTCTGGAATGGTGAGCAGTTCCGACGACATCGTGAACGCTTGAGCGTGGAGGGTGACTTTCCCATCTGCGCTCGATGCTGTGCCTACTGGCGTCGAGATTGACTGGAGGTGGCGATGACACACGAAGAGGCGCTCGGCTTGTTCCGCGATGCAGATGCGCTCCTGGACGGGCATTTCCTCTTGTCGTCAGGCCTGCATAGCGCTCAGTACCTGGAGAAGTTTCGGCTTCTTGAGAGACCGTCGGTCTTCGAGCCGGCGTGTGACGCGCTGGTCGAGCTTCTCATGAGCTTTGACGCTGACTTCGTGTTGGGCCCGACAACCGCCGGCATCATCCTGGCCTATTGCGTGGCGAGACGCCTGGGGATTGAGGCCAGGTATGCCGAACCGGCAACGAAAGGGCGCGCGCTGCGGCGCGGCCAGGTCCTGCCTGCCGGATCGCGAGTGATGATCGTTGACGACATACTCACGACGGGACTCTCGCTGCGGGAGTGCATCGAAGTCGTCACGTCGCATGGGGCGACGGTAGAGGGTATTGGAGTCCTGGCGGACAGGAGCGGCGGAACGGTCGAGTTCGGCGCGCCGCTTCGAGCCCTGCTGACGCTTCACATCCCGGTCTACAGACCAGACGAATGTCCGATGTGCCGCGCAGGCATACCGCTCACGCAACGTGGATCGAGGGCTCACTCATGAGGCCGGTCCCCATGCGGGAGGGACGGCGTCCCCGCCGTCCGAGACGTTGGTCATCGGAGACGATGC
>DYKI01000016.1:0-34222 GCA_020722705.1 Chthonomonas calidirosea | reverse complement strand
CGCCGTCCGCTCGCCCAACGTGCATGGAGGGCTCTCTCATGAGGCCGGCGTCTCTTCGATTCATCCGAATGGCGAGCCTTTGTCTCTGCCTCGTTTGTGCCATGGTGTCCATTAAGGCGGCGCAACGCACGAGCACCGTGTCCTGGTCGCCGCGCAACGATCGAGGGCTGCTCGCGAACGGCGGATTCGAGCAGTCGGCATCGGGCACGTGCACCGGTTGGATGCCCTTCGAGATGGGCTACACCCCTGATAGCGATACATCGCATACCGGGCGGGGTTCGATCCGATGTGCCAATACCCGCAATGAGGATCGGCGCGGTGCACATGCGACGATTGCACTAAACCAGCGTGGGGCGCAGCCCATCGTGGTGGAGGGATGGAGCAAAGCCCTCGGTGTCGGCGGCTTCCGCAACAACGACTACTCGGTGTACGTTGACCTCGAGCACACGGACGGTACTCCGCTATGGGGCCAGACTGCCCCATTCTCGGTTGGCACGCACGGGTGGGAGAAACAGCGAGTCCTGATACTCCCGTCCAAGCCTGTGAGACGCCTCCATGTGTACGCCCTGTTTCGGCATCATGTCGGCACTGTGTGGTTCGACGACTTCGCGGTTCGTGAGCTCAGACCTGGGGAGACCTTCGACGGGCAAGAACAGGGAGCGCCCGTGCTGCCTGCGGGTCGGCGATGGGGCTGGTTTGCGAAGGACATTCAGGCAGGTTCGCCCATGCGGTTCGTGGCAGATGAGAGGGGAACTAACGCGGCCGCTGCCCGAATCATGGGTCTGAGTGTTCGTACAGCGCCCAGCGCAGCCGGGAGACGATCGCTTTGGATGGAGGACGTTACCGGTCAAGACAGATGTTTGACTGTCTACTACGCAGAGCGGATTCCCGACCGTCCCGTTCGCTGGTGGCACGACATCAGGAGGAGCACCCCGTGCTCTGGGGCGCGAGAGTATGCGGATCTCACTCGGGTTGGGGTCGGCGCCAACGGGTCCATTTCACTTTATCCATTCGCCTGTGTGACGGGCAAGGGCCTTGGCCGAGCCGTTGGCCTCGTTCCGTCGGACGGTCCGCGAGTGGCGAGGCTAGGGTATCACGCGGCCACAAGGCTCCTGTACGCCGCATTCGATGTTGCGCTTATCCCGGACCGCGTCCGCAACACGCATAAGGGCCGCGGCTCGGCCGGCCTGCAGGTCGTCAGTTTCAGTACCGACCAGAACTGGGGGTTTCGATCGGCAGCGTCAAGGTACTACGCCATGTTTCCTGACGCCTACCGCAGGAGGGCGTTGCTTGACGGTATCTGGATACCGTTTGCCGATCCATCGTCGGTTGACAACGTGGCGGACTTCGGCGTGGCGTACCACGAGGGCGACAACTCGGTAGTCGACGACGACCGGCTGGGTATCCTGAGCTTCCACTATACCGAGCCCATGACCTGGTGGATGCCAATGGACCCATCGCTGCCGCGGGACTACTCCACCGCGTTGGCCGAGGTCAAACGACACCTTAGCAGCAGCAATGAGCATCTGCGCAGTCTGGCGCAAGCGGTCATGAACTCGGGCTCGCACGACGTCACGGGTGCGTTCAACGTCGAGTTCCAAAACGCGCCTTGGACAAACGGTGCGGTATGGGTGCTCAATCCGAACCCCGAGTTGCCGAGTCCGGCCGGCGAGAAGACCAAGGCTTCCCTGAGCTACACACGCGGCGACGCGGACCGACGTTACTCCATGCCTGCTCCGGCCGGGCTCGACGGCGAATACCTCGACTCGATCGAAGGGTGGGCAGACGTCCTGGACTATCGGCGCGACAGCCTCCGGCACTCGTCGGTTCCGGTGACGTTTGCCACCGATACGCTCAGACCTGTCGTGCCGACCTGGTTCTCAGTCTACGAACTGGCCAAGCATATGCGTGATGACCTGGTGCGGCGCGGGCGGCTGCTCATGGCGAACTATACGCCCTGGCGGTTTCACACGTTCGCCCCGCTGCTCGATGTCATGGGCAGCGAGGTGAACTGGATGCCCGGAGGCGTGTGGCGGCCAGACACGGATGCAGCGTTCTGCCTTCGGCGAACGCTGTCGTATCGCAAGCCGTATCTTCTGCTGCAGAACACCGATTTCGACCGATTCGGATCGGATCGTGTAGAACAGTACTTCCGACGCTGCATGTTCTATGGCGTGTTTCCGAGCATGTTCAGCGTGGATGCTGCCACGAAGAACTACTGGACTCAGCCTCAGTGGTACAACAGGGATCGTGCGCTCTTTCGCAAGTACATCCCGATCATTGCGGAGCTGTCTAGAGCCGGCTGGGAGCCGATTACCTCCGCCTGGACCGACAATGCGGAGATTCTGCTGGAACGGTATGGATCAGACCATATCACGGTGATGAACGAAAGCAGCAAGGTCCCGACGTTCACACTCAAGCTCGACGCGGGCGTTTTCGGTGGCGGCGCAAAGTCGCTCGTGCTCAAAGACATGGCCGACGGCAGCGAAGTCACGGCTACGCCGGCGGGCCGACGTTTCGAGGCGAAACTATCGCTTCACGCGGTTAGCGTCGCCGCCTACCGCATTGTAAAGAGGGGGACTGCGGAGGCGGTTCCCAGGAGATAAGGAGAAACCATGGCCGCAAAAGAAGCTGTCTGGACCGGATCGCCCGTTGCCAATGCCCCATACACACCGGGGATCAAGGCCGGCGAACTGCTGTTCGTCTCCGGTCAAGTCCCCCTGGATCCTTCGACGAGAGACATCGTTGTCGGGGATTTCGAGGATCGTGTGCGTCAGTGCATCGCCAATGTCGAGGCTGTGCTGCAAGCGGCGGGAGCATCACTCGACGACGTTGTCAGGGTCACCGTGTTCCTGACCGACATGGGATGCTTCGGGCGTTTGAACGCGGTCTACGGCGAATACTGGGGCAACGTCAAGCCGGCGCGAAGCTGTGTTGCGGTCGCCGCGCTGCCCCTTGGCGTTGATGTCGAGATGGAGGCCATTGCCGTGGTCGGCGGCTAGATACGCTCCGCCAGCCGAGGACCAGCCGTCCCGCGAGTGCCTGTCAGGCCAGGAGCGCGTCAACGAAGCTCTTCGGATCGAAGTCCTCGAGATCGTCCAGACGTTCGCCGCTGCCCACGAGCTTGATCGGGAGGCCAAGCTCCTGAGCGATGGTCACAATGATACCGCCTCGTGCGGTGCCGTCGAGCTTCGCCAGGACGATGCCGGAGACGTTGCACACCTCGGTGAACACGCGGGCCTGACTGATGCCGTTCTGACCTGTGGTTGCGTCGAGCACGAGCAGGACCTCATCCGGATGGCGGCCCAAGCCTCGTTCGGCCACACGCATGACCTTGCGGAGTTCCTCCATCAGGTGCGCCTTGTTCTGGAGGCGTCCGGCGGTGTCGGCGAGGACGTAGTCGGCATGCCGTGCCTGGGCGGCCTTGATGGCGTCGAAGACAACGGCCGACGGATCAGCCCCTGGCCTGTGCTTCACAACGTCGGAGCCCGTCCGGCTTGCCCAGGTCTCCAACTGCTCGATGGCGGCGGCTCGGAAGGTGTCGGCGGCAGCAAGAATGATCTTGTTGCCCTGCTTGCGGAGACGCTCTGCCACTTTGGCGATGGTGGTCGTCTTGCCCGTGCCGTTCACGCCGACGAAGATGAACAACCCCGGGCGCTGGGGCGGCTCCACCAGCGAGCTTCCCCGCAGGCCGGATACCTCGAGTGCGGCCCGGAGGCGGGTGCGCAGCTCGGCAGTGATCTCACTCGCCTCGGCTAAACGTTTCTCGCGTACGCTGTCGCGCACGTCATTGAGGATGTCCAGCACGGTGCGAACATTGACGTCGGCCTGGATCAACGCGTCTTCAAGACTGTCAAACAAAGCCTCGTCAATCTTGCCGCGCCCGGTGACCAGCGTGTCCACCCGCTGCAAGATGCTCTTAACGAAACCGAACCGCATATTCAATCCAATCGCCCATGGAGTTGCTCACAGCGTGTGCATGTGGCAGTAAAGTATACTCGGACGGCGGCGGCTCGGCGGGAGCCTCGCCCTCCCGGAGCCTCGCCATCCCGGGGAGATGGGCTACTTGCCCATGCAGAAACGACTGAAGAGCCGCACAATGACGTCCTCCTGAAGGGTCAGCCCGATGATCGAGGCCAGGGCGTCGCCTGCCTCGCGAAGATCCTGTGCCGTGGCGTCCAGCGGCTCGCCGCTCCGGATCGCGCGGATGGCATCTCTCATGTGGCGCAGGGCATCGGAAAGCGCGCGCACATGTCTTTCATGGGTGACAACGACCGCATCAGGGTTTACATTGGGGCCGATTGCGTGGTGAGCGACTGCGTCTTCGATCCGGTCAAGACCGAGTCCGCTTGCCGCAGAGGCAACGATCGTCGGCGCATTCGGGTGCGACGCACGAACTCGTGCGAGGCTACGCTCAATCATTGAAGGGGAGGCCGCGTCCGCCTTGTTGAGGATCCAGGCGATGCATCTCCCGCCGAGCTGATGGGCGAAGGTGAACTCGGCTTCGGTTGGCTTGCGACGGATGTCGGCTACCATGAGCACTCCGTCGGAGGTATCAGCGGCGTCCCTGGCCATCTGAACGCCGTCGCGCTCCACGCGGCTCCGAGGCGTGCGCAGGCCGGCGGTGTCCACCAGCGTGACGGCTATGCCGCCGATCTCGGTGGTCTCATCAATCGTGTCGCGCGTTGTGCCGGGTGTATCGGCGACCAGAGCCCGTCGTCTCCGCAGAAGAGCGTTGAAAAGCGTGGATTTGCCAACGTTGGGCCGACCGCAGATCGCTATGGTGAAGCCGGAGCGTATCGAGCGTCCGGCGGAGGCTTGTGAGAGCATGGCTTCGATCCGGAACGCCAGTTGCTGTAGGTCGCGCAGAACCGTCTGCGTGTCAACTTCGATGTTCTCGTCGTCGCTCTCGATTGAGGCCTCCAGTGTCGCCCAGGCGTTGTGCAGGTCGTCGCGGAGCGGCATGATCTGTTCGGAAAGGCCTCCGGCCATGAGGCGGTTGGCTGCTCGGAGCGCGTGATCCGATCGCGCCGCGATCAGGTCGGCAACGGCCTCGGCTTGTGCCAGATCGAGCCTGCCATTCCGAAACGCCCGATAGGTGAACTCGCCCGGCTCCGCCGTACGGGCGCCCGCATCCAGACAGGCGGCGAGAACGCGCCGCAGAAGGTACGGTCCACCATGACACAGAAGCTCGACGGAGTCTTCCCCTGTGTAGGAGTTAGGAGCTCTGAAGATCAACAGGACACAGTCGTCGAGGCGCTCGCCGGAGATCGGATCCTGCGCGATACCGTACACGGCACGGTGTGAGCTCGCGTGAGCCGGATCGAAGTTCCTGCGGCGGAAAACCGATCGGGCTATGTCTAGAGCCGTAGGACCCGAGACGCGGACAACACCGATCGCACCCGGTCCGGGCGCGGTGGCGATCGCTGCAATGGTCTCAGATGTGAACATCGTCTCGTCGTAGGAGCGCCAGAGGGGTCAGATGCAGGCAGGTGACATGACGCCCGCAGTTCCTATTGGGAAGGCCGCGATGGTCGAACCGGTTTGAGGTATGACCGCAGGACGCGCACGGTGCCCCGGTTTGGGAATGCCGCCGCGACTTCGGCATCGTCCGATACCCCTTTGACACTGAGCACGATGCCGACACCGAAGGTGTCGTGCCGGACCTTATCGCCTGGCTTCAGCCCAGCATCATGCTGTGGCGGTGGCGATGAAGAGCGTTGCGGCTCACCGGTCGGTCCTGCAGGTGGCCACAGAAGGGGCTTGATGGTGTCCGTTCGTTCGGTGCCTCGGCGTGTCGGCGACGATGTCAGGGCACCCATTTCATAGAGAAACCGCGATGGCGCATTGTTCGATGAGAGGCCAAACAGCGTTCTCCGATAGGCATACGTGAGCACGAGCCTGGACTTTGCGCGCGTAATGCCTACGTAACAGAGGCGCCGCTCTTCCTCCATCTCTCGTTCGTTGTCGAGCGAACGAGAGTGCGGAAAGATGCCCTGTTCCATCCCCGTAAGGAAGACGGTATCGAACTCGAGCCCCTTACTGGCATGCAATGTCATCAGTGAGACCACAGGGCGCCCCGAATCCGGGTCGTCAAGGTCAGAAACGAGGGCCACCTGCTCCAGGAATCGAGCTAGAGAGCGGTCGTCGTCGTCCAACTCGTCGAATCGCTCGGTTACAGTCAAGAGCTCAGTCACGTTCTCCTGCCGGTCTCGCTGATCGGTTGCCGATCTGGACTCGACGTAGCGATTGTATCCCGTACGCTCGATGATGGTTCGCGTCAGTTGGGATACAGTCAACCGCTGAGCAAGGTCAGCGATCTCGGAAACAAAGCGGGCGAATGCGCGAACGGCGATGGCCGAGCGCGCTGCAATGCCTGCCATGCTTCGGGGCTCGTTGATGACGTCCCACAGGTTGGTTCCGGTCTCCGCGCTGCGTTGATCGAGGGCAGCAAGAGTCGTGGCGCCGATCCCGCGCGCGGGAACGTTGATGACGCGCCTCAGACTGACGGCATCGCGGGGGTTATAGGCGAGGCGAAGGTAGGCAACGATGTCCTTGACTTCCTTTCGCTCGTAGAACGGCCGTGCGCCGACGAGGCGGTAGGGAATGCGGTAGTTGGTGAACACCTCCTCAATGGCGCGCGACTGAGCATTGGTGCGGTACAGGACTGCAACGTCCGAAAGATCGCCGCCGGCCCTAACGATGGTTTCAAGGCGGCGCGCGATCAGAACAGCCTCTTCCTGTTCGTTCGCGGCCTCATACACCTCGATGGGCATCCCTGACTTGGCGCTGGTCCAGAGCTTCTTGGGCTTGCGGGTGACATTGCGGGACACGACACGATGGGCGGCTTCGAGAATCTGCGGTGTTGAGCGGTAGTTCTGCTCCAGTTTGATCACACGGGCGTCGGGATAGTCGCGCTCGAACCGCAAGATCAGATCAACCTGGGCGCCACGGAATGCGTAGATGGACTGGTCGTCGTCACCTACGACGCACACGTTGCGTGTGCCGGATGCCAGGAGCCGGACCAGCTCGAACTGCGCAAGGTTGATGTCCTGGTACTCGTCAACGAGAACATGCTCGAACCGTGTCCGGTAGGTATCGAGGATGTCAGGCCGATTGCGCAGCATCACAACGGTGCACATGAGCAGATCGTCGAAGTCGAGCCCGCCTGCGGATCGAAGATGCTCGTCGTAGGCCGAGTATACGCGAGAACACACGTCCTCGAAGTAGCCTGAATGCGCCTCTGCGTAGGCGTTTGGCCCTATGAGCTTCTCCTTGGCGCGGCTGATCGCGGCCAGTACCGCACGCGGAGCAAACCGCTCCTCGTCAACGTTCAGTTTCTGCATGCACTGCCGCACAACCGACATCTGGTCGCCGTCGTCGAAAACGACGAAGTTCGGGGGCACACTGGCATCATCCCCGCATTCCCGCAGCATGCGGGCACAACACGAGTGAAAGGTACCGATCCACATGCCCCGGCAAGACCGCCCTATCAGCCGCTCGGTTCGCTCGCGCATCTCGGTGGCTGCCTTGTTTGTGAACGTTGCAGCGAAGAGGCGGTGAGCCGGCACGCCACGCTCGGAGATGAGGTACGCGATACGGTGAGTGAGTACGCGGGTCTTCCCCGAGCCTGCGCCCGCAAAGACCAGGAGCGGACCGCTTGGGTGCAGAACCGCCTCTCGTTGGGCGTCGTTAAGACCGGTGAGAAGGGGATGATCGAGATGGTTGCCGTGCATGGTTCATTATAGCCGTGGCGGAACCGCACTTTGTCCGACGATGACCGCGCCAAGAGGGTAATCTAGACACATGGCACACCCTGGACCGACACAAACGGGCGGAGAGATGATCGCAGAGCTCAGGCGCTATGTTCTGACCGAGCCGTACCCGTTCGTGGTGGACCTTAAGCACAGCTCAGGTATGTGGCTGGCGACGCTCGACGGCCGGATGCTCTTCGACTGGGCCGGATACTATGGATCCAAGCTGATCGGTCACAACCACCCGGGACTGCAGGAGCCTGAATACGTAGCCAGGCTGGTCCGTGCGGCCAACAACAAAGTGGCCAACCCCGACTTCCTTACTCCGGAGTGCTTGGAGTACTACCGGCTGCTCTATCGGCTTGCTCCCGTGAGTATGCGCAATGACCGCCTCGAGGTCTACGCTGTGAACTCCGGCGCAGAAGCCGTCGAGAACATGATGAAGTACCTGATCAACCTGCATCTGCAGAAGTTCCCTCGGAGTCGCCGGGACGCTGTTCGCAGGCGGTTCATCTACTTCGATCAGGCCTTCCATGGGCGCACAGTCTTCGCCCTCAATGTCACGGAGCTCAGGCATGCGTCGGTTGTGACAAGCGGCTTCCGAGGGTTCGACGAGGGCAACATCCAGATACCCTTTCCTGCGCTCGACGCGGATGCGCCCGACAGCGAGAACGCGGAGCGTACGTCCATCGCCCTGGCCCTGGTAGAGGATGCCCTCAGGCAGAACCCGGACGGCGTGTGCGGCATCGTCGTGGAGCCGCTGCAGGGGGCCGGCGGCCAAAGAGTGGCGCAGCCGGAGTTCTATCGTGGTCTCAGTCGCCTGGCGAAGCAGTACGGGACGTTTCTCGGGTTCGATGAGGTTCAAACGGCCGGCGGACAAACGGGCAGCTTCTTCGCATCCGATCAGTTTGATCTGCCTCACCCTCCGCAAGCGATCGCCGCCGCCAAGAAACTCGCTTGCGGTGTGGTCTATATGCTCTATCCCATGGACGATCGCGGGGTCCTCGACTCAACGTGGGGCGGCACTCTCGCCGATATGGTCCGGTTCGTTCAGGAGATGGCGATCGTTGAACGGGAGCGGCTGCTTGAAGCGGTTCCCGAGAAGGCCCGCGGTCTCGTTGCAGTTCTCCGCACACTGGCCGCCGAACACTCCGACGTTATCTGCAACGTTCGCGGCCTGGGGTTGTACCAGGGCTTCTCCTTGCGTGATCCTTCCGAGAAGCCGGTGCTCCTTGATGCCGCACTCAACGAAGAGAACCTGCTTCTCCTCGGCGCAGGGCACGACTCGGTGCGGCTTCGGCCGAGCCTCAGCGTCGGGGCACAGGACATCGGAGAGCTTGGGTATCGCCTCGACCGTGTGCTCAAACGTGTCAGAAATCTGCGAGCGGCGACACGATGAGCGAGCGATCATGGCTGACACTCTCGCAGCTCACCGGCATGATTCGATCGGCTGTCGAGGAATGGTCGCGCCGTACGTGTCCTGTCTTGATCGTGGCCGAGGTGTCGGAGATACGGCGAGGGCCGACCGGACACTGGTTCCTGCGACTGGTCGAGAGAAACGAAGACGGCATTGTGGCCGAGCTCCAAGCGGTGGTGTGGAGCCGCCAGGCTCAGATCATTGAGGCGTTCCGTCGCGAGACCGGTTCAGCGCTCGCTGCCGGTATGGAGATCTTGATGAGCGGGAGCGTCGGCTATCATGAACGCTATGGGCTCCGCTTCGACATCTCGGGCATTGACGCGTCCTACACGCTGGGAGAAATGCAGCGTCGCCGGCGCGAAGTCATCGAGCGCCTGACGCGCGAAGGCCTCATGGAGGCCAACAAGGCGCTCAAACTGCCTGCAGTGATCCAGCGAATCGCCATCGTTTCCTCCGGTGGCGCTGCAGGATACGGTGACTTCGTGCGTCAACTGGAAGCAAATCCCTACGGCTATGCCTTCCGGCTGCGCCTGTTCCCTGCCCATATGCAAGGGGACGAGGCAGAATCCTCGGTCGCGTCGGCGCTCAGACTGGTCGCCAGAGATGCGTCCTCGTATGATCTCGTCGTCATCATACGTGGCGGCGGCAGCCAGGTTGACCTGAGCTGCTTCGACTCCTATGGCATTGCGGCAGCCATTGCCCGCTGCCCGCTGCCCGTGATGACCGGACTGGGGCACGAACGCGACGAGAGCGTCGCCGACATGGCCGCTCATACACGAACGAAAACGCCGACAGCCGCGGCCCAAGCCATTGTCACGCGCGTTCGGGTGTATGAGGAGCGGATCGAGGAGCTCTGGGGCACATTGTCCGCCGTTGCTTCATCCTTACTGGCGAGCGCGGCGTCCGCCAACGACGTGACGGCCATGCGGTTTGCCCGCGCCGCGGCCGGGCGGCTTGCGAATGCGCGATCCCGATTGGATCAGCTTGTGATGAAACTCGGCGGCCTTGCACCGGGCACACTGCGAGCGATAGATCAGCGTATCGGCGTCGGTGTGCGGTCGCTCTGGCAGTCGAGCCTGGCGGGTGTGGCTGATGCCAGGTCGGAGCTTCGGAGCCGTGCGACGCGGCTGGCTGTACGCTCATTGTCGCGATTCAACGGCGAGGAAATCCGCTTGGAAAGCATGGATCGCGCTATCCGGCACCTCGACCCATCGCGTATTCTGCAACGCGGCTTCAGCATCACGCGGTTCGCGGGCCGAGCGCTCGTGAGCGACGACGAGCTCCTCGTTGGGGATGAACTGGATACACGATTGGCGAGTGGCCGGATCTTCAGCCGCGTGATTGGACTGGGAGGCAAGGGTGAAGAAGGATGAGATGACATACGCGCAGGCTCTGGCGCGGCTCGACGAGATCGTCAAGCGGTTGGAGACCGGCGATGTGAACGTGGACGAGCTGTCTGCCTCGGTCAAGGAGGGGGTACGACTCGTGACCTGGTGCAGGAAGAAGCTGCGAACGACTCAGGAGGAAGTTGAGGCAGCGCTCAAGGGACTCGATGCCGAGGAGACGGGTCACGGGGAGCCGATGCCGCCTGCGCGGACTTCGCGTGCTGCCGCTCCCGAAGAAGATGATGCAATGGTGGATCCGTTTGCCTGAGGATGGGCGAGGAGGGACTCGAACCCCCGACATCTTCCGTGTAAAGGAAGCGCTCTGCCAACTGAGCTACCCGCCCGGACCTGCTTGGCGATGAGTATATACGCGACCAGCTCGGGGAGTCAATCAGTGCAGCCTGTCATCGGGCGTGCCAAGGGATTCGAAGACGTCGTGGCCTGCCTCGGCATCCGACTCAGCGTTTTCGTCGCCGAGCAGGCAGTTCCGCTGATCGAGGAAGTGGATGACTATGATGCGACGGCCACTCACTATCTTGCCTGCCTCGGCGGCCTGGCCGTAGGCACTGCCAGACTGGTGCGTCTGGATGGATCAACCGGGAAGATCGGGCGTGTTGCGGTGCTGGCCGCGTACCGAGGCGCGGGTCTGGGCTCATCGCTGGTTCAACACATCATCGCCAACGAAGGCGCTGCGTACGCGGTCCTGGTTCTCGATTCCCAGGTGACGGCTATCGGTTTCTATGAGCGGTTTGGGTTTCGGGCAACCGGCGGGACGTTCATGGATGCAGGCATACCGCACCGCCGCATGGAGCGAACACGAGAGCGAAACAGTCCCGCCGCATATTGAGCCCAGTCGGCTTCGCACTCGCCACAAAAGCAACGGGGCGTCCTGTAGGACGCCCCGTTGGCGCATGCCGGCACGCAAGACCGCCAGGGCTACAACTCGTCCGGCGCTGTGTCAACCTGGGTAATGACCCAGTCGCCGTGGATCCGCTCCAGGACGAAGCTCAGGAAGACGACCCGCAGTCGCCCGTCGCGCCCGCGATAGACGTGCTTTGCCGACAGATTGCATACGTCAGACGAACGTCGTCGCACCCTGAAGACGTCGAACTTCGTCGTGTCGGCTCCGACCATGAAGTCGCGGGTCATGTCGAGGTAGTCGTTGGCGCTCAAGGAGTACTCGTACTTCCCTCTGCTGAACACGGCTATGTCGGCGCCGGCATCTGTCAGGTACACCAGACGGTTGATGTCGTTGTAGCGAAAGGCATCTTCCAGGTCTTCCACTGCCCGCCGCAATGCGGGCTCGATGGAACGCTCATCGCGCCACCATGCCCCGCTGTCGAGGTAGTAACGGCCGTCGCCATAGCCATAGTACCGACCGCCGACATAGACGGGAACCTCAATGTAAACGATGCGCGGCGGCCTGTGATAGACGTACCGGCGATGGATATACGGCGGGCAGACGCCATAGTAGAAATGGTACGGCGAGGCGATCACCTCGAAGCTGATGTAGGTGTGGCTGTAGTGGGGGTAGTAGCTGTAGCCGTGCGGGAAGTACAGCCCAAAGTGGGTGTTGGTGAACCTGTGCGCAGGCCTGAGCGACAACCCTCGGTCGTATCGCCGACCTTCGGTCGAGCGTGTGAAGATGTCGCGGGCAGTGTCACGATAGGGGCGAGGGCTAATGACCGACATGCCCGGCGATCGGGTGTTGTCGCGTGATCGGGTGAATCCGTCGGCGGATTCGCGCGTGCCACGATCAGATTCGCGGCGGTTGATACGGGTCTCGGTGCGGTCGCTGCCCGTGCTCCGACCGCGGTCGAGCGGCCCGCGATCAGCGGTCCCACGACCATGGTCGTCACGCGATCGGTACGCCGTGTTGGTTCGGTCGGGAGCTCGGCCATTGGTCTCCTGGCCGGAGCTGCTGTCACGCGTGCCGCGAACAGGTGGTCTCGACGTGTACCCATCCTCGGTTCGACGGCCCCGGTCCAGGTAGCCACGGTCACCGGATGAGCCGTCGCGTCGCGGCGGCATGCGGAAACCGTCGTCGTCGCGGTCGCGTGACCCGATCTGAGGCCTGCCCTGATCACGTGATCGGTCGGGGCTGCGGTCTATGCGGGGCGGGATATCCCGATCTGGCCGGCGATCGGATGGACCTGCGTACCCATCTCGATATGGCCGCGAGTCGTTGCGCGCCGGGGGTGCTTCGCGCGATGGCCTCGTTTCTATGCGCGGCGGAGACGAATCCCTTGATGGCGCCGTTTCGCGGGACGGTTTGGATTCATCGCGCGGAGGCGACGAGTCTCGGGACGGGCCGGATTCCCGGCTCGGCGGTGCATCGCGTCGAGGGCCGGCGCCGCGATCGCCTCCTCGTCGGTCCTGTGCGAAGGACACGGCTGTCGGCAGGGACAGGCTAACAGCCACCAATCCCAGGACGACGCCGAATGCCACCGGGTGAGCTCTGTTGAGCATCTGTTTCATGGCGGCTACCTCCTCCGGGCGCCTAACTGCAGATCTCCGTATCACGCCCACTTTTCCATTACGCTAGCCTGGCATAAGTGTGACAGTCAGAAGCCGGCGGCATGGCCGTCGCATCGGGGATCCGAAGCCGCCATGTAGGCCCCGGACGGATGAGCTTCTATCAACTGACAGGAGCTTGAGTGCTGCCATGGCCCGATCCAGCGAACTGCGTGCCCTCTGGCCTTCAGCTCGCCGGCGATGCGGCGTGGGAACCGATCCTCGATCTGCAGGACCATGCCGGAGCCGGCGGGATCGTGCACGTGCTGCCATCGCGGAGCTTCGACCGCCTGCTGCACCGTCATGCCGAAATCCACGAGGGACACGATGACCTGGGCATTGGTTTGAACCTGCACATCTCCGCCGGGCGTTCCGCCAACGTACCGGAGGCGGCCATTGTCGCACACGAGGTACGTGTTGAGTGTATGGATGGGTCGCTTGCTCGGGGCGAGGCAGTTGGGGCTGCCGGGATCAAGGGAAAAGCCGGTCATTCTGTTGTTGAACAGGACGCCCGTTCCGGCTGCAACGTTGCCTGCTCCGAACGCGTGATAGATGCTCTGGATGAAGCTGATTGCGTTGCCGTCACTGTCCGCGACACAGAAATAGGTGGTGTCTCCGGCTTCGGGTCTGGTTGACGCCGACGCCTCGATGGCCTCGCGTCGTGATCGGGCGAGGGACTTCGAAGCGAGCGCATCGGTTGCGTCGTGCACGAACTCGGGGTCACCAAGACTCGCAAGCCTGTCGGCAAATGCCGCTTTCTTTGCCTCGACCATGAAGTGGATATGACGCGGGTCACCGAACCCCCAATCTCCGAGATCATAGCCCTCGAGAATGTTGAGCATCTCCACCAGAATGACACCTTGCGAGACGGGGGGCTGAGCATAGACAGTAAGGCGACGGTAGTCTGTGGTCAGCGGCCTGGCCGTTACAGTCCGATGCGATGCGAAGTCCTCTGCGCTGAGGAAACCGCCTTTCGAGGCCATGTCCGTGAGCATGCGCTCGGTGATCGGGCCTGCGTAGAACGCGTCGCGTCCTCCAGAGGCGATGGTTGACAACGTCCAGGCGAGGTCGGGTTGTCTGACGAGGGTGCCGGGTGTTGGCGGTGCATCGTTTCCGGTTAGCGCCGACAGGACGGGGCCAAACCAGTCGGCGCCCGTGTGGAAGTGCTGAGCAAAGACCTGAGAGTACCGAAATCCCGCCGGAAAGCCGTCACGAGCGTACGCAATGGCGGGCTCCAGGACGCGCGCCATGGGCAAGCGGCCATACCTCTCGTGCAGGGTGAACCAGCAGTCAACCAGTCCGGGCACGGTCGTGGCGAGCGGTCCACGCACCGGGATGCCACGGGCATACGCTCCGTCAGGAACGGCTCTGGGGGCGCGTCCAGAACCGTTGAAGGCCGTTGCTTCGCCGCGAGAGCGGTCCCAGACGATTGCGAAGGCGTCTCCGCCGAGGTGGCTGTTGTAGGGCTCGGTTACCACCAGGACGGCCGAGGTCGCGATGGCAGCGTCGGCGAACGAGCCGCCCGCGCGGAGTGCATCAAGGCCGGCGGACACCGCCAGCGGCTGACTGGCGGCGACCACCCCCTTTGAGGCGACGACAACGCCCCGGTGTGTTTGAGGATGCCAGACATCGGTGTCGTTCCTCGAAGCCATCGAATCCTCCGTGATTCAGCCGACCTGACATGAACGGTCGCTCGTTTTGGTCGGGACGCCAACCCAATATCCGGCAGAAGATCGCGGGTTTCCTGCTCGGTTAGGGCGATTATCCCTTGACAAGTGATCCTACGTTGAATATAGTTACCTAGCCTTGCGGCGCGATTTCGACGACTATCCACACGAGTGTCGCCAACCGCTGCCACGAACACCAGGAGCCAGAACATGGTGACGTGTTGTCATGATATCTCCTCGCGCTTCCACCTGATGACCGATGAGGAGATAGTCGTGTATGCCAGAGCAGGCCACGATAGGGCGGTTGAGCACTTGATGTCCAAGTATCGGCATCTTGTCGAGAGTAAGGCCCGTACGTATTTCCTGCTCGGGGCCGATGCGGAAGACGTCATTCAGGAGGGAATGATCGGGCTCTACAAGGCCATCCGGGATTACAGGACCGATCGCCTGGCCAGGTTCAGGGCGTTCGCCGATCTGTGTGTAACACGCCAGATCATCACTGCGGTAAAATCGGCGACACGCCACAAACACAGCATGCTGAACGGCTCGGTCTCACTGGATGGCAGGAGCCTTGATCCCGAGAACGAGGGCACGCTGATAGATCATATCGCCGATGAGACGGCCATGGACCCACAGGAATGGGTTACCAACGTTCGGGCGAGGCGGGAGTTCTACGACGCTGTCCACGAAAACCTGTCGGTGCTCGAATCGGCAGTGCTGGAGTACTATCTCGATGGCCTGTCGTACCGCGAGATGTCGGTTGCGTTGAGTTGCAGGACGAAGAGCATTGACAATGCGCTGCAGCGCGTGAAGCGCAAGATTGCGCTGTTGCAGGCCAGCCCTGAAGGCGCTGCACTCTGTTGATGACCAGCCTCAGTAGCTCAGCTCGGTAGAGCAACGCTCTTGTAAAGCGAAGGTCAGCGGTTCGAATCCGCTCTGAGGCTCACCCCGTTGCCGCTGCCAGGTCCACGAGTACCGTGTCGGCAAGCATGAGTCCTGCCCGCGTCAGGCGAACCGTGTTCGAGCCTACGTCCAGCAGGCCGCGCCCGCTCAGGTTAGCCATGGCAGGCTGCAGCCTGTTGACGCAATCCTGCCCGAACCTCGCCGCCAGCTCCGATATTCGGATTCCCTCCAGAAGCCGCAGCCCAAGCATCAGCGCTTCGGTCAGTTGCTGCTCATCGGTGAGCGTCTCCGAGTACGCGATCGCTGAGCCGGTCCTCGCCATGCGGTCTATGTAGCCCGCCGGTGAGCGCTCGTTCACCGTTCGGACCCCGTTTGTGTATGCCGCCGCACCCGGTCCGAAGGCGGCGTACTCCTTGTGCGTCCAGTAGACCAGGTTATGGCGGCACCGGTGACCGGGCAGAGCGTAGCTGGAAACCTCGTAGTGCTCATATCCGGCTTGGGCAAGCGTGTTGATTGCCAGTTGGAACATGGCGGCGAGCGTCTCTTCGGCAGGCGCCGGCAATGAGCCGGCATGAAGCATGGATGCAAACGGTGTCCCATCCTCGACCGTAAGGCTGTACGCCGAGATGTGATCCGGCGCGAGGCCGACAGCCGTGTTGAGGTCTCGCTGCCATTGCTCGACGGATTGGTTTGGAGCGCCAAAGATCAAATCGAGGCTGACGGAGCGGAAGGATGCCGCGCGAGCTGAACGCAAGGCGGCAACAGCCTCGTCGGCGGTGTGCAGCCTGCCCAGGGTCTGGAGCACCCGGTCATCGAACGACTGAACGCCGATGGACACACGGTTGAAGCCTGCGTTTCGGAATCGCCGGTACTTCACGGCGTCCGAACTGGCCGGATTGGCTTCGAAGGTGATTTCGGCGTCCGGGAGCAGCTCGAAAGTGCCGGTCACAGCCTGCATGATAGGGGTGATGCAGCTTTCGAATGATACGTGGGTCGGGGTGCCGCCGCCGAAATAGACCGACGATGCCGCACGCCCGCGCAGCGGCGAGCTTTCGATCTCCCGACATACCGTCGAGGTGTAGCGCTCGATCAGGTGATCCTGACCGGCGACAGTGGCGAAATCGCAATAGGGGCAACGCCTCGCACAGAAAGGTACGTGGATGTAGACGGCAATGGGATCGGTGGCTGGCGGAAGCATTGGTGTGACGTTCAGGTTCGGATCCGTCGGCAGTGCGGCAAGGTATACTCGGCTCTGAAGGTATTACCCGATTGCGAGCCCGCCACGCATGAGCCCATTGCGCATCCTCTATCGAGCAGAAGGAAGCCGCCGGATCGGCACAGGCCACGTTCTGCGAGCCGTCCGGCTGAGCCACATCTGGCGAGGGCAGGACATAGGGGAAGTGACTCTCGCCCTGTCGGGCGACGAGGTTGGCGCCGATTTGGCGGCACGGGCGTCGGCAACGGTAGAGCGCGTTCCCGGATCGGCGCCGCATGATGGGAAACCGCGGTTCGATCCGAGCGGACTGGCCTCCGTGGCGTCCCGCGACGCATACGATGTCGCCGTTGTTGACATGCTGGACACCGAGACAGGCACGGTGGAGGCCGTTCGGCAATACGCAAGGACCGTCGTCACGCTCGACGACAGAGGATCCGGTCGTCGGGAGGCCGATGCCATCATCAATATCCTTGTACGTGAGCCGAATCCCGACGCGCTTCCGGAGACGGTCGAACTGATGGAGGGGCCCGAATATGCAACGCTTGACGCCGGCTACGCGGCGCCTGCGCCTCCTCGCTTGTGTGCCGATCCTCCCTGCAAGGTGCTGGTTACTCTCGGCGGCGCAGACAGCTCGGGTCTTGCGCTCAAGGTAGCCCACGCGATGGAGGAAGTTCCGGGCATCGGTGAGGTGATCTTCGTGTGCGGCGTCGGTGCCGTTCATGGGCGCGAGCTGTTCGATATGATCGGCTCGGCTTCTTGGGCCGCGACGGTCCTTCCGCAGGTGCCGTCGCTGCGTGACCTTTTGATCGGTGCCGATGTCGCGGTCGTTGCGGGCGGTCTCACCATGCATGAGGCTTGCTGTGTCGGCGCTCCCTCGCTGGCCGTCTGTCAGCCGATTGACCATCAGTCGGAACTGGCTGAGTGGTTTCACACGCGCGGAGCTATGGACACGGTCGGCGACGGAGTGCGAGCGTCGGTGCATGAGATCGGAGCGGCTCTGGCACGGCTTATCGGTGACCGTCAGAGACGCCAGGACATGGCCTCAATCGGCCCGTCCCTTGTGGACGGGATGGGTACAGAGCGCACGGCTCGCGCCATCGCGAACGTGGCCGTGCGACGCACAGGAATGGAGGAACGCCCGTGAGCGAGCTGGACTCTGCTCTCCTTCAACTGGTCATCGAGACGGCAACCAACCTGCCCGATGACGTTCGCGATGCCGCGACCGCATGGCGCGAACGGGAACCCGATGGATCGCTGTCCAAGTTGGCGGTTGACATCATCTGCCGGAATGTTGACAAGGCGCGCCTGAATCGCGTTCCCATCTGTCAGGACACCGGCATGCCGACATTCTGGATTCGCACGCCGAGAGGCTATGACACGGGTGCGATTACGAGGAGCATTCACGAGGCGGTCGCGACGGCAACCCGCATGGGCGTTCTCAGGCCCAACTCCGTGGACAGCGTCACCGGCCGCAACGCAGGCCTGAACCTGGGGCCAGGGACACCGGTCCTTCACTTCGAGCAGGAGGATCGGCCCAATGTCGAAGTGATGCTTCTGCTGAAGGGCGGGGGATGTGAGAACCAGAGTGCCCAGTACTCACTGCCCTGCCAGCTTCCCGAAATGGGACGTGCGGACCGCGACCTGGATGGGGTGTACGCGTGCATCATGGATGCGCTCCACCGGGCACAGGGGCATGGCTGCAGTGCGGGTTTCATCGGAGTGTGCGTGGGCAGCGATAGGGCAGAAGGTTACGCTGAAGCCAAGCGGCAGTTGCTGCGTTCAGTGTCCGACACCAATCCGGATTCTGTCCTGGGCGAGCTTGAGCGCCGCGTGATGGCCAATGCCGACCGGCTCGGCATCGGGACCATGGGCTTTGGAGGCAACGTTACGCTGCTTGGGTGCAAGATCGGTGCGCTGAACAGGGTGCCTGCAAGCTATTTTGTAACGATTGCGTACAACTGCTGGGCCTACCGCCGCCTCGGGGTATTGCTCGATCCGGTTCAAGGCAGTATCCTCGAGTGGCGCTTCAGAGCAGAGGAACCGGTGTCGTTGGCCTCGCAGGTTGTGGAGACACACCCTGATCGCGTCCGCCATCTCCGAACACCGCTGTCGGAGGCCGACGTGCGGAGCCTTAAGGCAGGCGACTTCGTGCTGGTCACGGGTCTGGTCCATACCGCGCGCGATGCCATGCACAAGCACCTGATGGCCAACGAGCCGCCGGCAGATCTGCAGGGAGCGCTCATCTACCACTGCGGTCCGGTCGTCATCAAGGGTGAGGATGGCCGATGGAGCGTTCGCGCCGCAGGTCCGACCACCTCGATCCGTGAGGAACCCTACGAGGCGGACGTGCTTCGGAAAACCGGAGCCCGGGCCGTATGTGGAAAGGGCGGGATGGGGGAGGCGACCCTTCGCGCCCTCCAGGAGGTGGGGGCCGTATACCTGAACGCGATCGGTGGAGCTGCGGCGTACTATGCCGAGCGGATTGTTGACGTCCAGAACGTGTACCTTCTGGAGGAGTTCGGAGTACCCGAGGCCATGTGGGAGTTTCGAGTTGACGCCTTCCCTGCAATCGTAACGATGGACGCCCATGGCAACAGCCTGCACCGCGACGTCGAAGCAATGTCGGCTGAGCGTCTTCGATCACTAAAGGGAACGTGAGTCTGGGCCTGCGCACCCGCAGACGTCTGGTCATTGTCGCCGCCCTTGTGGTGTCGTTGGTGTGCGTCCGCTGGTTCGTCGGGCAGTTGCTGAGGGCATCCGCGAAGCCGTCCGTGCGCGCACGCTCGATATCGCGGAGGTTTCGTGATGTCGCTCCCAGATGGTCACATGACGGCACCCGGATTGCATTCCTGCGCTTGCACGACTCGGGGCACATCTGCCTCTGCGTGACGCCTGCGGATCTGTCACGTGTCTGCCGCCTGACCAATCCTGAGCTGGTCAACCCCGATCAGCCGCCGGCGACGGGCCGATTCGGGTTCGCAGCACCCGATGCGCCGTCATGGTCGGATGACGGTTCGTTTCTAACCTTCCCGCGAGGGGCGTGGTTCACATCGCCGGCGGGTGACCGCTTGCCCGGAAACGCGATTTGGCGCTTCGATCTGCGCGGGGGGCACTCCGACGGGCTGTTTGTCCAGGCTGATCCGTATAAAGGGCATGCGCTCACGTATCGTTCGGCATCGCTCTCTGCCGACGGGCATGCTGCCGTCGCCGTGGCCCGCGGACCGATGGACCACAGTCGCGTACTCGTTGACGTCCTGGGAAGGAGGCCTCACGATGAATCAGGCGAGCTACTCGACGATCGTCGAGACACCGATTGGCCTGCATGGGCGCCGTACGGACGCCGCCTTGCATATGCGGAAGGCATCGTAAGGGGCCCCCATGCCTCACGCGTCGCGGTTCTTCGTTTGTCTGAACCCGGAGGGCGCAATGCCGGTCGGATCGTAACCGTCACTGCCCAAGAGTACACGCGCTTGTGCCCGACCGATGCAGCGCGGTGGATCGGCAAGGCAGTCCAGCCCTACATCACCGGCGTGGCGTGGTCGCTTGACGGATCTGAACTCTACTTTGCTCTGACACCTGATGCCAATGATCGGTCGCGTTACAGCATCTGGCGTGTCGCACCGCAGCCGCGATCGGAACGGGCGATGCGGACGGCGGGGACGCCGTCCCTCCCTGTGCGTGTTTCGCCTGATGATGGCTGGGGTTACGGCGCGCCGATCGGTCTCAGATCGGGCCTGATCGGTGCGGTGCGGTACCGCGATAACGTGATGGAGGCAGTGGTGCTGAAGCCTCAGCCTTCAGCAGTCGGCCTCCAACGCCCGGCCGCAGTTCGTCGCATCTGTCGGCTGGAAGCCGATGATTGGGACTTCCGGCGCGAGGACGGCGCCATTGTCACCATCGGTCCTGCCTCGGAGGACGATCGTCACACGACGCTGCGGGCGCGCGTATGGGGGCGTGAGTAAGCGGACGGCGGGGACGCCGTCCGCAACGCATTGGGAGGGGCATCGTCCTCGATGACCGCTGCTGCGGACGGCTGGGACGCCATCCCTCCCTGGGATCAGGCGGCGTCGGCTGCTGGGCGGAGTGTGGCGTCGGCTCGATGTACGTTCTCGTCGGTGTCGGCGCCGGCGACCGTGTCTGACGGAGGGATGGCTGCACGATCCTGCGGGGGCCAGGGCTTCCCGGCCATGACCGCCAGAAACTCGTCCCGCTCGATCGATTCCTTATCCATGAGGCGTTCGACGACACGTTCCAACTGCTCCCGATGCTGAACCAGTATGTCCATGGCCCGGTCATAGTTGCGCTCGATGATCGCGCGAACCTCGGAGTCAATCGTCCGTGCAACTTCCTCCGAGTAGTCCCGGTCCTCCATGATGTCCCGCCCGAGGAACGGGTTGCCATGCCGTCGGCCCAAACGAAGAGGGCCGAGCTTCTCACTCATTCCGTATTCACAGACCATGGCTCTTGCCATGTCGGTGGAGCGGTCCAGATCGTTTGCGGCTCCGGTGTCCATATCGCCGTAGATGAGCATCTCTGCGGCGCGCCCTGCCATCAGCACGGCAATGCTGCCCTCCAGCTCGGATTGACGTTGGGTATACCGGTCCTCAACCGGCATGGCGATTGTGTACCCGAGGGCCATGCCGCGCGGGAGGATGCTCACCTTCGTCACCGGGTGTGCATCGGGGATGAGCTCGCCTACGATGGCATGGCCGGCCTCATGGTATGCCGTCCGTTTGCGCGTCTCCGGTGTCAGGACGCGGCTCTTGCGCTCAGGCCCCATGACGACGCGGTCAATGGACTCGTTGAACTCAGCGATGGATATCCGGGCTCGGTTGCGTCGCGCAGCGAGAATGGCGGCTTCGTTGACGAGATTGGCGATGTCGGCGCCCGTGAACCCTGGCGTCCGCTGAGCGATACCTTCGATGACCTTCTCGCGCTCCTCCTCGTTGGCATCGAAGTCGAGGGGTTTGCCACGGAGATGGACCCTCAGTATCTCCCGCCTTCCGCGAACGTCGGGCGCGTCAACAACGACCCTGCGGTCAAACCGACCGGGGCGCAACAGAGCCGGGTCCAGAACATCGGGCCTGTTTGTCGCGGCGATCAGGATAACGCCCGCATTCGGGTCGAAGCCGTCCATCTCAACGAGGAGCTGGTTCAGTGTCTGCTCCCGCTCGTCGTGACCGCCGCCGAGTCCGGCGCCCCTCTGACGCCCGACGGCATCAATCTCGTCAATGAACACGAGGGACGGGCGGTGAGCTTTGGCAGTTTCGAATAGGTCGCGCACACGGCTTGCGCCGACGCCTACGAACATCTCTACGAAGTCCGAGCCGGAAATATGGAAAAACGGCACGCCGGCCTCGCCGGCCACGGCGCGCGACAGCAGCGTCTTGCCGCATCCGGGAGGCCCCAGCAGCAGAACCCCTCGCGGTATCTTCGCCCCGACGGCCTGGAACTTCTTAGCGTCCTTCAGGAACTCGACAACTTCCCGGAGCTCCTCTTTCGCCTCATCTGCCCCTGCGACGTCCTCGAACGTAATCTTCGGCACGGACTGCGAAACCTGTTTGGCGCGCGAACGCCCGAACGATATCGCCTGATTGCCGCCGCTCTGGGCCTGACGCAGGAAGAGGAACCAGAGGAAGCCGATGAATGCTACCGGAAGCAGCACGGAGAACAGTATCCCCGTGGTGAACTCGGATAGTATCGGTCGAGAGTACTCGAACGGGACCTTGTTGTCGAGCAGCATCTGCTCCAGGCGGCTCAGAGCCTCGGGCGACGCCGGCAGGTTGACTGTGAACGTGTCCGACTCGATGGCCGGCGGCTTACGAATGTACTCACCAGTGAACGTGTCCTTGGACAGCTTCCCACGACGGACGTTGTGGGACTCGATCTGCTCGATGAACAGCGAATACGTGAGAGGCTTGTTCGAGTCGCCGAATCCGCCAATGTTGCGCCGCTGGAAGATGAACAGCAGCATCGCAATGAAGGCGGCAGTCATGATGAGCTTGAGTGCTCTGTTGTTCACAAATCAGCCTCCGATGAACGCTGATGCGTCCCGAAACAGTATGACACACTCCTCTCTACGTGGTTTGCTCCGGCTCCGTCAGCAGTTCTATGCGGTAGACGACTGTCGGAACCGATTTGATGCGTGCCCGCTCGTCGGCCGCCAGCCCTGGCACCCAGAGGATCCCCCGGCGGTCGCAGACCACTAGCGCCTTCGGTCTCACGATGGGGGGTATGCCCGCGTCGCGCAGATGGTCGCGAATCTTCTTGTGACCGGTCATGCCGAGGGGCTGCATCCGATCGCCATCTCGGACGCTGCGAAGGACGAGAGGAGGATCAACGGCTTCCACCGGTACGTGAACCACGTATCCCGGACGGCGAGGACGCCGTCCCTCCCCCTGCGGGATCGAGTCGAGCGTCTCCAGGGCTACCCTGACCGTTCCTCGACGTCCGGGGACAGCGGTATCACCGTCGTTCGGGAGCGTAACCTCGAACGGGACCGGCTCGGCAGGCCAGGCTATGGGTTGGATCGTGAGTTGCGGCCCGGTGGTGACCACGACGCGTCCCGCAAGCATCCAACTGGCCTTGTGTCCCGTCAGCAGCGCGTTGTCTATACGGACCACATCACGGCGTGTGATGTCGGCGTCGGAACCGGCGAGGCGCGCGATCAGGCCCCGTATCAGGTGCGTCCGCAGAGCAGGGGCAATGCGGCAGTAATCCTCCGATTGGATGTCCAGGCCCCCTGATGCGTTCGGACGAGCCATTTGCTCAATGGCGCGCGTGCATTCCGCGTCAAGGTATGCGGTCTCTGCGGATGCCATGTCGGCAAGGTCGAGGATGGCCTTCTTGACCTGCGGGTTGATGCGAGCCTCAACCATGGGTATCAGCTCGTGCCTGAGCCAGTTACGGCGATAGTGGACGGACCGATTCGACGCGTCAAGCCGGGGCGAGATGGCCGCTCTGCGGCAGTAGGCGCCGGTCATGGCACGCGTGACCGCAAGCAATGGCCGGACGATCTTGCCGTCGCGCCACGGCATGGCAGCCAGACCCCGGACACCGGTGCCTCGAAAGACGTTCAGCAAAACCGTCTCGACCCGGTCATCGGCAGTGTGAGCGAGGGCGATGGCGTCGGCTCCGACCTCGACAGCGCATCGTTCCAGGAACTGGCGCCGCTCGATGCGGGCCGCTTCCTGTGTGGAACGCCTGGTGCGCACGGCAGCCGACCCGATATCGGCGTGGCGGATGATCAGCGGAATGGACAGGGCGTGCGCCAGGTCAGCAACGAAGCGCTCATCCCCATCCGAAGCCCGTCCTCGAAGCATGTGGTTCAGATGCGCAGCATGAAGCCGGAGATCCAGCTCACCGCGAAGGCATGCGAGAGCATGCACAAGCGCGCACGAGTCCTGCCCGCCCGAGAGCCCGACGACCAGGGTTTGCCCGTGCGAAAACAAGCCGTGGACCGCAATGGCGGATCGCAGTGCTGCAAGGAGCGGGTCAGACATGCGGGTATTATCGGTTTAGGATCGCCGTACTGTCAAGGCGGAGAGATGGAGGGGTTGATGTCAGAGAAGCAAGCGAAGGGCGGGGGCGGCCTCGAGGATGTCATAGCCGGTGAGAGCGCAATCTGCTTCGTGGACGGACCAAACGGGCGGCTCGTGTACCGCGGCTACGACGTAGCGCAGCTCGCGGAGAGCTCGACGTTCGAGGAGGTAGCCTATCTTCTCTGGTATGGGCGGCTGCCGGGACGCATTGAGTTTGACGCGTTCCTCGATACGTTCACCGGTTCGATGCGGCTGCCGATCGAGACGGCGATGATCCTGCGGATGTTTCCGAAGGCCGCCACGCCGATGGAGGTGCTTCGCACGGCGATCTCGTCGCTCGGGCATTGGGATCCGGACAGCGGAAACACCGGTCTCGATGCCTGCCTTCGCAAGGCGATTCGCATCACCGAGCGGTTGCCTCTGCTGGTCACGGCCCATGAACGGCTGCGAAATGGTTTGGAGCCGCTCCAGCCGGTGCCCGGACGCAGCATCGCGCACAACTTCCTCTACACGCTGTTCGGAACGGACCCCGATCCGGTGATGGTGACGGCTTTCGACGTGGCGCTGATACTTCACGCCGACCACGAACTCAACGCGTCAACCTTTGCGGCGCGCGTTGTGGCCGCAACTATGTCCGACATGTATTCGGCCGTCACGGCTGCGATCGGCGCTCTCAAGGGGCCACTTCATGGCGGGGCAAACGAGCAGGCTGTTGCCATGTTCCGTGAGATCGGCGATCCCTCGAAAGCCGAGGAATGGATAGGCCGTGCGCTCGCATCGCGCAAGAAGGTGCCTGGCTTTGGACATCGCGTTTACCGAACCGATGATCCTCGCGCGGTCATCCTGAAGGAGTATGCGCGCTCTGTTACCAAACAGGCCGGCGACACTCGGCTCTTCGAGATCGGCTGCGAGGTTGAGAGGGTCATGCGCGAGCGCACCCACGTGTTTCCCAATGTTGACCTCTGGTCCGGCATCTGCTACTCGGCCATGGATATCCCGATTGAGCTGTTCACGCCGATATTCGCGATCAGTCGGATCGTGGGCTGGACGGCCCACATCCTGGAGCAGTGGTCCAACAACCGGCTCATCCGGCCCCGAGCACAGTACATTGGTCCAACCGATCTCACCTACATTCCCATCAATCGTCGCTAACCGGGGATGGCGAGGTTCGTGCTGAACCGCGCCGCGCACCAAACGAACTAACGAAACGGAGCCGCCATGGGTTTGCCTGAAGCCGTCACCGCTCGCCACCTCGAAGAGCAGGTGCGCCGGCACGTGCGCTATACGCTCGCCCGCGAATGGGACGACCTCGAACCGTCGCAGGTCATGACGGCCGTCGCGCTCGCGGTCAGAGACCTTCTTGTTGAGGCCGCTCTGGAATCGGAGCGGCGATGGATCGCCTCGAGCGCCAAGCGCGTTTACTACCTCTCGATCGAGTACATGATGGGCCGCTCACTCAGCAACAATCTGCATAGCCTCGGCTTGTTCGAGCTGTGCCGGACAACGCTGAAGCGTCTGGGCATTGAACTTGCCGATCTGCTCGAGCGCGAGCCTGACGCGGCCCTCGGCAATGGCGGGCTGGGACGGCTCGCGGCGTGTTTCCTGGACTCCATGGCTACGCTCGGATACGCAGGCATGGGCTACGGGATCAACTATGAGCATGGCCTATTCCGACAAGCTATCCTTGACGGGCAGCAGGTTGAGAGGCCCGAAAACTGGCGCGCATTCGGTTCGCCATGGCTGATCACGAGGCCTGAAGAGGCGGTTGCCGTGCCGATCTACGGCAAAGTGGTTCACGGCGCCACGCTCGGGGGTGAGTACAACGCTGTCTGGGCCGACTGGCGGCTCGTGCTTGGAGTACCCAGCGACATGCCTATCGTCGGCTACGGCGGCCACACTGTGTCGTTCCTGAGGCTCTATTCCGCGCATTCGCCGGAGGGCTACGACATGGGTGTTTTCGGGCGCGGTGAATACCTGAAGGCAGTCGAGCGGCGGATTGCCGACGAGACGATCTCGAAGGTGCTGTACCCTTCCGACAGCGCCGAGTCAGGTAGGGAGCTGAGGCTGCGACAGGAGTACTTCTTCGCTGCGTGTGCGGTGCGGGACATCGTGCGAAGGTTCGACCAGACCGGACGGCCACTCGTCGAGCTGCCGGACAAGGTGGCTATCCAGCTCAACGACACGCATCCCGCCCTGGCGATCGCCGAAATGATGCGGCTGTTGGTGGACGACCGCGGTATGCCATGGGCCGACGCATGGGACATCACGCAGAAGGTGTTTGCGTTCACAAACCATACGCTGATGCCGGAGGCCTTGGAAACGTGGTCAACCTCATTGCTCGATCAGGTGGTGCCGCGGCACCTCTTGATCATCTACGAGATCAACCGTCGTTTCCTCGAGCACGTCACATCCCTCTGGCCTGGCGACATGGAACGCATTCGGCGCGTGTCGCTGCTGACTCCCGATGCGCCCCCGAAAGTCCGCATGGCGCATCTCGCCATCGTCGGGAGCCAGTCGGTCAACGGGGTGTCGAAGCTGCATTCGGACCTTGTCAAGCGTCAGCTCGTGCCCGACTATGCTGAAATCTATCCGGATCGGTTCAACAACAAGACCAACGGCGTTGCCCAGCGCCGCTGGCTCCTGTGCGCCAACCCCCAACTGGCCGGGCTCATCACGAGGTCCATCGGAACCGAATGGGTAACCGATCTCGACCGGCTGTCGGAGCTTGAGCCGCTGGCCGATGATCCCGAGTTCCAGTCCCAGTTCGCGCGGATTAAGCTCGACAACAAAGCTAGGCTGGCGCGGACGATCAGCGAGCAATGCGGCATCTCCGCCGACACTTCCTCGATCTTCGATGTTCACATCAAGCGGATCCATGAGTACAAGCGACAGCTCTTGAACGCGCTCCGGATCGTGCGGGACTACCTGCGCATCGTTGAGGATGGCCGTACGCCCAGGATTCCCCGTACGTACATATTCGCAGGCAAGGCGGCCCTGGGCTACGACGCAGCCAAGACCATCATCCGCGTCATCCTGGCGCTTGCCGCGGTAGTCAACCGTGATCGCAAGGCATCCCCGCACATGCGCGTCGCCTTTCTGCCTGACTACCGGGTGTCGCTCGCGGAACAGATCATCCCTGCCGCGGACTTGAGCGAGCAGATCAGCACCGCCGGTATGGAGGCTTCCGGCACAGGCAATATGAAGCTGGCAATGAACGGAGCGCTCATGATCTGCACGCGAGATGGCGCCAACATCGAGATCGCAGACGCGGTCGGACGCGACAACGTGTACGAGTTCGGGCTGACCCACGAGCAGGTACACAGCCGTCGCTGGGAGGGCACGTACAGACCTGCCGAGGCGCTCGAAGCGGATGCAGAGCTGACCAGAGTGATGGAGACCTTCAGGAGCGGCCGCTGGACGCCGAAGGAGCCCGGTGTGAGCCAATGGGTCTGGGAGAGGCTCGTGAATGGAGGGGATCCGTTTCTGGTGTTGGCGGACTTCCGCTCATATGTGGATACTCAGGATATGGTTGAAGAACGCTACGCCGACCGAGCGGCTTGGACGCGAGCCGCAATCCTGAATGTGGCTCGCATGGGCCGATTCTCGAGTGATCGGGCCATACGCGAATATGCCGACGAGATCTGGCAGACGAAGCCGTCGCTGTGAGAGGCGCATGCAGAGGGGCAACGATGGACCTGGGCGGATTCGAACCGCCGACCTCCTCGTTGCGAACGAGGCGCTCTCCCAACTGAGCCACAGGCCCCCACAATCGGAGGCGAGTATACCTGCGGCGTACCTGTCAGAGTCAAGCTCCGATTGCCGGGGCGATCACGCTCGGGTATAATCCGCACGCCCACACCTCACCAGCAATCACGGAGACCAGCTCGATGAGCCAAACCGACATGAATGCCCTGCAGGCACGAGTTGCCGAACTCGAACGTGAGCTTGCCGAAAAGCGGAGCGAGATACTGCGCCTACAGCAGGGGATTCAGGCGTCTGAGGTCACTGAGGGGCAGATATCCATCACCGAGTTTGAGGAGACACTGAAGCGCCTCGTGCAACGGGTCGCGATGATCCTTCAGGCCGAGAAGTGCGTGATCATGATCCTCGACAAGGAGACGGGTGAGCTTGTGGCCAGGTCGCCGGCCTACGGCATTTCCTCCAACGACCTGAAGATGCTGCGCGTGAAGGTTACGCAGGGGGTTGCCGGCGAGGTTTTCCGGACGGAGAGACCGGCCATCATCGTGGACGCTCTTCGGGATCCTCGTACGGTCAAAGAAAACGTGGCGCTGCTGCACATCCGCAACGGCGTGACGGTACCGTTGGTTGTCGAGCGTCGGGACGAAGAGAACCGGGTCCTTGACCGTGTGACGATCGGCGTCCTCAGCGTTTACAACAAGCGGTACACCGAGGAGTTCAACAACGAAGACGTCAGTCTCCTCGAACGGCTGTCGCGCAACGCGGCATCGGTCATCTCCAATGCCCAGATGTACCGTGATCTGGTCGAGGAGAAAGAGAAGCTCGTCCACACGATCGAGAGCCTGTACGCGGGGCTGCTGCTGATCGGCAGTAAGGGCAATCTCATGCAGATGAACGCGCGCGCACGGCAGATATTCAATGTGCACGCAGATCCGATCGGCCGTTCATATGCCGACGTGATTACGCATGAGAAAGCCCGTGAGGCTATCGAACGAATGCTGAAGAGCGGGGGCGATTCCGAGAACGGCTCGCTCGACGGCAGCCAGGCTGCTGCGGAGATCGGCGTCCTCGATCCTGAGACGGACGAGGAAAGAGTCTTCCAGATGCACGCGGCGCAGGTCAAGGATGAGCAGCAGACCTTGATCGGCACGGCAATCATCCTCAATGACATAACCGAGATCCGAAACCTCGAGCGGATGAAGACCGAGTTTGTCGCTATCGCCGCGCATGAGCTGCGCACGCCCATGACCCCAATCAAGGGGTTCATCAGCATGCTTGCCCAGGATCCCGACGACTCGTTCACCTTTGAGGAGCGCAAGGAGTACTATGCGATCATCGAGCAGAATGTTGATCGGCTTGGCCGACTGATCAACGACCTGCTGAATGTGACACGGATCGAACGCGGCATTGCTCTGCAGCTCTTCTGGGAGGAGGTGGAGCTGAGGTCGCTCGCGGAGTCGGTGTTTGAGGTTCAGCGCGGCATGACCAACACCGACAAGCACGTGCTCGTTGTGGAGTCCACTCCGGACAAGGTCTGGGCCACCATAGGCCGCGACCAGATCGAGCAGGTTCTCCAGAACCTCGTCAGCAATGCCATCAAGTACTCTCCGGACGGGGGCGAAGTCCGAATCATCATCAAGGATGAGCCGGATACGAAGTCTGTTCTTCTCGGCGTGAAGGACCAGGGCACGGGCATCCCGGAATCGGCGCGGACGCGGCTGTTCCGCCCTTACCTCCGCATTCACAACCCCAAGACAGCGGGCGTCAAAGGCACCGGTATTGGCCTCTTCCTCGTGAAAAACCTCGTGGAAGCGCACCACGGAACCATATGGGTTGAGAGCGAGATGGGGGTCGGGACGACATTCTGGTTCAGGCTGCCGAAGTCCCCGGAAGGCATGAGCGAGGCCACACCACCCCACGAATAGACGCCTGAGTGGAACCGTCGAGCCCGGCAGGCCGTCCAGCAAGCATCCGGTAGAACGATCCAAAGAGGTTCCGAGCGAGTGAGACGGTTGTGTCTGCCCATTGCGAGGCTGCCCCATGCTATGGATTTGCCTGCGCCTGCGTACGCCACGCCTGCATCTGCGGGAATGGACCTTCGGGCGGCCATTGAGGACCCGATCACTCTGGCGCCGGGGGCACGCATAGCGGTGCCGACAGGGATCAGTGTCGCCCTGCCCGAAGGTTGGGAGGCACAGATACGACCGAGGAGCGGACTGGCGCTGCATCATGGGATCTCGATGGTGAATGCCCCCGGGACGATTGACCCGGATTTTCGCGGTGAGATACAGGTCATCTTGATCAACCTCGGCGACCAGCCGTTCACAATACGGCGAGGAGATCGGATCGGCCAGATGGTTGTCGCACCCTATGAGCGTGTCCAGTGGGACGAGGTGGACGAACTGCCCGATACCGAGCGGGGCGGTGGCGGGTTCGGTCACACGGGTGTGTAGGGTACCTCCATGAAATGCCATGCATGTGCGGCGGAGTTGCCCGACGACGCTATGTTCTGTTCCTCCTGCGGCACCGATATGAGCACGCAGAGCGGGGGGTTAACCGGGCCCTCGGAGCATGAGGCTGCACTGGCCGCGGCCAACCTTCTCCGCCTGAGACGCCGATTCCCCGAGGCCGAAGCGAGGTGCATCGAAGTGCTTCGCGCCGATCCGAACAACGTCCATGCCCACTCGATGCTCGGAGACGTGTATCGCGACCAGGGGCGTCTGGAGGATGCACGGCAGTGGTACCAGCTTGCGCTGGATCTTGAGCCCACCAGCCGTGCAGATCGGCGCAAGCTGCTCGCCTTGAGAGGTGATGGCCCATGGCCCGATGAGGCCGACGAAGCAGCCGGCAGTGGGTTCACAGCGCTCACCTGGGTCCGATTCACCGGGCTAGTGCTCGCTGTCTTCCTCCTCGGAGCCGGTGTTGCGATCATCTCGCGGGGATGGCGGCGTCCTGACGCCGTGCCGCCGGCGCCGTCGGCCATCACCGGACCAACACTCGAGATACCTCGCGTTACGGCTGGACCGGAGTCCCGCATCAATCGCATGCAGCCCGATGTGCCCATTGGGGCGGCAACGGATGTGCCCGAGGGCGACGTTGAGCCGGATGCCGATACGGTGGATGCCGAGGTAGAGGCGGCCGATGCGATCGCGTTGTCTGGATCCCTGAGCCCCGCCACCGACGTGACGGCCATAGTGTTCAGTGACGATGGCAGGAGCGCCGTCTTGGTGCTTCGCCACCGGCCCAACGACGAGTCGCGAAGCGATATCGTCGAGAATCAGATCGCGATGGATGCCGTCCGTGGCGCCCACGCAGCCATGCAGCGTGCGGAACGCCTGGAGTGCGTGGATGTGGTGGTTCGCCTCGGCACTTCGGCGGTCGGAGAGTACACGGCGCTCCGGGCAAGAGCAGACCGGTCCAGAATCGCGGCCAATGTGGATGTGTCAACGGGAGAACGGGCGCTCAGGTCGTTGACCTGGTATCGCTGGACGCCGGGCTGGCGGTCGGATGGCCGGCCTTCGTTGGCTGCGCCGGGCCCGTGATCTCGCCAATGGAAAGCGTTACGTGACGGAAAGTCCAGCAGCGGTCAGGCACTTCCCTGAGCTGTTCGGTCCTGACTTCCCGCCTCCCGGCCCGAAGGCGATCCGCGCTCAACAGCCGGGCCTCTGATCATATGTCGGAACCTCCTGCGTTGGAATGGGCCGGTATCCCGGCTGCTGAGCTCAACATCCCCCTTACGCTGACAAGCGGCCAGTCGTTCGGGTGGCACGAGCTGGAGAATGGCCGGTGGATCGGTGCGGTCGGCGAGACCGGCGTACTGCTCGAACCCGAAGAAGACGGTTTCCGATGGGCAACGTGGCCGGAGGGCCGTTGGGATGTGATCCAGCGCTACCTGGCGCTCGATGTGGACATTGAGGGTCTGTATCGCACGTGGACGGCTGCCGATGCGAGCTTCGCGTTGCTGATTGAGCGCTTCAGGGGGCTCAGAGTGCTGCGACAGAGCGCCGACACGGTGCTGTGCGCGTTTGTCTGCTCCTCGTGCAACAACGTGCCGCGGATTGCCAGGATGATCCGTGCTCTGGCACGGATGACCGGCCGGCGGATCATCGCCCCGTGGGCGGCGGACCTGTTCGCGGAACCGAGCCTGACGCATGTCGGGAGACTCGCCGAGGACGTGCTTCGCGAAGCCGGGTTCGGGTACAGGGCACGGTATCTGGCGCAGCTTGGCACTCGGATCGCCGCGCAGGGAACCGACAGCCTCTCGGAGCTGGCATTCCTGCGTTGGGATGAGGCTCGCACCAGACTGATGGCACTGCCCGGTGTGGGACCGAAGGTTGCCGATTGCGTCGGCCTATTCGGCCTGGGCCACGATCACGTGATCCCGGTTGACCGGCACGTACGGCGTTATGTCGTCTCGCGTCACCGACCTGACCTTGCCGGGAAGAGCCTCACGACGAACGTGTACACTGCGCTCGCGTCCGCGTTCCGCGGTATCATGGGACCGTACGCCGGGTGGGCCCAGCAGTACGTTTTCATGGCTGCACGTACCAGGCGCGACTCTGATTCCTGACGGCGGTGACGCCGTCGCTCCCTGATGGAGGTTGAACAATGACGCTCCGCTTGTACAACACGCTTTCGCGGTCCGTTGAGGATTTCGTGCCCCTCGTACCCGGCAGAGCGGGCATGTACTGCTGCGGGCCGACGGTGTACAACTACGCGCATATCGGCAACCTCCGGACCTACGTCTTCGAGGATGTTCTCCGCAGGACCCTGCGTTTCAACGGGTATGTGCCCATGCACGTGATGAACATCACCGATGTTGGGCATCTGGAATCCGATGCCGACGAGGGCGAGGACAAGATGGAGAAAGGCGCCCGACGCGAAGGCGTGGATGTCTGGGAGCTGGCGCGAAAGTACGAGAACGCGTGGCTCTTGGACATGGGTCGCCTCAACATCGAGAGACCGGAGATCATATGCCGGGCTACCGAGCATGTGCCCGACATGATTCAACTCATCGAGCGGCTGCTTGAGCGAGGCTATGCGTATGCCACTGAGGACACGATCTACTACGACACGTCCAAGTTCAGCGACTACGCGAAACTGGCTCGCCTGGACCTTCGAGGGTTGCAGGCAGGCGCCGGCGGCCGGGTCCAGCTCAATACCGAGAAGCGCCATCCAAACGATTTCGCCCTGTGGTTCCTGAAGCGCCCGAGGCACTTGATGCAGTGGGACAGCCCCTGGGGCAGGGGATACCCGGGATGGCATATCGAGTGCTCCGCCATGAGCATGAAGTACCTCGGACCCACATTCGACATTCATTGCGGAGGCGTGGACCACATTCCCGTCCACCATACCAACGAGATCGCGCAGAGCGAGGGCGCAACCGGTCAGCCGTTTGTGCGCTACTGGCTGCACGGCGAGTGGCTGCTGATCGGATCGGAGAAGATGTCGAAGTCCATCGAGAACTTCCTGACGCTGTCAGCTCTGGCCGAACGTGGATTTGATGCGCTTGCCTACCGCTACCTGTGCTTGCAGGCGCACTATCGCTCTGAGCTGCGGTTCACCATGGACGCCCTGGAGGCGGCTCAGCAGGGGCTTCGGAAGGTCTACGCCGTTCGACCCGACCGGGACCCGCTCAGCGACGCGTCAGCCTACGCCGACGCCCGTGCCGAAGTGCTTGCCGCGATCAACGACGATCTGAACGTTCCGCAGGGTATCGGTCTTCTAAACCGGTATGGCAGCCACCGCCTCTGGTGCGAGTTTGATTCCGTCCTTGGCCTCAGCATTGCGGAGCGAGCAGAACAGAAGGACGAGGCCCTTCCGAGCGACATTGCGGCACTTGTTGAACGACGTAACGCGGCCAGGAAGGCGCGTGCCTGGGATGAGAGCGATCGCCTCAGACAGGAGCTCATAGACAGGGGCTATGAGGTGGGCGACGGGCCGAACGGGACAACGGTTCGGCGCCGACCGATCTAGCGCCAACCCGGCCACGCCGAAGTTCCGGACGGCGAGGACGCCGTCCCTCCCGTGGGAGGGTCACCGTCCCCGATGACCCCTGTTTCGGACGGCGGGGACGCCGTCCCTCCCGGACTTAGCGCGCTGCCCTGAGCATTTCCGCGATGGCTT